>NZ_JBNXVS010000025.1:0-87239 GCF_050565655.1 Nodosilinea sp. AN01ver1 | reverse complement strand
CAGCGTTCATGGTTTTGAGTGGTATCTAAGCTTAGAACGCTGGCTCCCCCTTCTCCCTTCCAATCTCCGAAACTACCGCACAGTAGGGCACCCAGCGACCTGGACTCAGCTTTTGTCAGTCAACCAGGCCACTACACTGTCCTTCATGTCGAGATTTCCCGTAGGAACACAGGTAGACGCATAACGACTTTATTAGAGAGTAAATTTGCACATATTGTCCCTATCGAGGTAGATAGGCCGAAAGTTTCTGTATGTGATCCCAAATTTGGAGATCGCAAGAAACTTTCCATATATTATTACGATTTTAGTGGAGCACGAGAAACTTCCCATATCTATTCGGGCGAAGTCTTCATTTACTCCACGCTTGACAGGGAGCTTTTGTACCAATACACTCATCCATTAAGCCGTTCGGCCCGAGCGGTGTTTGCACAGAACTCGAAAACTTTGGCGCTGCCGGAAGGTGCTCGCAACACCAACCGACAGCTAACCCCGCAACTCTCTCAAGCAGATTGCGAGGCTAGGCACATGGTACCCTAGTCCCCTCAGTTTGCACGGCAAGCGCGGGTGGCTAGGGTTTTCGCGTTCTGTTTCTTCCGTAACCCATTACAAGGAACAGAACCGATGTTTGACAATCAAGAGCCAAAAGCCAGCGACGATCAAGAGACCAACCCAGGGAGCGGGTCCCTGCCGCTGCCGCCCAGATCTGGAGCCACTAACAAAGGGACCTGGTCCCTAAACCCCGAGAAGGTGCGCCACATGCTCTTTGGCAGCCTGGCGGGGATCGATCGCACCATCAAAATCCTCCACGCCCTGGGTTACGCCGAGCCCAACGACTGGTCAGAGCCTATGCCTGCTCCGCTGAGCGGAGTCGAGACGCGGTCGTCGAGCGGAGTCGAGACGCAGTCGTCGAGCGGAGTCGTTGGCGGAGCCTCCCCGGAGGGGATGCCGTGGATGGCGATACTAACCAAGACCTTGCTGATTGAGTAGGTTCTCTGCCAGAAACCGGGTGCCTGTTGTTTGTCCCAATACTGGGCTACAGGCGGCAGACACCCAGTTTCTAAAGGCTTGAATGTTGCACCCTTGAAGCGCTGCAAGCTTGATTGTGCGTAGGGTGTGTTCCCGGCCCACGCCAACTCTGCAAGGGCGCAAGGTGCTCTACTGGCCGAAACGCACCGTTTGTCTCGATCGAGAGGCCCGGTCTTGTAAGCGGTGCATTGCGGCCCAAAGGCAGGGTTTATGAGGTTTCGCACGATCTGGTAGGCCGCTAATGCACCCTACTCAGGTCAAAGCTCTCCTTGGCAGAACTGGCGGTGCCTACTGCGTAGGTGGTAAAGCCCCATCAGATAGATACCCCCGCACAGCTCGGTAACCAGCAATCACAGGCCAGCGCCAAGCAATCACAGACCCACGCGAAGCAATCACAGCTCGGTAACCAGCAATCACAAGCCAGCGCGAAGCAATCACAGCCCGGTAACAAGCAATCACAGGTCAGCGCGAAGCAATCACGAGCCAGCGCAAAGCAAGTACGCGCGATGTTCTGCTGGAGAGGCTGTGCCAGTGCTAAGCGAGTCCACAATTCACGCTTAGCCCACCCAACCCAAGTAGATCGCCCAGGGCAGCAGCAAAAAGCCCGCTGCAATGCCAACGCCCACCACCGCACTGGTGCCGTAGGCCAGAGGGCGAATCTCTCTATTTAAGAGCCCGATCGATTGCAGCGCGCTCCAAAAGCCGTGGCGCAGGTGCGAGGCCAGCAGCCCCAAAATAACCGTGTAGCCCACCACGTAGGGCAGCGCCTGAAATGTCTCAATTACCAGGCGGGCCAGGTCGCGCACGGTGTCGCCGCCCAGCTCAGTGGTGTAGTAGGTGCCATAGCGAAACGTCATCAGGTGGGTGACCCAAAACACCGCCAGCACCGAGCCCGTGACAATCATGGTGCGCGAGCTGAGCGTTTGGTAGCTAGAGCCGCCCGCCGACTGATACGTGCTATAACCCTGCAGCCGCGCCTGCCGCCTGCGCCAAAAAATCTCAATGCCCACCCAGGCGTGCAGCAGCACGATCGCCGTCAGCGCCAGCTCAAAGGCGTAGTAGACAACGCCAAAGTTGCTCACCAGCAGGGCGTAGGCATTGTAGGCATCGCGGCCCACAAACAGCAGCAGGTTGCCCACCATGTGCACCAGCGCAAACGTCACCAGCGCCAGCCCGGTAAACCCGGTGATCAGCTTTTTGCCCATCGACGAGCGATAGAACGCCAGCAGCGGCGATGCAGCGGTTTTAGGCGGTTCGGGCTTTGGGTCGGGGGCTTTGAGGGTGTTGGTCATGGTTCATCCTGCACGCTCTCGATTTGCTCGATTACCCGGCGAATTTCAAAGGCATCCGGGGCGTCGGGGTGCTCGAACAGGTAGCGCTCCAGGTCGCGCTGGGCCTCGCCAAGCTGCCCCTGCTGGTAGTGAATCAGGCCGCGATCGCGCCATTCGCTCACCGCCTGGGGGTAAATCAGCAGAATGCGGTTGATCGCATCGAGCGCCTTGGGTACATCTCTATTTTGCAGATAAATCAGCTTCAGGTTGGTCAGCATTCGCACCAAAAAGGTGGCCGGGGTAATGGGGGCCAGGTGCTGTGGTTCGATCTGGGCGGCGTCGCCAAACATCTGCTTGAGGCGATCGCGGCAGTCTTGCTCAAACAAAATCTCGCCCTGGTTAAAGGGGTCGACAAAAATATCCATTTCATCCACCGTGGGGCGAATCAGAAAATGCCCCGGCATGCTCACCCCCACCATAGGGAAACCAATGCGGTGGGCCAGCTCCAGGTACACCAGCGACAGGGTAATGGGAATGCCCACCCGCCGTTCTAGCACTTCGTTGAGAAAGCTGTTGCGCGGGTCGTAGTAATCCACGCTGTTGCCGCGAAAGTTGAGGTCGACAAACAAATAGTCGTTGATGGCGCGAATAATTTTGAGCGGGTAGAGCGCTTTGGGCAGGCGCTGGCGCAGGGTGTCGGCCATGCGATCGAGCATGGCCAGGTAGTCGTCAGCCACCAGGTAGGGGTAGTCTTCCTGGGCAATATACAGAGCCGCCCTGGCCAAACTTACCTGATCGATCGGCTGCTGCAGCTCTTGATACAGGCGCTCTCGGGGTAGTGCAGAATTGGTCATTTAGGCGTCGTAGTCCTTACCGCTGCCATAAAACAGGCTGTCTCGCCAACGAAGGCTATAGTATCGCTGAACCGGGGGCAGTGACTCAAACACTGGACCCAGGGCGCGGGCTAGAGGTTCCAGGGCGCTGTACCCGGCCAGGCTGCCGTAGTGCCCCAGCCAGTTCACCAGCGCCCCCACGCCCACCTGAGGAATGATCTTAGCCACCAAACCCGGATACTTGATCGAAGTTACCGCCAGGGTTTTGGCCAGGGCCGGAAACTGCACCACGTCCTGCAAAAAGGGCTTGAGGGTGGGGTCGCCCAGCTGATCCATAGCCGCAAAAATGGAGGTCAGCAGGGTATTGATGTGCTGCTCAGACAGGCTTTGATCCATGCCCACACTCATCGATTTTTGGAACAGCCAGGTGACTGACAGGTTGGGCTGGTAGGGCTGCAGGGCACCCAGGGCAGCGGCACCGAGGCGATCGCACCCCAGTGCCCCATCAATGCCTGTCACCAACCGCTCCAGGTGGCGAATCATCGCCCCAAAGCCGCCAAAGCTGAGCGGCGACTGGCTGCCGCTGCTGTCGCCCACCGCCAGGGTGCGGCCCCAAGGGAAGCGCAGGGGGCTTTGCCGGTAGCAGGGAAAGAAGCCAAACAGCGCCCGCTTGATCCGCAGATCCGACCGACTCACCCCCTGGTACTCCGGCAGCAGCGTCCAGTATTCCTCAAAAAACTCGCTCAGGCTCAGCCGTCGGGGGTCGGCATCCATATAGCTAAACATGTAGGTGGTGCGCCCATCTCGGGCCGGAAACGCCTCCCAAAAGTACTGGCACTGGTGCCTCAGCGGTGTAAACGACACCAGCAAATCGCCCGTGTCGTTTTTGGCATAGCCCTCAGCGCAGGTGCCCACCACCAGGCACATCGCATCGGGCTTGCTCGGCCCCCGCGCCTGGCGCACCAGCGGCGAAAAGTGACCCATGGCATCGATCAGCAGCCGAGTGGTCAGGGGATGTCCGGCTTTTACCAACACGCCGTTGGGGTGCACCGAGGCCAGCTTGAAGGCGGTGTGCTCAAACAGCTTGCCGCCAGCTTCTATAAATTTGGCCTTGAGTCGCTCCAGCAGCAGTCTGGGGTCAACCCCGACATTCAGCACATCCTCCACCCAGAGCGGCTCGCCCTTGCCAAACTGAATGCGGGCGGGGTTGTACTCCGAGGCAATCAACTGGTTTAATTCGGTTTCGCTCAGCAGGCCCAGTTCCGTCAGCGCCGCCAGCTCGCGGCGAGAAATATTCCACTCCTGCTCGCGCCCCTGCAATACGCCGCGCTCCAGAATAGCTACACGCCAGCCCCGCTGCGCCAGCCCCGCCCCCACCAGCACGCCCAGAGTGCCGCCGCAGATCACTACATCCCACTCTATCGACTCCAGCGGTGCTGCGGCCTGGTAAATAACCTGCGGAGTGAACAGGTTGCCGGTGCGATAGCGCTGCCACAGGTCGTCAGCCCGCTGAAGCCCTGCCAACGGGTGACCTGGTAGGCCAGCAAGCATCTGTTCGGTCAGGGTCATGGAATGATTTAAGGGGTCGTAGGGTATATCGCCGCGATCGCGTCGTCTGGGACATCAAAACCTTCAGATGAACGTTCAAGCGCTGGGCTGGGCAATGCCTCCACCAGACGCACGACAGCTATGGTTTCAGTCTAAATCTAAACTCCTCGAACCACAGGCGACCGAACCAGGGGCGATGGGGCATTGCTGAACTGAGTACAAAAAAGCAGCTCCAAAATTGAAGCTGCTACAAGCAAATCAGCAATATTCACAAGGAAAGTTAGGAGAAGTTTTGCCGAGGCAACAACCTAGCGGTTGAAGAACCCTTTAACAGAGTCCACAACGTCTTCGGCAGAGTCACGGGCAGCGTTACCGGCATCTTCCAGAGCGTCCTCGCCACGATCCAGACTTCTTTGCGCCTTACGGCCTACCTCTTGAGCGCCAATGCCGCTCCGGACGTCGGTGCCTTTGTCTGCGTCAGCGGGTACACCGCCCCGCCCTTCCTGAAGCCGAAGTTTGACCTCGTTAACCGTATCGCCACCCTTGGTGATGCGGTCAAGTTCACGCTCGGCCCGGCCCTGCACAATGTCGCCAGCTTCGTTGCCGAGGGCGGTGGCGGGGGTGCTAAAGCCAAACAGCAGGCCAGAGCCAATCACAAGAGTAGCGAGGCCAACGCAAAGCATGCGCTGAAGCTTAGCTGCGATCGCATTAATAGTCATAAAAATCTCCTGAAAGAAGTCGCACTTATCGGTAAGTCATAAGTGGTGGTCTTGCCCAGTTATAGGACGAGCAGTCGCGCTGCCGCATCGCTCAGCAGGCAGACCCAGGCTGAGCATTTAGACCGATTCAGCCCCGTACTGCCCTATTACCTTCGGCTTACCTCTGGTAAATAAATTTCATGTCAGTTGAAGCGCTTTCCCTAGCGCGTCGCCCGCTGGGGTGGCCTAAAATCATGTCACTCTAGAGACTGTTCGCCGCTATGTCTAATGCCATTACTCAGCGCAATGGGGTGTTTGCCGATGGGGCGTTTACCCGCCCAGCCGCCGGGGCCGAATTAACCGGCTCGATTTTGGTCGTGGGCGGTTCAACCGCTGCCTACACCACCACGCTGACGGCGCTCAGGCTCAATCTAGACGTGTGTCTGGTGCAGCCCCACAAAGTGGTGGGCGGCCAGTTCACCGCCCAGGCCCTGCCCGCCTCCGACGATGGCGACCTGCTGCAGGCCAGGGCGGGGCTGTACACGGTAGATGGCGAAGAGTTTGCGATTTCAAAGGCTCAGCGGGCGTTTCGCGATCGCCAGCGCGAGCTACAGCCCGTCGGCGGCAAAAAAGTGCCCAACCCCGGCGGCGGCTGGGTCAGCCCTCTGGCCACAACGCCTGTGGTGGCCGCGACGGCCATGAATGAGGCGCTGCTGCCATACCTACGGGATGGTCGCCTGACGCTGATTCCCTTTGCAGAACCCGTGCAGGTGGCAATAGAAGGGGGAAACGGGCGATCGCGGGTGCAGGGGGCCATTTTTCGCGATACCCAGGCGGGCCACACCTTCACCGTCAGGGCCAAAGTCACCGTCGAGGCCACCGACCTGGGCGACCTGCTGGAGGTGGGCAACATCCCCTCCCGTGTGGGGCAAGAGGCTCGCCACGAAACCGGCGAAGCCATTCTGCCTGAGGATGCCCGACCCCAGTGCCAGCAGTCGATCACTTTTGATGTGGTGGTCGAGCATACGGCGCGGGGCAAAGGCGTTGCGATCGGCAAACCCAGCGGCTTTGAAACCGAGGGCTGGATTGGCCTAAAAGAATTCACCCACCTCTTTTGGACCAAGGCCAAGCCCGACAAATGGCAAAAGTGGGACTTCTTTAGCGACTTTGGCATCTTTCGCTATCGGCGGCTGTTTAGGTCGCACCCCCACGACAAAAAAGTCCTCCCCGGCGATGTGGCCGTGCTTAACTGGGGCACCTCTAGCGAGCCCGATCGCGCCTTTTGCTGCGGCAACGACTACCGTCCCGGTCGGCTGGTGGGGGTCAGCCGCGACGAGCGCAAACTGCACATTCAGCGGGCGCGGCAGCGGGCGCAGGCCTACGTTCACTACCTGCAAACCCACGGGGCCGCCGACCTCAAGCCGCGCGGCGACCTCACCTGGACTAGCGACGGCATTGCCCTCGAACCCTACATCCGCGAAGCCCGGCGCGGCATTGCCCTCACCACCATTCGCCACGAAGATGTGGCCGAAACCTTTTTCCCCGACCAGGCGCGGGCGCGCTGCTTCGACGACTCGGTGGGCATTGGCCAGTACCACTACCTCGATCTGCACGGCAACGACGCCAAGGGCCACGTCAGCCCTAGGGGCAAAGACGTGGTGGCCCTGCCCTTTAGCCTGCCGCTGGGGTCGCTCGTGCCCAGAGACACCGATGGCCTGGTGCTGTCGGCCAAGAGCATTGGCACCACCCACATTACCAATGCCGCCTACCGCATGCACCCAATGGAGTGGGCGATCGGCGAGGCCAGCGGGTTTCTGGCGGTATTCTCGGTATGGACGGGGCTAGAGCCTCGGGTATTGGCTACCGAAGAAAAGCACATCCGCAAGATTCAGGGCTTCATGGCCCGCAACGGCATTCCCATTTTCTGGTTTAACGACATCAGCCACGACGACCCCGACTTTGAAGCCATTCAAGTGCTGGCGGCGGCGGCCATTGTGCGCAGCGAAGACCCCAGAAGCCTGAGCTTTAAGCCCTACGCGCCGGTTAACCGCGCCGTGGTTGCCACAGCTTTGGTCAACGTGCTCAAGTTGCCCACCACCCTACCCGACAAGCCCACCTTTAGCGATGTGCTGCCGGGCCAGCACTGGGCCTACATCCCCATCGAAACGCTACACGCCCACGGCATGATTGCCGGAGTCGGCCAAAACCGTTTTGCCCCCAATGCCCCCATTACCCGCGAACAGCTGTCCTTTTTGGTCAAGCGGGCTATGCCTGAGGTCTACGACAAGGCCTTTGGCCGCACCCCCATCGATCGCCAAAACCTGCAGCGCCGCGAACTCTCCCGCGTCATGTACGAAGTGTTCAAGGGGCGGCTGCAGCTATAGCCTCCTGGGCTTAATGCTCGCTTCTAGCGCCAATACCAGAGCTAGTGCCGTGTTTTGCTGCATTTTAGGTAATGGCCATTACAATCTGTAAACCTGAAAACCTGTTCACTTATTTTTGGTCAGGTTTTTATGGTCAGTTAAGTCTATGAAATTGTTCAAGCGCATCAAGCGGCAGCCGTCCCTGCGATCGTCAAAGCGGCTGCTGCAGCTCGTTAGCGGAGTCGGAGTTTGTCTGCTGGTAGCGACGGCCTGGTCGGGTTGGTTTGCCCCCGCTACCGCCCAGGTTACAACCTACGATGTCAAGTCAGTACCCGGCAACGTCATCTGGGGTGAGCTGTTTAAGCCCGACAGCGCGCCAATTCTGACGGTCAAATCGGGCGATCGCATTCGTATGGAAACCGTCTCCCACGAGGGCATTCTGGCCGACCAGGGCGACACCGTTGAGTTTTTGACCGGCGGCGGCATCAAAGCCGACGACATTCTGCCCGATCAGATCACCATTAAGGGCACCGTCCCCAAGTCTGGACCCGGCCCCCACGTCATCACCGGCCCCATCTACGTTGAAGATGCCGAACCCGGCGACGTGCTCGAAATCAAAACCATCGACATCGACTACCGCGTTCCCTACGGCGTCATCTCCAACCGCCACGGCAAGGGCTCGCTACCGGGTGAATACCCCGAAAACGATGCCCCGATCTACACCAAGATCATTCCGGTAGACATGCAAAAAGAGATCGGTATTTTTAAGCCCTCCAACGGCCTACCCGATCTAGAAATTCCGCTGAAGCCTTTCATGGGCCTGATGGGCGTCGTGCCCGCCGATGCGGAGGAAACCGTCAACTCGGTGCCTCCCGGCCTGTACGGCGGCAACGTTGACATCAAGCATCTGGGTCGGGGCAGCAGCCTGTACCTGCCGGTGCAGGTGCCGGGGGCGCTGTTTTACTCTGGCGACCCGCACTGCGCCCAGGGCAATGGCGAGGTAGCGCTGACTGCGATCGAATGCTCGCTGACGCCCACCTTTGAGTTGGTTCTCCACAAAGATATGGATCTACCCGCCCCCATGGGCGAAACCGAAGACGCCTGGATTGCCGTCGGCCTAGACACTGACCTCAACGAAGCGATGAAGAAGTCGGTGCGCGAGTACCTGCGGATCATGAACGACAAGTACGGTTTGACCAAAGCCGATGCGCTGCTCTACGGCAGTGCCGATATCGACTTTGAGGTGTCGCAGGTGGTGGATATTGTGAAGGGCATTCACGGGGTCATTCCTAAAGAGCGCTTTACGGCTCTAGAAAAGTAGGGGCATAGCATGCTATGCCCCTACGGGGTTACTGATTACGAACCGGGGTTTGCCAAATTGGATTGCCTATAAAGCAACCCCCGGATTAAAAAAGAACCCCGGATTCTTAGAGAATCCGGGGTTCTACAGTTTCTGACGCGTCTAATTAAGCAGCGTTAGCAGGTAAATCAGGGTAAACAGCACAATCCACACCACGTCCACAAAGTGCCAGTAGATCTCGGCCATTTCAGGGCCGGTGTGGGTGATGTCGGTGTAGTGGTTGGCGCGGCGCGATCGCCACAGCACGCCCAAAATCAGCACCAGTCCGATAAACACGTGCGCCCCGTGGAAGCCCGTCGTCAGGTAAAAGCAGTTGCTGAACAGGTTGGTCCTCAGGCCGTAGCCCAGGTTCATGTACTCATACACCTGACCCGCCAAAAACACCGCGCCCATAGCGGCGGTAATGCCAAACCACTTGCGCATCCCGGCCAGGTCGTTCTGCTTGATGGCCTTAGTGCCCAGGTTAATCACCCAGCTGCTCGACACCAGAATCAGCGTGTTGACTGCGGGCAGCAGCAGCTCCACCTCGGTCTCTTTCGGCGGCCATTCGGCTGCGCTACCGCGAAACACCAAGAACACCGCGAAAAAACCCGCAAACATCAAAAATTCGGAGGCCAGAAAGGTAATCAGGCCCAGCACCCGCAAATCCTGGTGCTCTTCATGGGCTTCGTGGACGGCTGCGGCCTGGTCATTGGCCGCAGCGGTATTAGAGTCAATCGCGCCTTGCATAAGCTATCAGGGGATAAAGGGTACGTGCGTGAGCAGAGGGGAGTAGAGAAGGTTAGGAGAAAAGCAAACGGCGAGGATCCCCAGGAGTATTTCACTCTCGGTGATCCATACCCGTTATACCTGAGTTGCCTCAGTGGGCTCTCCCGCCGGACCCACCTGATCGGCCTTGTCCATGCCGTACTCATAGGGGCCGTGGGTCAGCACCGGCAGCACCTCCCAGTTTTCGATAATCGGCGGCGAGTCGGTGGTCCACTCCAGGGTCAGGGCGTTCCAGGGGTTGGGGCCAGCCTCTTTACCCGCTCTCCAGCTCCAGATCACGTTGAAGTAGAAAGGAATTACCGACACCGCCAGAATGTAGGCACCGACGGTAACCAGCTGATTTAAGTCAGCAAACTGCGGGTCGTACATAGCTACCCGGCGGGGCATGCCCTGCATCCCCAGCTGGTGCATGGGGGTAAAGGTAAGCAGAGTGCCGATAAAGGTCAGCACAAAGTGCACCTTGCCCAGGGGCTCATTCAGCATGCGCCCGGTAATTTTGGGGAACCAGTGGTAGATACCGGAGTAAATACCAAACACCGACCCGCCAAACAGCACGTAGTGGAAGTGGCCAACGACATAGTAGGTGTCGTGGACGTGAATGTCGAAGGGAGCCGCCCCCAGGGTCACGCCGCTGAGCCCGCCAAACACAAACATCGACAGCAGGCCCACCGCAAACAGCATGGCCGTGGTGTAGCGAATTTTGCCGCCCCACAGCGTCGCCACCCAGCTAAAGATCTTCACCCCCGTAGGCACCGCCACAATTAGCGTTGAGATGGTAAAGAAAATCCGCATCCAGGGCGCGGTGCCGCTGGTAAACATGTGGTGCACCCACACAAACAGCCCCACCAGACAGATGGTTAAAGACGAGTAGGCGATCGCTTTATAGCCAAAAATCGGCTTGCGCGCGTGCACCGGAATCACCTCCGACATAATGCCGAAGATCGGCAAAATCATCAGATACACTGCCGGGTGCGAGTAAAACCAGAACAGGTGCTGGTACACCACCACGTTGCCGCCCGCGTCGGGCTTAAAGAACGAGGTGCCAAAGTTGATGTCAAAGGTCAGCAAAATCAGCGCCGCCGCCAGCACCGGCGTTGCAAACAGCGCCAAAATCGACGTTGCCACCATCGCCCAGCAGAACAGCGGCATCTGGTCCCACCGCATGCTGGGTATCCGCATCTTCCAGATCGTGACCAAAAAGTTCACCGAACCCAAGATGGAAGAGGTACCCACCATCACCAGGGCCACGCACCACAGGGTCTGGGGCAGGTTGGCGGTAATCTCGCTCAGGGGCGGGTACGAGGTCCAGCCCGACTGGGCTCCACCGCCCAGAAAAAAGCTAGCGGCCAGTACCGCACCCGCGGGTGGGTTGAGCCAAAAAGCAATGGCGTTGAGCTTGGGGAAAGCCATATCCCGCGCCCCAATCATCAGCGGGATCAGGAAGTTGCCAAAGCCCCCGATCGCCGCTGGCACAATCCACAGAAAGATCATGATCGTGCCGTGGTTGGTCAAAAAGGCGTTGTAGAGGTCGGGGCTGAGAAAGTCAGAGTCGGGGGTAGCCAGCTCGGTGCGCATCAGCACCGCCATAAAGCCGCCCGCCAGGTAAAACAAAAACGACGTCACCAGGTACTGAATACCAATGACCTTGTGGTCAACGTTGAAGGTGAAGTAGTCGTACCATTTCCACTTATCAGGATGGCCGTGGCCACCCTGAACCTCCGTCGGTTTGATGGAAACATCTGCTTGAGCCATAAATTGGGTCTTGCTAAAGGGCTATAAAAACTGCGGCGAACCCAGAGGGCAACCAATTGAAGAGACAGAGCCAGCCAAAGTAAAACTAGAGGTGCTGGGCAGCTCCGTGATCCATCTGAGCATGATCCATTTGGGCAATTTGTACCGGAGGTTTTGCCAGTTCGGGAGCAATGGCAGCCAGATACTCAGCGCTGGTAGCGGTTTCTAGGGGTTCAGCCACCGTCGTCGTTGGCTGAGCTTCGGCCACCCGACTGGCGACCCAGGCGGCGTAGTCTTCAGGCGAATGCACGATCACCTGAGTGCGCATGCCGCCGTGGTACGCGCCACATAGCTCAGCACAAACTACTGGATAGGTACCCTCACGAGTGGCGACAAAGCGCAGCTCAGCCGGTTCGCCGGGCAGGGCGTCCTGCTTGAGGCGAAACTGCGGCACCCAAAACGAGTGGATCACGTCCTGCGCTTCAATGTTGAGCTGAACGTCTTTACCGACAGGTATGTGCAGTTCACCGTCGGTAATGCCCGTATCGGGGTAGCGAAAGATCCAGGCGAACTGCATGCCGGTCACATTCACCGTTACGTCGGGCTGGTTGAGCTGCAATAGCGGGCTGGCCCCAAAGCCGTATACCTGAGCCTTAGAGTAGACATCGGCATCGATATTCTCACCGGGGCCCATCTGGGCCAGCAGTGGGGCCACATCGATCACCGACTGCTGCGGAGCCATTGCGACCATGGCACCGTGGCCGTGGTGCCCGCCCGGCGAAAAGCCACCCATCTCCTGAAACACCACCACGCTGTAGAGCCCCAGACCCACCACAATAATGCTGGGAATAGCGGTCCAGAAGGCCTCCAGGGGCAGGTTGCCCTCGATTGGGGGGCCGTCGGTTTCATCCCCTTTGCGTTGGCGAAAGCGGATGAGCGAGTAGACGATCGCGCCCTGCACCACAATAAACAGAGCGGTACCAATGGTGACCATCACGTCAAATAGATCATCTACCAGAGGTGCCTGCTCTGAGGCCTGCACCGGCAGCAGATTGTGATTTTGCCCCACCCACAGACTTATCAGGGTGACTGCGATACCGAGAACCAGCGTCCAAAAGGGGGCGGGAATTTGTTTCATGGCTACTCTCCTGCGGAGATGTTGCGAAAGGTGCTGCGCCTAGTTGACGTTAAGGACATGCACCTAGAACTTGCGAATTAACTGCCAGGGCCAAAAAATCATTAGCCATGTCTCTCTGCATGCTAAAGGGCAGAACTGGCCGGGCTGTAGAAACTTTTGATTTGCTTCAACTCTGTTACCTGTCCACAGCTTTTTCACGAAGTTTTGTAACCTGGCAAGTCGTCAAGAAATCAGGACTTTGATCACAAATTAATCCATTAAGCGGCCATAGGAAGGATCTTGCCAAAATTAGAGGATGAGGATGTTGACCGTCAGGCTGCTATGTAAATAGTTGATTTTCTCTAGTCCCTGTCTAGTTTAGACATTCCAGTTTGGGGGTGACAGATTAGAGGCAGGGCTGGAGCAGCGCTGGCCCCACCACAGTTAACTCGACCTACTGCCTGGAGGGCCTTGGCAGACTTTTGGCGGCACCAGGTATCGAGTTACTTTTCTTTGCGAACTGGGACAGGCGCTGGCGGGTGGGCAAGCTAAGCAAAATACTTGGTCGGTAGCACCATTGCCGCTGAGGATTTGTACCCCAGGAGATACTGCACCATGGAATTTCCGATGGCCTCAAGCCAGCCCGATATTCGCAAAGAAGCCCTTGTGGCGCTGACGGCCCAGTTTGTGAGACAGGGTCATCCGCCCACCTATGCTCAGCACATGGCGACCGCCTCCATCTTTCAGGCCGACCTCGAGCTGCGCAATGCCCAGTTTAGCCGCCTGATTTCCTGGCTAAAAGAATCCCATGCCGATATCTACCCTGAGGCGATCGCAATTGCAGAGTCGGTCCGGCAGGAGTTTGAGCAGCGCGTCACGGGTGAATTTTAAGTCGAAGACACGACCGCAACTAAAGCTGCCCAAACCGCCCTTGAGGAGTTAGCCATGCGCGATTCACTCACCCCCATCTACAACCGCCAGCACTTCATCGAGCTAGCCAGCCAAGAACTGGCGCGATCGGCCCGCCTCAACCGTCCAGTTACCCTGCTCATGATCGACATTGACCACTTCAAGGTCATTAACGACACCTACGGCCACCTGGCCGGAGACGCTGTGCTGCGCGACATTGCCCTGCGAATCAAGGTCAACCTGCGACAGAGCGATATTTTAGCCCGCTACGACGGCGAAGAATTTATTCTTATGATGCCTGAAACCAACCAGGCCCAGGCCTGGAGCGGGGCTGAACGACTACGCCAGGTGATTGCGGCTAACCCCTTCAACAGCGGCAGCGACTCGCTCGCAATTACCGCCAGTGTGGGGATGTCGTGCTGGCCCGCTAACCCAGACGCTAACGCCATAGCCCCACTGCCCCACATCAATGATCTGATTAGCAAAGCTGACCAAGCGCTCCATCGAGCCAAGCACTCAGGCCGCAACCAAATCCAGGCCGAAACCTGGCTCTACAGCGTCGGCCAAATCGCCTAGGGTGGTCAACAATTCTGGCCACAGTCCTCAGCCCATCAGCGCTGGGCTCGGCCCAAAATCACAAAATAGGGGTTGTAAGCACTGATGCTCGGGCCATCAGCACCTCATTGATGAAAACCCCAGGTGAGCATCCGTCTAGAGCACCGATACAGCATCGAACGTCTGAGGTTCAAGGGCGCTGGCGCTGAGCAAGGGCAGTAGCCAGGGGCATAAAAAAGCCCCCCAGCGCTGGACATAGAGTGTCCGTTGCTGAGGGGCAAGCGTAGCCGTGGCCAGCTAGCTGGCGATGTAGCCGTGCATGGTAGCCTTGCGGCGGCGCAGGTGCTTAAGGGCCTGCTGCTCGAGCTGGCGCACCCGTTCTCGGCTGATGTTCATGCGGTTACCCACCTTGGCCAGCGACAGCTCGTTGCCGTCCTCTAGGCCGTAGCGGAGGGTAATCACTTCTTTTTGCTGAGGGGTCAGCTCAGAGAGCAGGTTGCGAATATCCTGCTTGAGCGACTCTTGAGCCGTAAAGGTTTCGGGCGAAATGCCGTCGTCTTCAAGCAGCTCTTGCAGCTCGGTATCCTGGTTGTCGCCAATGCGCACATCCAGAGAAATAGGCTGCCGCGCCAGCACCAAAAACTCGCGAATCTGCTTCGGCTCTAGCTCCAGCGCTTCACCAATTTCGTTGGCGTTGGGGCTGCGGCCCAGCTGCTGAGACAGCTCGCGCTGCACACGCTTGATCTTGTTGAGCTTTTCGGTGATGTGAATGGGCAGGCGAATGGTGCGCGCCTGCTGAGCGATCGCCCGGGTAATAGCCTGGCGAATCCACCAGTAGGCATAGGTCGAGAACTTATAGCCCTTGGTGGGGTCAAACTTCTCAACGCCACGCTCCAGGCCCAGAGTGCCTTCCTGGATCAGATCGAGAAACTCTAGGTTACGCTTCTGGTACTTTTTAGCGATCGCGACGACCAGGCGCAGGTTGGCCTCGATCATCTTGCGCTTGGCCCGCTCGCCCTGGCGCACGGTCTGCTTGAGCTGATCTTCACCCAGTCCAGCTGCCTCAGCCCACTCGGCCTGACTGGGCTCGTGACCTAGTGACTCTGTCAAGCTTTCCTTCTGCTCCAGCAGCGCCATGTAGGACTGCACCTGCTTGCCGAAGATAATTTCTTCTTCGTGGGTCAGCAGGGGCACCCGACCAATCTCATGGAGGTAGGTTCTTACAGCGTCGGCACTGTAGAGGGGTTTGCTTTTTAATGTGCGAGTCTTTGTTTTAGCCATGAATTAACCTTTCCTCCACTGACGGTGCGAATACGCCGAAACCGAAAACCTAGAAACCTGAAACTCAAAAAATTGAAGCAATGGTGACCCGGTGGAACTCGTTGCTCAATACCTAAAAAATCTGAGGAATGCCTAACTCCGCAGAACTGGGCAAATCTGCCAATCGCTTGTGAAATCGAACCTGGGCACGCTGCATCTCTCATCGGTGCCCAACCTAATCTAAAACTAGCGTCCTATATTTTCCTGAGCTGACCCTTAAAGATCAGGATTAAGTTAATCACTTGCAACTCATCTCTATCGAGGCGAGGAAACTAGGCAAGACAGCTGCTTTAAGAGCACCAGCGTTGAGGCACTAGCCTAAGCCGTGAACGGCCCCCTGAGCAAAGCGCTGAGGTCAACCCCTAGGCTAAAACTCGAAGGCATTATGAGTTTACTCCTTCAGAATATAACAACTTTCGGGTTGCGTAAAGTACTACAAGTTGTAGTTGCCTGTTTGACGGCTAGGGGCACGGCTTTGTTTCCATGGTTTAGAGTAGCTAGCTGCTATGCGGTGGTCTGCATCAGATGTGTCAGTTCTAGGATCAGCAGGCTCCAGCTGCACATACGCAAAGCATCTATATAGATAGTGACGGATCTGGCCTCTTCACCCAATGGGGCTTCCCCCCTGGGAAAACCGAACCTGACTAGCTGAACCAGCGATCGCACCCTGCGGATAACCAAGCCTCGATCGCTTGGCTAAAATCCCTCAATATCAAATTACCGGAACTATATAACAGTGGTGTGTCGGGAATATGGCGGCTCTATGGCAGGTCTAATCACATACTACAAACGCCCTCTGGGCTTACTCTGGCTCCCTTTCGAACCTGACCTGTGGGCAGCGGCGTTTTGTCATAAGGCTGGCGATGGTCCAAGACCAGCCCCTGAGGGCCATCGCGCCCCGCCTGTCTAAAACTTGTCCCAAAACTCGCCCGAAGTTCGCCCAAACCCGGTAGACTCAGTGAGATTATTTTTTCATTCATAGGCATAAGCACCCATGAACCACGGGCTAAACCACCGTCTGCTGACCACGAGACCCGCTCCCATCGGCATTTTCGACAGTGGGGTAGGCGGCCTGACGGTGCTGCGCGAAATCTATCGCCAGCTTCCCAACGAGTCGGTGCTGTACTTTGGCGATACGGCGCGGCTGCCCTACGGGTCGCGATCGCCCGAAGAAATTCTCTACTTTGTGCGCCAAATTTTGACCTGGATGGCCGAGCAGGGCGTCAAGATGGTGATGATGGCCTGCAATACCAGTTCGGCTCTCGCCCTCGACCAGGTGCAGGGCGAGTTTCCGTTTCCGGTGCTGGGGCTAATTCGGCCAGGGGCGCAGGCGGCGGCGCTCAGGGGCAAGCGCATTGGGGTGATCGCGACTCAGGCCACCGTCAACAGCCAGGCCTACACCAACGCCATTCAGGAAATCTCACCAACCTGTCAGGTGTGGGAGGTCGGCTGCCCCAAGTTTGTGCCTATTGTTGAGCAAAACCAAATCAAAGCGCCCCACGCCCACCAAACGGCAGCAACCTACCTGCGATCGCTCATAGCGGCCAACATCGACACGCTGGTGTACGGCTGCACCCACTATCCTCACCTGGCTCCGGTGCTGACGTCGATTTTGCCCAGCACGATGCAGTACGTTGACCCAGCGGTTTCGATGGTGGCCGCTGCAGCCCAAGAACTCGACGCTCTCGGGCTGCGCAGCAGCGTTCCAGCCTGGTCTACAGAGTTTTACGTCAGCGGGTCGGCCGCCGACTTTAAGCGACTTGCCGTACAGTGGCTCGGTCATCAGCCCAAAGTCAGCCAGATTCGCCTACCAGAGCTGGCCGTGCAGCCCCAGAGCTAAGTAAGCGATTCTAGGCCTAGCCTTCGGTGCGGCGCGAGGTGCTGGCGTGCTTAGCCAGCAGCAGCGCACCATAGACTACTAGTAGATAAGCGATCGCCAGCAGAGGAATAACCCATAGGGAGGAAGCGTAATTCATGGTCAGCAGAAGTAGTAAGTAAGCAATAAAGCCCGGCAGCGAGAGGTGGGCAAGCTGGGTTTAGCAGCAGCCAAAAGGATGCTCAAACCTATCCCTTCTTGAAAGAAGGAATTTTGCCCAATGACTATTGGGGGTGAAATAGCTCACCCTTAAAACGTGTAAAAACGACCTGATGCTTAGAAAACAGGTGGAAAAACCACCCAGCACCGAGATCAACTCAAAGTAGTAAACAAGCAACGACCGGGCTTAAGTAGCCGTCTAGAACTTGCTTGTTGTCTTGAGAAATTCTTAAGTTAAGTCTATCACGGGATTCTCAAGCCGAGAGACCGATTTTTAAACGTGAAGGGGCATAAATTTAGGCCATCTTGGCAATTAGTATTGCTGACCTAAGCCCTGTGGCGATCGCGGTGCCAATCGCCACAGGCCTGCCGTCACAAAGGTTTTAACTTGAGAGCAAACCCACCGCCAGAGCTGAGTTTGGGGTCTACAGCCCGAGAAAAGCTCTGGCTTTTACCAATACTCCCTCCGGGGTTGCCTTAGAATGACGATAGAATATGTAAAAATTCGTAACTTTACCGCTCTTGCCGGGGTCCATGACTTCAGTAACTTCTCTTTTCGCGCCAGTTGAGTCCGACCTTGACCAAATGACCCAAAACCTAAAGGGGTTAGTTGGAACCAGGCATCCCATTCTGTCGGCGGCGGCAGAACACCTATTTGGAGCTGGAGGCAAGCGGTTGCGCCCGGCCATTGTGCTGCTGTTGTCTAAGGCCACCCTGCCGGGGCAAGACATCACGGCTAAGCACCGCCGCCTGGCCGAAATCACCGAAATGATTCACACCGCCAGCCTGGTGCACGACGACGTCGTTGACGAGGCCAGTCTGCGACGGGGGGTGCCCACGGTACACAGCAGCTTTGGCAATCGCATTGCGGTACTGGCCGGAGACTTTTTGTTTGCTCAGTCCTCGTGGTACCTGGCCAACCTCGACAACCTGCGGGTAGTCAAGCTGCTCTCCCAGGTGATTATGGATCTGGCCGAGGGCGAAATTCAGCAGGGGCTCAACCGTTTTGACACCAGCCTCTCCATTGACGCTTATTTAGATAAAAGCTATTTCAAAACCGCCTCACTAATGGCCAACAGCGCCAAGGCGGCGGGTGTACTCAGCGAGATGCCCGAGACGGTGATTGAGCAGCTCTACGACTACGGTCGCCATCTGGGCTTAGCCTTTCAGGTAGTCGATGATATCCTCGACTTCACCAGCTCTGATGAGGTACTGGGCAAGCCCGCCTGCTCTGACCTCAAAAGTGGCAACCTGACAGCGCCAGTGCTCTATGCCATGGCAGAGCATCCCTTTCTCACCACTCTGATTGAGCGAGAGTTTTCTGAGGCAGCTGACTTTGATCAGGCGATTGAATTGGTGCACTGTAGCAGCGGCATTGGGCGATCGCGCGATCTGGCGGCCCACCACGCGCGTCAGGCCGCCACTTGTCTAGAGCATCTGCCGCCTTCCGCCGCTCGCCAGGCGCTGCAAGACTTGACCAGCTATGTGCTGCGGCGCATTGCTTAAAGCACCCTACTAACTACGGGCCAGAACTATGGGCCAGGAGATTGAGCGGAAGTTTTTGGTGGTAGGCGACAGCTGGCGTCGCGCTGCCTTGGGCGAGGTGATACGTCAGGGCTATATTCCCACCCAGGATGCCCGTACGGTGAGAGTACGGCAGGTAGGCGATCGCGCCTACCTCACCCTAAAAGGGCCTGCCGTTGGCTTAGTGCGGCCTGAATTTGAATACCCCATTCCCGTAGAAGACGCTCAGCTCATTTTGGCAACCCTCTGTAGCCCTCCCTTGATTGAAAAAACCCGCTACCGCCTCCCGCTGGGCGAGGTCGTTTGGGAAGTAGATGAGTTTTGGGGCGACAATCGGGGTCTAATTGTTGCCGAGGTAGAGCTAACTAGCCCCGATCAGGTGGTAGATTTACCGGAGTGGGTCGGTGCGGAGGTCACCTACGATCCCCGCTACCAAAACTCCAACCTGGCGCGTCAGCCATACAGCAGGTGGGGCTCTGTAAACTAAATGCTTTCTAGATTGAACTCTTAGTTGAATACTGTCGCCCTCGCCACTGGGTGGGCCGCCGCAGCGAAGACAGGCCAATCCGCACGACAGCCACCGGGTCAGCCAGTGGCGACAGCCAAAAGGCCCAGGCTCCCGGTGCTCCTTGCAGATCGTAGGCTGAGGCGACAGCGGCCTGCATGCCAACTCGCATAGCCAGCAGGCCCAGGTTTATGGCCCACAGCAGCAGCAGTGGCCGCGACCAGTCGGCTAAAGCCCCTTGCTGAGCCAGCCACAGCCCCGGCACCAGCAACCAGGGCAGCCCCTGCACCAGGGCTAAAAAAGCGAAGTCCCACCACACTTGAGCAGCAGAGGCGGCATCTTTGAGGTCAAGGGAGCGACCCCACTCGCGCCAGGTTTCGGCCATCCCCTCGTACATGCGCACCTTGAGCAGGCGACTCCCATCCCAAAAGCCAACTTTCGCGCCCTGGGCAGCGGCACAGCGGGCCAGGGTCACATCGTCACAAAACGAAGCCGAGGCAGACTGGTAGCCATCGAGCTGCTCTAGCAGCGATCGCCGCACCATAAAGCACTGACCATTGGCCATCACCCGCTGGGGCGCACCGCTGGGGCTGCCGGCGGGGCCAAAGCGATAGACCAGCGTCATCAACAGAGCCGGCTGCAGCCAAAATTCGCCCGGATACTTGAGAATAAACCGAGGCGCTAGCGACGCCAGGTCGTAGCCTTCGGTCTCCATGGCTTTGGCCAGGGCGGCTACCAGACCGGGCTGAGGCTGGGTATCGGCATCTATGCCCAAAACCCAGGTGCTAGCGGCGGCAGTGTGGCGAAAGCCGTAGTCTAAGGCCCAGGGGCGACCGACCCAGCCCTGGGGCAGCGGGTCGTCTTCCAGCAAACGCAGGCGTGGGTCATCAGCCTGATAGGCCTTAACCACGGCCTGGGTGCCATCCGTAGAGTGGCTATCGACAACCAGCACCTCGCGCAGCTCATAGCTCTGACGAGTGAGCCCCTCCAGGCAGGGTCGCAAACGGTGGGCTTCGTTGAGAGTGGGTACCACTACAGAGACAGCACCGAGTTGCTCAAGGGTAGGGGGTTCTGGAGCCAAGGGCGGGCGGCGAAAAGGGCCCTGCAACAGGCGCGATAGCAGAACCGCCACCATTGGCACCTGCACGACCAAGAGCACCACCGCTACAGCACTTAACCAGGGAAACGGAGCAGCCACATCAGCGGGCAAGGGAGTACCTCAAACCAATCAGACTAACAGGGTGTGGATTGGCGGCTTGAAATTAGCCCTTCATCCACTGGCCAAGGGACCATCAACGCGTATCGATATCAGAACCAAACAGCCTTGCTGAAAAGCCGAGAGCCGGTGCTACTTTAAAGCCACCTTGGCCGAATTCACGGGTTCAACCACCTGGGCGGGCTGAGCTAAATTGGCCATGCTCTCCTGGGCGGTCGCGCGCCAGCACAGCACAGCAGGCAGTGCCCCCGTCAAAATACCCAGGGCAATAGGAACGTAGAAACCAGCCGCCAGGCTCATGACCAGTGCAAAGCCAAAGTTGGACAGGTAAACGACTAAGGGCAGGGTTAGCTGAGCCTGATCCAGCTCGGGGGAAAACTTAAAGGTCTTCCATAGCCCCAGGGCTACGCCCATAAACACGACTCCCGTCCCCAACCAGCCAGCAAAGTTTTGGTAGGGCATGCCGAAGAAAGCGCCGGGCTGGTGCCAGTACCAGAAGGGCAGCGCGGTTTGGCTCATGGCTGGGTCGAGCACAAAGTCCCAGGAAGTGAGCAGCACAGACCCCAGCAGCACCGCCGCCAGCGATCGCGCCCAGCCGTAGCGACTAGGGCCACCGCCCGCCGCCAAACCGCTGCGGGCCAGCAAAAAGGAGGCCAAGCCCAGATAAAACCACGACAGCGGAATCGTAAATGGCACTAGCCCGGCCACTTTATAGCCCAGCCCGTTGAGGTAGCTGTAGTGACCAAAAGGAAAACCGGTGCTGGTGCCCAGCAGTTCGCTGGTGATGGAGACGCCGATGGCTGCGATCGCAAAGGTCAGCAGAGTGCCTAAGCCCAGGGTGCGGTAGGCATACAGAGCGACCGCCAGAGTGCCTAGCAAAATGTAGCCGACGCCACCGCCAGCCATGCTCCACCGAAACATAGTGTGCCCGGCAGGCAGATAATCTAGGATGCCAGGGTGGGGCACCACCCACAGTAACCCTGCCAGACCAAAGACCATGGCGACGATATGACCGTACAGGCAAAACCGCTCAATGGCTAAAAGATTTCTCATGGTAAGTCCTAGATACTGATTGTCGGGCTGCTGTAGCTCAGCCCCAGCTCGCCCACTGCCAATGTGCTGTTGATAACTATAGTTGCAATCGTCGCTTAAATCATAAGTTTTGTAAACGGCAAGTTTGGGAGTAGCGGCCCTGCCCCAAGCCCTGCAAAAGAGAAAAAAGTTACCTGCTTTACCGGCGGGCGTAGGCAGCCCCACTCGGCGGAGATTCGGTGTGGAAATTGGGAAAATCGGCTAGGATGACGGCATACAGGTCAGATCTTTGAGATCCTATGGCACCGATGATCACCCCTGGCCCAACCCTGACGGTGAGGCCACTGCAGTACCGCGATTTAGACGACCTCAAGCAGTGGCAGCCAGAGGATCTAGAGGCTGGCGGCGATCGCGATGCCGCCGAGGCTATGGTGTCATGGCTTGAGTTTCAGCGGCGGTGGTACGGTCCCCTCAAGGTCATGAGCTGGCTCCCTCGTCCGGTGCAGCAGCAGAGCCAAACAACCTTTGTCGCCGAGCGCCAAAAAAGCCTGGTCGGACTCATTCAAGTTTCTCCCTTCAACCAAACTCGCAGCACCTGGCGAGTTGAACAGGTGGTGATTAACCGCCGCGCCCTGGCTGACACCGACGCCCCCGATACTTCGGGCTATATGGATGTCGGTTCGCGGCTGTTGCGACACTGCTTTGAAGTGGTGTGGGAAGCCAGAACCTGGATGATAGAAGCCGATGTCAGCTACAAATCGGCCCTGGCTCTCTACCGTTTCAACGGGTTTCAGCCCCTGGCCCAGATTACCTACTGGGCGCTGCCGCCTGAGCAAATCGCCGCCCTGGCCCAGCGCGAGCCCGACCTGCCTAATCTGCTGCCCATCAGCAACGCCGATGCCCAGCTGCTCTACCAGCTCGATACGGCCTCCATGCCACCCCTGGTGCGACAGGTCTTTGACCACCAAATTCAAGACTTCAAGGCGGGTCTATTGAGTACCGCTACCGCCACCACCGCGCGCCTGGTCAACCAGGTAGAAACGGTGAGCGCCTACGTTTTTGAGCAGCAGCGCAAGGCCGCCATTGGCCAGTTCAAGCTGGCGATTTCCCGCGATGGCAAGCAGCCCCATACCGCCGGGCTGACGGTGCATCCGGCTTATACCTGGCTCTATCCAGAGCTGATGACGCAGATGGCCAAAATCTTGCACCCCTTTCCGGCGCAGTCTCTGCGGCTGACTTCTCTCGACTACCAGCCCGAGCGCGAGGCCTGCTTTACCCAAATTCAGGCGATTCCCGAGTCCCATGCGCTGCTGATGTCGCGATCGGTGTGGCACAAGGTGCGCGAGGCTCGCCACCTCTCCCTAGAAGGATTACAGCTATCCGACGTGTTGACGGGTCTACAGCCCGCTGGCAAGCCCATCCCCGGACGCATGAGCTGGTCAGCGGAGCGCTGGCCGACGCTGGGGCCACAACAGCCCGAGGGCAGCACCGATATCTCTGGCCCCGAGGGCGATCGCTAGGCCCTGCCAGTTTTTGGCTAAAGCGCTATGACAACCGTTTCCGCTTTGGGGTTAGATATCGGTCGCAGGCGAATTGGCGTGGCGGGCTGCGACGGTACCGGCCTGATCGCTACAGGGTTAACGACCCTGCAGCGGCGATCGTTTGCTGAACTGGTAGCCGATCTTCAGCAGATTGCCACAGCTCGACAGGTTCAGGTCTTGGTTGTGGGCCTGCCGCTAACCATGAACGGCGAAGAAGGCTTTCAGGCCCGCCAGGTGCGTAAGGTCGCTGGCGGGCTGGGTCAGGCGCTCGGTCTGCCCGTCATCTATGTAGACGAACGCCTGAGTTCGGTAGAAGCTGAGCAGCTGATGCGGGCTGCGGGGCATTCTGTCGCCCACGAAAAAGCCCTGATTGATCGCAAAGCCGCCGCCATTATCCTGCAGCGCTGGCTAGACGAACGCCGCTCGTCCTGAGCTCGTCGCCAATAGACGTAACAGGATGGGATATTCTGATAAAACCGTTCAGTGTTCATGCTGGGCTGCGGCCCTGTTGTCCGCACCTGGTTATTCAGAAAAAGAGTGGCTTCATGGCGGATAATACCCAACCCATCGATGAGTCAGCCGTTGTTCTTACCGATGATGCCGGGCGGTTTCTGCCCTGCCAAGTAGAGCAAAGCTTTCAGCTCAATGGCCGCGAATACCTACTGCTGCTGCCCATCGATGCTCCGATTGAGATTTTTGTCTGGCAGCAGGGCGATGACGACGACGATATCTTGATGGATGTCGAAGACGAGGATATTGACCAAATTTTCTTGACGGCCAAAGCGGTGCTGGCTGAGCAAAACCTGATGCTGCAGCGCACGGCTATTACGCTGACCGCCGCCGGAGAGCTACCCGAAGCCGAAGAGGACAACTGCCTCACCCTGGAGCTCGATGACCTCGACGAAGCCGGTAATCCTGTTACCGAAGAGTTTCAAATTTTGGCTACCTGCTTTTACGAAGACGAAGAATACACGCTGTGTACCCCGCTCGATCCGCTGCTCATTTTTGCCAACCGCAACAGCAGCGGAACATTAGAGGTGGTGACCCCGGAAGAGTTTCAGCTAATTCGCGGCAGCCTGGAGGAAAAACTGTTTGATCTATTAGAGTAAGAGGGTTCCGGCTCGGTATTTTTCTAGAAGGTTACGGCAGCAGGCCCGGCGGGTCGAGTTTGTAACTTCAAGGGGGACGTTGATTGAGATGAAATACTCTCAGAGCGTCTAGGATATGGGCGACGATATAGACCTCCCCGGTGGCGATTATCAAGATTGCAGCTATGACTAAGGGTTCACGCTGGGTTCGGTGGAGTTTCTTAGGCCTGCTGCTGCCCCTTGCTACAGGGGCAGCAGCCTGGCAGGGCTGGGCCTGGTGGAGCTGGGCCAATCGGCCAGTCAGCGACAGCACGGCTGACACTGCGGCTCAAATTGTGCAGATTCAAATTCCGCCGGGCACTCCGGGGCAGCAGATTGGCCAAGATCTGGAGGCAGCTGGCCTGATTCGTTCGGCTACAGCCTGGAAGCTGTGGTCGCGCTGGCAGGCCTGGCAAAATCCTGAAGTCGGGTTTCAGGCGGGTACCTACGCCCTCAGCCCCAGCGACTCAATGACCGCTATGGCTGAGACCATTCGCAGTGGTCAGGTAGTGCAAACCTCGTTCACCATTCCTGAGGGCTGGAACCGCAGGCAAATGGCCACCTATTTTCAGGAGGCCGGGTTATTTTCGGCCGATGCCTTTTTGGCCGCCACAGAGCAAATTCCCAAAGATCAGTACCCCTGGCTGCCCGATGCCATTCCTCACCTGGAGGGATTTTTGTTTCCGGATACCTACCAACTACCTGCTGAAGGAGTCACCCCTGAAGCGGTGGTAGACGCTATGCTGCAGCGCTTTGAGACGGCGGCGCTGCCGCTCTACCAGCAGGCCACTACCGACCTATCGCTGCTGGAGTGGGCTACGCTCGCCAGCATTGTTGAGAAAGAATCTGTGGTTCCCGATGAGCGAGGGATCATTGCCGGGGTATTTACCAACCGCCTGCGGCAAAACATGCCCTTGGGAGCCGACCCCACCGTAGAGTACGGCTTGGGCATTACCCAAACAAAGGAACAGCCCCTCACCTGGGCACAGGTGGGTACGCCCTCACCCTATAACACCTACATCAACCCCGGCCTGCCACCGACCCCGATCGCCAGCCCTGGCCAAGCCAGCCTTGAGGCTACCCTAGCCCCGACCAGCACTGACTACCTCTACTTTGTGGCCCGCTACGACGGTACCCACGTCTTTAGTCGCACTCTGGCTGAGCACGAGGCCGCTCGCGATGCGATTCGAGCCGCTATTGACAACTAATCTGACAACTAGCCGCCACAGGATGGTAAAGCAGGCGTTCAGGCTGCTCAGGCTTTTCCTACCGTTGGGAGGAAAAGCTGCGATCGCTCCTCCTGCCTGCACCTACAGGCCGCCAATCTAGACTATGCTGGCCTTTGGGGCTTTATCATTTTGCTATGTCCTTTTCTCGCCTGCTGCAACCCGATTTAGTTCTGAGGGGAAACGTGCTCAGCATTTCTCCAGAGCTACTGACCCGCCACGGTCTCAAGGGAGTGATTTTAGATGTGGACGATACCCTGGTGCCCCTGCGTCAGGCCGAAACCAACCCCGACCTGGCCCGCTGGATGAACCACATCAAAGCCGAAGCCTCAGTGTGGCTGGTGAGCAACAACATCAACGCCCCTCGTATTAGCCGCATTGCAGACCTGCTGGAGGTACCCTACCTGACCAGCGCTGGCAAACCCTCAGGCCGCAAACTTAAGCTGGCCCTGGCCGCTATGAACCTGCCCGCCAATCAGGTGGCGATGGTGGGCGATCGCCTGTTTACCGATGTTCTAGCCGGTAACCGAGTCGGGTTGTTCACGATTTTGGTCAGCCCTATGCCCGACCTCAATCAGGTTGTGCGCACCTCGCCCCTGCGCTCCCTGGAGGTGATTATTTCCCAATACTTGGGGGTCACGCTTTAGACGCTTGATAGGCCTCCTCTACGGACGTCAAGCCTTTACAAGCCGCAACAAACAAGCGAGAAACGTTGCGCAGGAAAATATAAAGAAAACATTAGAGTTAATTTGATACCTGAAAAATGCTGCGATATTAGGTAGAGATAAAGAGGGGCCAGTTTATAAAGGCTCTTAATTTAATAAGCCATTTTTGGGTGTCGGCCTTGGGGTTGGCACCCAAAGTTTTTTAAAGACTGGCGGAACGCGATCGCCTGTTTCCCAGCTACCCCAGGGGTTTGCGCGCTCAGCTGCAACTAGCCCTAGGGGGGTTGCTATACTGCCAGGGTTATCTCTTTGAGTGGTTAGTGGTTGAGTGTGAGCCCCGTTCAAACCCCCGTTCAAACCCTAGTCGTAAAGATTGGCACCTCTAGTCTGACCGGCGGTGGGGCAGGTCAGTTTGCCCTCTCGACCCTGGCGGCGCTGGTAGAAACCCTCTGCACCCTCCGCCAGCAGGGGCACCAGGTGGTGCTGGTGTCATCGGGGGCCGTGGGCATTGGCTGTAGGCGACTGCACCTGAGCGAGCGGCCTAAAACCCTGGCCATGAAGCAGGCGGTGGCCGCCGTGGGGCAGGGCCGTCTCATGCGCATTTATGACGACCTGTTTTCGGCCCTCAACCAGCCTATTGCCCAGGTGCTGCTGACCCGTAGCGACCTGGCCCAGCGATCGCGCTACGTCAACAGCTACCGCACCTTTCGGCAGCTGCTGCAGCTGGGGGTGATTCCCATCGTCAACGAAAACGACACCGTGGCGGTAGAAGAACTCAAATTTGGCGACAACGACACCCTGTCGGCTTTGGTCGCCAGTTTAATTGGCGCTCAGTGGCTATTTTTGCTGACCGATGTCGATCGCCTCTACTCTGCCGACCCACGCTCTAACCCTGGGGCCGAGCCAATTATTTCGATCGATCGCCTGGCAGACATTCAAGCGCTGAAGGCGGTCGCCGGGGGGCAGGGGTCGGCCTGGGGCACTGGCGGCATGCTGACCAAGCTAGAGGCAGCCCAAATTGCCACCACCGCTGGCGTCCGCACGGTTATTACCGATGGCCGTCAGCCCCAAAATGTCGTCAAAGCCCTGGCCGGGGAAGCCGTGGGCACTCAGTTTGCCCCCCGACCGCAGCCCAGCCCGGCCCGCAAACGGTGGATTGCCGCTGGCCTTGCCCCCACCGGACGCCTTTACCTCGACCAGGGAGCCACGAAAGCTATCTTGACCAGAGGCAAATCGCTGCTGGCCGCAGGCATTACCCATATCGAGGGCGAGTTTGAGGCTCAGGATGCGGTTGTGATTTGCAACGCCAGCGGTGCCGACATCGCCCGAGGCATTGTCAACTACAACGCCTCAGAGCTGCAGCGCATTCTGGGACAGCGATCGGAGAAGATTGCCGATATTTTGGGTTATGACGGGGCTGATACTGTAGTTCACCGCGACAATTTGGTCATTGCCGCCGATAGGGATAGCCCCGGCAGCCCATAGGGCCTGGCTGTTCGTAATGCTCTGCGATCGCTGATGTCCAGGGCGTGTCATCAATTCTGGTCAGCAGCCCTGCATTTCAAACCTTGCCACGCCCGACCCAAAAAACAGGCTAGGGGCTGTAGCCCTTGATTTTTCAGGCATTCAGCAGCTAATTGATGACAGCCCCTAGGGCTTTAGCAAGCTCCCCTGCGATCGAACAAAACCGTAATAGTTTTTACAATTACCTGCAGGTCATACAGGGGCGACCAAATATCCTGGTAGTGCAGGTCGAGGTGCACAATTTCTTCAAAGTCTTTAATGGCCGATCGCCCGCTAATTTGCCACTGCCCCGTCATGCCGGGCTTGACTTCCAGCCGCCGCCAGTGATGGGAACTGTAGCGCGAAACCTCGTCTTCGGTAGGCGGACGAGTGCCTACCAGGCTCATGTCGCCCTTGAGAACGTTCCAAAACTGTGGAAACTCATCGAGGCTGGTTTTGCGCAGCAGACGACCAATCCGAGTAATGCGAGGATCGTTCTCGTTTTTGAAAATAAGGCCCTGGGCTTGATTAGAAACAGTCTGCTTGAGAAGGTCGGCGTTTTGCACCATCGAGCGAAACTTCCAGATGGTGAAGGGGCGTCCCTGGAGACCGTAGCGCTTCTGGGCATAGAAAACCGGTCCAGGGCTGTCGAGCTTAATGGCTAATGCCACCGGTACCATAATCAAACTAAGAATAGCTAGGCCCACCAGGGCACCCAAAATATCAATAGATCGCTTAATCAGGCACTTAGCGGAAGGATGAATAACGGCTACGGAAAAGTCTGGAGTCGCATTTCCGGAACTGTCTGGACGGAGGGATAGCATGGTAGACCCTGTTGACGAACTCGTGTGCTGCAAGTATTTCTGAAAATTTTATACCGACCCAACCGTGAATACCTCAATAAATTAAGCAGCTCTGTGCTTTTTTTTACACAGGTACCGAGTAGGACTAACCCTTGATGAATAGTACTGGAACTGCTAAGGGACGTAGTGTGATGATTGTCACAATAACTTCAGGTATAAGTACACACGGCGGTATGTGATCACTATCAGCCCAACTAGAGTAAACCGGGCTGCGGTGAGTGCCCCTTCGCAGAAACTTTCTATAAGAGTAGCGATCGTAAATTTTGTGTAAAATTTTTAATGGATGATACTTTCGGTAGAGTACCTAAGCTAAAAACAGCCCTGTTTCGTGAGTCTGAAGGGAACAGATACTAAGATAGGCCTACAGCCGACCTAGAACACGCGAAAAGGATTGATTTCATGGCCGGGGCAGACACTATGGCGGAGGATTGGTTATCCCGCTTACGAGAAGATTTTCCTGATCAGCCTCAGTCTGTCTGCCAAAGTATTGTCAGTTGGCTGTTGGGCGAGTCTCCGGAGCGACTGGCCGACCTGGCGGAGGCCGACCTGGCGATCGCACGGCAGGCAATTGAGTACCGCTATCGTATTTTGCAGCAGCGCTACTGGGGGGTCAGCCCCGATCAGGGCTATCAGCGGTTGATCAAACGGCTGAGCAGTCTATTTCTAATTCGCAACAAGATTAAAACCTGGATCTCGCTCAGCCGCGATCGCCGTCGTTCGGTGGTCGACGTGATTCAGGAGGTGATTCAGGAGATGATGCGCAGCGATCGCCACTTGGCCCAGCAGCTCAAGTGGATCGCCACCTGCACCCAAAACTCACGCCTGCGCAACCTGCTGATGCTGGCCAGCATCGAAGAATACTGCCTGCGCCCCATTCGCAACCAGCCCCTGATTATCTATCGCTTTGTCAACTACCTGCGGCGCAGTCAGAAGGGCGGCATGACCCAGGTGCCAACCGGCGAACTGATTCGCCTGGTCTCTGATGAGATTGCCGCCGGTGACAGCGAAGACTCCCTTAGCCTACTCGATGTAGAAGCCTGGAACCAGTACCAGGAAGAGCAAACCGAGCTAGAGCAGCAGAGCATGCGGCACCAGGTGAAGACCTCGTTTGTCAACTACCTCAGCCGCAACCTTGATGACACAGCCGCCCACTGGCTAGAGCTACACCTAAAAGGGCTGAGCCAAGACCAGATTGCTCAAAGCCTGGGTATGCCGGTGCAGCAGGTCTATCGCCTGCGCGAAAAAGTCAGCTACCACGCGGTCCGTATCTTTGCCCTGCGCGAGCAGCCCGCAATGGTGCTGGGCTGGCTCAAGACCTCGCTGCAAGAGCACAACTTTGGCCTCACTCACTCCCAGTGGGATCACTACTGGCAGGGCCTTTCTCCCGAAGAGCAGGCAATTTTAACGACTTACAAAGAAGGTCAACCCACTGAGGCCCTGGCCCGTCGCCTGGGGCTCAAGAATAGGCAAATTCAGGCCCAGTGGGTGCAGCTTTACCTGCGGGCCCAGGATCTCCGCACCCAGGGGGAGGGATAGCAGCTGGGCGCGCGCATCCCCAACCTGTGCTCGTAGATGGAATCAACCCTATTTCAGGGCTGCAAATAGCCGGCCATCACGCAGTCTTCAATCACCTCCAGTACAAAGGGCCACAGATCTGGGGCACCCGTTTCAACTGGGGCCATGCGCTGCATGACCTGAGCGCGGCAAATGCCGTGCTGCTTCCAGGTGCCGCCGCTGGTCTGCCAGTTGTGCAGCAGGGGCTGAATGCGGTCGAGGGCGGCGGCAAAGCGGGCGGTGGGGGTAGCCTGGGCCTCAAACTCGTCCCAGAGCTGGCGCAGGCGATCGCCATCCGACTCGCTCTGCCCATCGCTTGCGACGGTGGGCAGCAGCCCAAAAATGCGATCGGCGGCCCGCTGCTCGCGATCGGCTTTGTCGGAGTGGCCAGCGATGTCGTAACAAAACGTATCGCCTGCATCAATTTCGACCAGATCGTGGATGAGCACCTGGTGAATGGCGCGCTGCACATCTACTCCTGGCGGGGCGTATTCAGCTAGCACCAGCACCATCATGGCCAGATGCCAGGAGTGCTCGGCGCTATTTTCGCGGCGCGAGGCATCCATCAGCTGGGTTTGGCGCAGAACCTGCTTGAGGCGATCGATCTCGACGACAAAGGCGATTTGTTGCTGAAGCCGTTGGTTGGTCATGGAGGGGAGTGTTATAGTAGAGAGGACTCGGACCCATGCGGTCACAACGCCCAAATCATGTCAGGACCGGAAGGTAGCAGCATTACGGGATGCTTGTGACAGGCGTGGACTCCGGGTCTTTTGCGTTTTGGCCGCTTGACGCCTTCCCCCCAGGTTAGTAGGGGGATAGCGACGGGTTTCACCCATGATAGGGGCGGCATTGCCCCTGGGCACCTGGTCTCTGCTGCCGTTACGCTAGATCAGTTGCAGCGCGAAAAGGAGACCGCTGGCTATGGCTGGTTTCGGAGACGTCGTTAAAAAAGCGTTTTATTTAGGGGTTGGGGTAGCTTCCTACGCTGGCGAGAAGGCAGGCGATACCCTCAAAGACTTGCGAGAGCAATCGCAAACCCTGGTGAATGAGTTGGTAGCCCGCGGTGAGATTACCGCCGAGGAGGCTCAGCGCCTCGTGAATGACATGGTCAACCGGGCTCAGAATACGACCGCTAGCAGCGCTAGCGCGACAGACAATCTGCCGCAGCCGCGACCCATTGAAATTTTAGATGACGACACGCCTAGCCCTGTCGATACCCAAACTGAGGCGCTGCGCAACCAGGTGGCGGCTCTGCGCCAAGAACTAGAAAACCTCAAGCGTAAGTCGAGTAACTAGCCCTATGGATGACTGGTCGAAGCAGTTTTTTAATGCCTTTGGCACCGCCGTACAAGATTTTACCCAGCAGCTGAGTGAAGACACCGAGCGCTGGCTGGATGAACTCACTGAGCAGCTGATCCATGCCTCAGACGTTCTCCTAGAGACGACTGATCAGTGGGCAGAGCAGGTCCAAGAGGTGATTGATCCTGAGATCGATCGGATTGTGGATGAACTCAACCACGCGGTAGCGCCCTGGCGATCGACGCTCAATACGCAGGTCGATGGTGTCGTCGATCAGCTCGACGAAATTTTGGGGCCGTTGGTGACGGGCCTATCGGGCATTGATCAGTGGTTTGAGGAAGTCTCGAGCCCCATCAACAGCACCGTGGAGCCGCTGCTGCAAAACTATCCAGCCTGCGTGGGCTGCCGCAACTTCTGCGGTCAGACCTACGGCGGCAATACCCTGGTGTGCGCCATGCACCCCTTTGGCCCTGAAGAAGAACGCCACTGCCCCGATTGGGACTCGGTCTGGCCCCAGCCCCCGACCCTGTAAGCTACCGATCCCGTAATGGTGCCATCGGTTGCGCAGCCGTCGCCAGTACCGTCAGGACGTTCTGGGTGGTCTGAAAAGAGAGTTATGCAACCGATGCTCTGAAGTGCATTGCTGCGCGTTGGCGCAGCCTCGCCTTAGCGTTATGCACCCTACGGGTGGTCGGTCAGCAGCGGGAAGAAGTGGCCGACGGGGCCTTGGCCCTGGCCAATCGCCAGGGCGTGCTTGAGGGCGCTGGTGACGTAGTCTTTGGCCTCTTTAACGGCGGTCAGGGGGGCTTGGCCCAAAGCCAGGTTGGCTGCGATCGCAGCCGACAGCGTACAGCCCGTACCGTGGGTGTGGGTGGTATCGACCACCTCTGTGGCCAGAACTACTACCTCGTGCCCGTCAAACCAGACGTCGGTGCTGCGCAGGCGATCGGCCATCCCGCCGCCTTTAACCAGCACCGCCTGGGGACCAAGCTGGTGAATGTGGCGGGCGGCGGCTTCCATATCCGCCAGCGTGGAAATTTCTAGGCCGCTGAGCAACTGCGCCTCATGGCGATTGGGCGTGAGAATGTGGGCCTGGGGAATCAGACGGCGGGTCAGAGTAGCGATCGCGTCATCGTCAATTAGCTGGGCTCCGGTGCGCGACACCATAACCGGATCGACAACTACAGGAATGCCTTGGGGCAGCGAGTCGAGAGCCTGCACTACGGCTTGAATGATGGTCTGGTTGAGCAGCATGCCGGTTTTGACCGCCTGTACCGCAATGTCGCTAGTCACGGCCTCGATTTGGGCGACCACGGCCTCGGACGGCAGCGCATCAACCCGCGTTACTCCCAGGGTGTTCTGGGCGGTAACGCAGGTAAGGGCGCTGGTGCCGTGGACCAGGTGAAAGGCAAACGTGCGTAAATCAGCCTGAATGCCGGCTCCACCACCGCTGTCAGAACCAGCGATGGTGAGGGCCGCAGGCCAGGGAGGCGGCATGGTCATCACTAGCGGTTGTTGTTAGGCCGTCGCCGCTGCAAAAACTCGGGGATATCTAGCCCTGCCCCAAGACCGCTGGAGCCGCTGCTGGCCGGGGGTGTAATCGGTGGAGCCGACAGCGTGCGCTTAAAGGGGGTAACGCGGGCCACCTCTAGCTCGGGCTGGGCTCCGGCGCGGTGGTTAAAGCCGGTGGCAATTACGGTGATGCATACTTCACCCTGCATGCGCTCGTCGATAACAGCCCCAAAGATAATATTGGCGTTGGGGTCAACGCCTTCGTAGATGATCTCGGCAGCGGCGTTGACTTCGTGCAGGGTGAGGTCGGAACCGCCCGTGACGTTAAACACGGCCCCAGAAGCCCCGTCGATGGAAGACTCTAGCAGCGGCGAGGAAATTGCCGCGATCGCTGCTTCCCGCGCCCGCGACTTGCCCGACCCTGTGCCAATACCCATTAGCGCCGTACCCGCGTCGGCCATAATGGCCCGCACATCGGCAAAGTCTACGTTGACCAGGCCGGGGATCGTAATGATGTCAGAGATACCCTGCACCCCCTGGCGCAGAATATCGTCGGCGGTGCGAAAAGCCTCCTGCACCGGAGTCTGCTCAGAAATCACCGACAGCAGCTTGTCGTTAGGAATGATGATTAGCGTATCGACTCGGCCCTGAAGCGCAGCGATGCCTTCGTCGGCCTGATTCATGCGGCGACGCCCTTCAAAGGTAAAGGGGCGAGTCACGACCCCAACGGTCAGCGCTCCCGCTTCCTTGGCGACTTCGGCCACAATGGGGGCAGCGCCCGTGCCTGTGCCACCACCCATACCGGCGGTAATAAACACCAGGTCAGACTCTTCTAGGGCAGCGGCAATTTCTTCGCGCGATTCTTCGGCGGCTTTTTGACCAATGGCCGGGTTGCCCCCTGCCCCTAGCCCACGGGTCAGCTTCTGACCAATGTGCAGGCTGTTGGTCATGGTGGTGGTATCGAGGGCCTGGGCGTCGGTGTTGACCGACCAAAACTCAATTCCGGCGAGGCCGCTACTAATCATGCGGTTGACGGCATTGCAGCCGCCGCCGCCGACCCCAATCACCTTAATGCGGGCGACGCTACTGGGCAAAGCCGTGTTGTTGGTGTACGTTTCTCCGGGCATAGCTCTGGCATTGTGGGGTTGACTGGAGTTAAGCTCGCCGTGGCTAAACGGGTTAGACGGGCTAGCGAAAGCGGTCACAGCATCAGCCGACGAGCGCGGATCGGAGGAGACAGATTCTGCCTGGTGAGACGAATAAGCCTCGTAGTCAGCGCCGCTGTGGCCAGCACCATTGCCGTGGGGGTCGTCGGGGAGCATAGAAGTTAAGGTCGTAGACAGTATATTAATTACCCGTACTAGATAACCGAAGATAGCACCTAAGTCCTGAAAATCTAAGCCCCGGCTGATTCTAGACAACTATAGAGTACTTCGATGGAAAAAACCAAATCGCCTTGGCAAGTCTTAAACTACCTGATTTAACCACTGAAACCCAAAAAATAAACGCTCCTGCCCAAATATATTGAGTCAATTTTGAGCAAAAAAATCTTTGCTGACGCAACGCCACGGCTTAGGGCTGATCCCTTGGGGCCAACATTCGTGTCAGCCTAGGGACGGGGGGTAGGTGCTGCCGATGGGGCATCGGTATCGACTACCGCTATTGAGGGCGCTTCGGGGTTGCTGAGGTCAATGCGGGCGACTTCGGTGTCGGTGAGCTGGTTGGGCAAATTGCGCATGCGATCGAGGGTGGCCAGCTGTTGCTCTAGCTCTGGGCTGTAAGGGCCGAGGTAGACCGTGCCAAGGGCGGTCTCAAGCACCAGGTTGTTGGGGTCGTGCCAGTCGATCTCGGTAATGGCGACCGGGCTGTTGACGATGGTTTCGTAAATTTGGGGCCAGTAGCGCTGATACTGGGGCTGAATACCGCGCAGCTGGAGGGTGGGCAACTGCGGCGAGGCGCTGCCAATGCCGAAGCTAGACAGGGGCATCCAGGCTCCGTGGGCATCGAGAAACCCGGCCTGGAGGTACTGATTGTCGGCGGTGCGATCGCTCTTACCGACGGGTAGCACCACGGCCACCGGCACGCGCTCTTCGACCCGAACATTGAGGCGGGGCGGCAGCAGCTGTCGGGTGACTTCGGCTGCAACAATAGGGCCGCGATCGCGCAGCTGGCGGGCCAATAGCTCTGGCTCCACCTTCATCAGGGCCTGGGGATACTGAAGCGGCACCAGGTTTTGGACTGCCTCATCGCTGAGCAGGTGGTTGCCGCTGACGTTGATCTGAGCCGGATTGTGGATCAGCCACACCGGGCGGGTAGCACCCCAAAAAATGGCGGCAGTCAGCCCCGAGAGGGCCCAAAATCGCCACAGCGCCTGGCTAATAGAAATGCGCCGCCGTCGCCTGAGGCTCTGGCGGCGGCGCTTGAGTTCGTCGCGGGAGAGGGGAGAAACGCGGGTCATGGCATGGGGAGGGCTCGGTATAGCCCGGCGATCGGAGCTGCCACAAAACGCGGGATCAGGGGCAAGAAGCGGCTTATACTCGCGTATTTTGCCCTCGCTAACCCCGACCGCCTTTAGGCTGATGCCGATTTTAGCGCCTGCAGCGATTGATGCAACGCTTTTTCCCAGCGCAGCGCTAAATCGCTGTCGGTGAAGGGAATTCGGTAGGTTTCACCGCTGGCTGTAGCCAGGGCTAGCTCCACCTTTCCTTTGGCAGGTTGGGTCTCGTCGACCACGGGCTGACCGTTGATCTCTAGCCGCAGGTCGGCAATGGCCTGGAGCGACAGCGTGGTGAGGTCGATGGGCCCTTGACGAGTAGGGCGGCCCCAGGTCAAATCATCGCCCCGCTGCCCCAGCATGGCTTTGATGTCGTATTTGCTGCGATCGAACTGTGCGGCCCAGGCTTCGTAGGCCTGCACCTTTTGGTACTCGTGCCAGCCGGCCCAGGCCAGACCGATAAATACCGCCAGCAGGGGCAGCCAGAGAAGTCCTCGTTCCATAGCAGGTCGCTTTACCTTGTGATTTAAGGCCAACTCAGGCCTTGCTCTACTAATTGTAAAGTCTTGCAACGGCAGCCGACAGAATTTCCTGGCGTCGTGAAAAAGTAGGCCTAGGCAAGTGACTTGCCGACCCACTGCATTTTATGGAGGCTGGTACATTGGCATTTCTACCCCTTTTAGCCACAGTTCCCCACACGGCTGCTTGGAGCCCCAAGGTGGCTGCTGTGATGATTGTCTGCAACCTTTTGGCGATCGCCATTGGCCGATTCACCATTCAGATTCCCGATGCGAAGCCGTCGCTGCCCTCCCCTGAATTTTTTGGCGGCATGGGGCTGCCTGCGCTGCTCGGCACCACCAGTTTTGGTCATTTGCTCGGAGCTGGGGCCATTTTGGGCCTGGCCAATCTGGGCGTGCTCTAGAGTTGATCGCAAGCGTCACAATAGTCAGCGTGAGGGGGCCGGTAGCTGAGCTATCGGCCCCCTTGTAGCGTTTAAAGCTCGGGTTTAAGCCCCTGGCAGAGGCGGCGATCGCGCTCTGCAATGCCGCTATTCGTCCGCAGATAATCGCTCACCCAGGCGCAGCCGTAGGCGAGGGGATCCAGGGTTAAGATCGGCTCTGTATTCCAGAACACCACGGTTTCGTCGTCTCCGACCGAAGCCAGCACGGTGCCCTCGCGATTAAACGCTACGCTGCGCACCCCAGAGTTGTGCTGTTTAAGCGTATTGACCAAAGCGATCGGCTGGGAATTCGCATTAGGGGGGCACCACTGCCCCGAGAGACAGTCGAGGCTCCAGAGTTTGACCGTTTCGTCAATGCTGGCGGTGACGAGCAGACTTCCGTGGGGGCTAAAGGCTACTCCCCACACCGCCGCCTGATGGCCCGGAAGCGTGGCCACCAGGGTGCCGTCGGGTCGCCACAGTCGAGCGGTATTGTCGCCGCTGCCGGTAGCAATCCAGCGGCTGTCAGGGCTGTAGGCCACCCGCCACACCGCCGACCCGTGCTCCAGGGTGTGCAGCAGATCGCCCTCACGGCTCCACAGCCGCAGTTTGCCGTCATTACTGGCCGTGGCAAACTGAGCGCCATCGGGGCTGTAGGCCACGTCCCAAATGGGGGCTGAGGCCCCCGACCAGCGGGCGATCGCGCTGCCGTTGGCGGCCCATCGGTAGAGCTGCCCCGTCACGGTACTGGCCACCAGTTCTTGACCGCTGGGGTGCCAGGCGACGCCCAGCAGCGCGGCGTCGTGACCGCCGATGATCTGCTTCAGGTTGCCCTCAAAGTCCCAAAGTTTGAGGGTAGTGTCTTCGCTGGCAGAGATCAGCCAGGGTTGAGTGGGGTGCAGCGCCAGGCGAGTAATGCCCGCCTGGTGGGCCGCAAAGCTTTTCACGGTGGCGCTGGCTGTGGAGATCAAGGTGAGATACTGGTTGCTGCCCGCCGTGGCGAGGGTTTGCCCATCGGGACTAAACACCGCTCCCAGGGCGAGGCTGCTCAACCCCTGCAGCTTTTGATAAAAGGGACTGTGCGGCTGCCACAGCAGCACCTGATTGTCGGCCCCAGCGGAGGCGATGGTTGCCCCATCAGGGCTGTAGGCGACCCCCCAAACGGCAGCGCTGTGGCCCTCTAGGGTTGTCAGTAGAGTGCCACTGGCGCTCCACAGGGCCAGGGTTTTATCCCAGCTAGCGGAGACAAACTCCTGCCCGCTCGGGCTAAAGGCCACCTCCTTAACCGGAGCCTTGTGGTGCACCAGGGTTTTGAGCAGGGTGCCCTCCACAGTCCACAGCCCGATGGTTTTATCGAGACTGCCGCTGAGCAGGCGATCGCCCGTCGGGCTAAAGGCCAGGGTGTGTACAGGGGCGCTGTGGCCCTTCAGAGTGCGCAGGTACTGGCCACTGGGCCGCCATAGCGAAATCGTGTTGTCGTTGCCCCCAATGGCGATCGCGTCTCCCCTGGGGCTGTAGGCCACAGCGCGAATGCCAGTCACCTCGCCGGGATGCTGAAACTGACCGATGTTTTTGCCTGACAGCCCCTCAGAAAGGCTAAATACTTTGACCTGGTTGCCGCTTCCCCCCACCAGCAGCGCCGCGCCGTCGGGGCTAATGGCCATACTCCAAATGCCGCGAATGGAGGTTTCAATCGTGCGCTTGAGCTCGCCTGTCGCCGTCCACAGGCGAATCGTACCATCGTCGCCCGCTGAGGCCAGGTAGCGGCCGTCGGGGGTGTAGGCGAGGGTACGAATAGCGGCCTGGTGGCCGGTCAAAGTTTTGATCAACGTACCGTCAGATTGCCACAGGTTAATGGTGGCATCGACTCCAGCGGTAGCTATTTGCCCGGCGTAGTCTGGATTGGGGTTGAAACTAGCGGCCAGTACCGCCGCCCGATGCCCCGTAAGGCGATTTTTTTGGTGAATGCTCAGCACAATGCGCTCTAAAATCGCGTCAGCCTGAGTCTGCAGGGCGGGGCTGCGTCCCGGCAGCTGCCGCAGGCGCTGCTGGCCTCGAATCGTCTCCAGCAGCGCCTCAAACGACTGTTGGGAGGAGTGCAGCGCCTCGGCGCTGCGCACAATGGCGGCAGCTTCGTTTTGGGTCGCCTGACGGTACTGACGACGGGCCACAAACCCTAAGCCAGTAGCCGCTACCAGGGCAATTGTCGCCGCCCCTAGCAGCAGGCGCTGGCGGTCTAGGTGCCGCTGCTGCTCTAAACGACGCTGGTGTTCTGCCGCCAGTCGGGCCTCAACCTCGACCAGGCGATCGACTTCTACTCGGGCCAGGGCCTCGCGCTGATCGAGGGCCTGACTGGCGGCCAAAAACCGATAGTCGAGGGGGCTCAGCCGCTGATGCTCAGCCCAGGCTAGAGTTTCTTGCAGGGCCTGACCCCGCAGCAGTCGCGACTCGTCGGCGTAGCCCGAGGCCACCCAGGCATTGAGGGGAGCGGCGTAGGGCCGCAGGTCGTTCAGCTGCTGCCGCACCCAGGTCGGGCTAAACACGGCCCGATAGATAGGGTTTTTGACCTGCAGGTAGCCACCCCGACGCTCGACCAGGCCCAGCAGCAGTAGTTCAGATAGGTCGAGCGAATTATCACTTGCAACCGCCCCCTGCTCCAGCACCTGCTGGTAGAGCCCCAGCCGCTGCCCCAGGCGGTGGGGCTGGTGCCAGAGGCGATCGCGGATAGTTTTGAGGTGCTCAGGCTCGTCGTGGAGTTCCCAATCGTCGATGATGTGATGCTGCACCAGAGCGTCAACCCAAGCGGCGACAGCCTGGTTGGCCTGGCTAGCGGCTGCGTTAACCGCTAGATGGCAAAGTTTCTGAGTGAGGAAGGGTTGGCCCCCGGTCCAGTACAGCACTCGCTCTAAAACCGATTGGGGATCGCTGAACCAGGGCTTGAGAGCGGTGACCAGAGGCTGCGCTTCCGCCAGGGTAAAGCCTTCTAGCGCAATGGCCTGGCCAATATTGAAGGGCGTGCAGGTCTTGTCGGCAACTAGGGCACTAGGGGTGGCGACCCCAAACAGGGCAAAGGTCAGCCGCTGATAGGCCGGGTTGTCGGCGCGGCGGTTGTAGCAGGTGCGAATGAGGGCAAAAAAGTCGTCGGTTGGAAAGGCCAGCCCCAAAATGCTGTCGATCTCATCAATAAAAATAACCAGAGGTGCCGCCAGGCTGGGCAGTACCACCTGCTCGATGAGTTCGGCCAGGCGGGCAACAGAGGGAAGGTGAGCCCGGCTGCGCCACCACTGACCCAGGGCGATCGGCAGGGATAGCCCGCGGACCAGAGAGGCGGCGATCGCGGCGTACCACTGGCCAATCGTGATTTGCTGACTGCCAATCGCGGTGAGGTCAATGGCCACGCTGTGCACCCCCAGCTGGTTCAGGGCCGCCATAGTGTGCACCCGCAGACTCGACTTGCCCATCTGCCGCGCGTTGAACACGTAGCAAAACTGGCCCTCTAGCAGCAGCTGCTGGAGCATGGCGTCGGCGCGCCGCTGCACGTAGGTGGGCGCGGTAGGCGGCAGGCTACCCCCCACCTGATAGGGCGACTTGAGCGGCTGGGTGAGCACTAGTTCTCCAGCAGGGTGGCAAAATACTGGCGATACAGCTCGCAGCTGGCCACCGAAAGCTGTTGCCTAAAGCGTACCAGCCCCAGCCCCTGCAAACGAAAAGACACCTGGGGCGGCAGCTTTATTCCCTTGGAACTGGCAGCCACCTGAGCCATCGCTTCACTGAGTTCAGGGTCGGCTTCGAGCACCTCTAGCTGGTGCCGCAGGTGGCTGCTGTAGATGCCGTCGTAGGCGATCGCCTGCTCAACGATCGCGGCTAGAGGCTGCTGCTGGGCCAGGTAGAACAGAGTGAGCTGGGTCAGGTACGGGTGCCCGCCGACCAGGTCGAGCAGCTGCAGCAGATCGCCGTCGTCTGGGTCTAGGCCGTAGCGCAGGGCCAGTTCCTGCACCTGGTCGAGGCTAAAGGGGGGCAGCTCAACCGCAAACCCAACGTTGAAGGGCGACTGGTGAATGTTGAGGGGCATCCAGGCTTCGGTCGAGTGGGCGATCGCCAGCCGCAGCTTTGGCCAGAGATTTTGCTCAGTTCCGTAGCGGCCCTGCTCGTACCAGGCCCGCAGCATACCGAGAAAGTCAGTGGCCACATCATCGTAAGGAAACAACTCGTCCAGGTCGTCGATGACGAGCAGCAGGGGCTGATCTGAGGCCGGCAGCAGATAGGTTTCAAAGTAGTCGGTGCAGCTGTAGATGCCGCCAAACAGCCCGTCCCACCGCTGGTCAAGCTGGTTTGGTAGCCCCAGGGCGCGGGCTACCACCGCACAAAACCAGCGCAGGGTTAGGTCAAGATCGCCCAGACAGCGGCGATCGATCGCCTGCAGGCTAACCACCGCCAGCCGCAGACCATAGTCCTGGGCATGGCCCAGCATGAGATTGATGAATGAGGTTTTGCCAAACTGGCACGGAGCCTTGAGGCGCACCATCGCTCCAGCCGTCAAAATTTCTTGGGTGCCGCTCGACTCAACCCCCGGTCGGCAAACGTAGAACGGCGAGTCGAGCGGCAGTGGGCCGTTGAGAGGGCCTCGCTGCGTCGACAGGGAGGGTTCAGCCCGCTGGGTATCTTCGGGGAGCAGGTAGTCATCGGCGGTTAGCACGAGGTTGAACGCCGCAAAGTAGGTATCTAGGGTGGTGAGGTCGACGGGCTTTTGCCGCCGTCTGGCCTTAACTAGGGTATTGGCACTCAGCCCGGTAATGGCGCAGAGCTGGTCAAGGGTGTAGGGGTTACCGCTATTGTGCTGAGCCGACAGCTGCTGCTCAGCGGCTCGCAGTCGTTGCGAACCCTGAGAGCTCAGCACAACGCCCCGCTTGCGGCGATCGCTTGAGTTCATGACTTGGGTCATTTGTTATGCAGACATCATATTTGCGCCTAGCGTGAGAAATAACGAGGGGAGAATGGCATCGGCTCTAAAGGTAAACTGCGGTGCTATTCGTCCCTCCATTCGCTCTCAAAATTACTCAAAGCAAGACCTGATTACAAGACCGACCCAAGCTTATAAACGACCACAAGCAACTCAGATTATAAACCTCAGGGTTATCAGTTTTATCTTGCTGAAATATCTTGCGATCTTGAGTAGACACCAAATTCTTCTTAAATTATGTTAAGGCTGTCTCAGAATGATTACTCAGCTATTCACGGATGGTTAGCGCGTTAACAGGCTTCTGCGATCGGGTTTGAGCCATTAAAATAAACCGCTAAATCCCAGTTCAAATGTCAAAGTTCTCATTCGATTCATGCATAAATTTCGGCATCGCTATGGCCTCAGGGCTAAACGCAAGCAAACCGTATGGCCAATTCTCACGTCATAGACCCATCGCTAACGTCGGTAGACCCTAACCTCACCTATCGCCAAGTCTCCCAGTGTCGGGGTGCCACTCGCCAGCTGCTGCTAATTGATAACGAACCCGATATTTGTGTGTTGGTACAAGCTGCCCTAGACGAGTTTAAGGGCTGGCAGGTCACCACCTGCTGTGACCCTAGCACCGTCGATCTCGCCACCAGCCCTCAGTGGGATGCTATTCTGCTAGAAATTTCTGTGGTGCGGCTCACAGGCATAGCCCTGGTGCCGGCCTTTCAATTTCACCCCAGAACCAGCCACATTCCCATTGTGCTGTTGACGTCTCAGGTCATGGCCCGAGACTACGCTCGCTTTGAGCAGATGGGCGTAGCGGGGGTAATTGCCAAGCCCTTTGACCCCGTTGTTTTGGGCGATCAGATTGCTCAACTGCTGAACTGGGCACCCAGCCGAGCCAGGTAGAGCTGGGGCCGTTCAGCGTGCTGATGGCAATGGTTCAACGGGTGCGGCAGTACAGGCGATGAGCTAAGCAGGCCGAGTTTCTGCATCGGTCTGAGGCAGGTCAGCAGCGGGTAGGGGTTCTGGGTAATAGATTGATTTGAGATACCAAAAAGCAACTACCAGCGGCAGCACGTAGCGATCCCAGGGAATCGCTTTCATCATAATTAAGGCGTTGAAAGCCACCATCCAAAACAGCAGATCTGGCTTGGCAAAGCGCAGGCAGGTAAGCAGAGCCAGACCGTAAAACATGGCCAGGTTTAAGGCGTAGAAAGGCAGCAGTTCGGCCACTTTGCCCATGTTGCCGTAGGGGGTATCGAGGGGCGGAAAAATGAGGCAAAAAACGAGCAGACCGATCGCAATCAGCAGCCACTTTTTCTGGTTTTTACGCAGAGATTCTAGAGGATTGGCGGGGCGAAACAGCAGCCACTCTGGAATGACGATATAGGCACCAACGAAGGCTAGAAAGTTGACGATGCCGCCAGGGGTCAGGGCCAGGGTGCTCTGCTGAACTTCGGGGGCATGGGAGACGATCGCGCTGGCGGGAGCGAGCCCATCAAATAGCGCCACCCAGCCCAGGAATGACAGAGAGGCCAGAGCCGGGGCCAACCATCGCTGGTGCTGGTATAGGCTCACGGGCTGCCCCTGGCGATACTGGTTGGCGATCGCTAAAAACTCGTAGGTGGCGATCGCCATCGGAAACGCCAGCATGTACTGCCGCGAAGAAATCGCCAGCACAAAAGCTAGGCCGCTCACCCAGTGGCGATCGCGCACGTAGGCCACAAACCCCAGCAGCACCCAGGTACAGGCAATCATTTCGGTGTAGAGCCGACCGCTGAGAAATAGAAAGTACGGGCACAAAAATAGCCCAATCAAACATAAGATGGCCCGACCGCCCTTTTGCCTGCTGGGCCAGCCAATGATGGCCACAATGCCGAGAGATAAAATTAAATTGAGCCACCTCCCCGCCACCATGCCCTGGTTGAACAGGTACTCTAAGAAACCAAAAATCATGAAGGGCAGGGGAGTATTTAAGCTGTGATACTCCCTGAGGTCAGCCAGCGACGGCAGCAGGCTATCGCTAAAGGTCAGGCTCGATTTCCAAAAATTGACTTCATCCCAATAGGGCGGACCCTGCAAAAAATCGAGCCAGGCCACGATCGCCAGGTAAATTGCGGTGATGCCGCCAAGAAACAAAATTTTTTGCTGGGAATGGCTGAAGGATTGCAGTTTCATAGTGGAAAAAGCCCCCTAAACTCCAGAAGAAAACAGCTAGTCAGGCATTAAAATAAGTTGAAGGCCCAGGGCAGCTTTGGCCTCAGACTCTAGCAGGGAGCCGCCGGAGTCGGATTAGCAGTGGCCTTCTGCTGACTGCGCTCCCAAAAGAAGCCTGCGACGTTGGCTACCTGAGATAAAAATAGCAGCCCCGACAACATCATGGTCTGTATTTGGGGGATCCGAATCTGGGACTGTCGCGAGAGGGGATAGGTGAGCAGCTGCCAATAAAACCGCAGCGGCTCTACCTTAACCTGCTCGTCAATGCGGCGCGCCCTGACCTGGTGAAAGCAGTAGGCCCCCCGTCCATAGTTAAAGTGCTGTCGCCAAAACCGCCGCAGCGATAGGTGATGGGTGTGCCTGACTCTAGCCGCAGGAGCATAGGCCAGGGGTAGCCCCAGCTGCAGCCAGCGATCGCAAAATTCTCGGTCTTCCCCCGCCGCCAGCGGAAAGGAGGTGTCGAACCCGCCGCTCTGGCGGAACTGCTCGGTGGCCATCGCAAAGTTGTTGGAGGCAAAAAAGCTGGGTGCCTGACGGCTGTTGTAGTAGTCGTACAGGTAGTCAATCAGGAGCTGACTGGCGGTTGAAAACAGGTTCTCAGGCAGGGCGTTTACGGTGTAGCCGCCCACCAGCGCCGTGGGCTGCTGGTGCAGCGCCGTCTCTAGCGCCGTGAGCCAGTCGGGGTAGGGCTGGCAGTCGTCGTCGGTAAACACCAGGTACTGCCCCTGGGCCTGGGCCGCCCCCGTATTGCGAGCGCAGGCGGGGCCGCTGTTGTTTTGATGCAGCAGCGTGAGGTTGAGGCTCGACTTAAAGGACTCTGCCACCGGGGCGATGGGCGGGCTGCTGCCGTCGTCAACCACAATGACCTCAAAGCGATCGCGGGGGTAGCTCAGCTGAGTCAGGCTTTGCAGACAGCTCACCAGGCGATCGGGCCGGTTATAGGTAGGAATTACAACAGAGAACAGAGGATTCGAGGAATTCATAATCGGGGGGAGTAGATCATCGCGGTAGAGACAGGCAGACGGTACTGGGCCCTGGCTAACTAGGGGTGCTTGCTAAGGGTGCTGTGGCATCGTCGATTTCCGACTTTAACTGAAGACTGCCCGAGGTCGGAGGGGTAGTTTGCAGCAGGTGCTGCCCCAGCCGACGAGCCAGGGCCAAAATCGTAAAAGTAGGCGAGTACGATGGCCCGGTGGGAAATACCGCCGAACTGGCCACGTAGAGGTTATCGGTGCCAAACACACGGCAGTCGGTATCCACAACTCCCTCCTCAGGACGGTGGGCCATTCGGGTGGTGCCCATCTGGTGAGCGGCATCGGTCATATTGTCTAGGGTAGGCGGCTGGTCGCCAAACTCGAATTGGCCCAGACCCGCCTCAGCAAACCGCTGGGTCAGCAAGTCTAAAATTTTCTCGGTTGAGCGGTGGTCCTGCTCGGTAAAGCGCCAGTCGAGCGCTGTTTTGCGCTGGCCCATCGGGTCTAGCTCGGTGCCCAGGGTAATGCGGCTGCCGGTGTGGGGCACCTGCTCGGTGACAAACTTGACCCGGTAGCTGGCGATCGCCCCGTTGCCATCGCGGCAGGCCGGTCGCCCGCGCACCAGCCGCCCCAGGCCATCCCACCGGGTTTCGTAGATGGGCTTTAGGTAGAGCACGTGCTCTAGCAGCTGATGGGCCTGCTGGGTGGCGTCATCGAGGGCAAAGCAGATGCAAAACCGGGGCTTGGGGGCGTACTGTAGCTCGCTGGCGTACTGACGAGCCAGGGGGCCGGGGCGCAGCGTGCCCGTATGGTGCTTGGGGTGGTCGGTGTAAAACCGCCCCACCAGGTCGTGGCTGTTGCCCAAACCGCCGGGCAGCTGGCGATCGCTGGCCAGCAAAATGCGGGCCGCCTCCAGAGCTCCGGTGGCCAGCACAATCGCGTCGGCCTCAACGCTCAGCTCGCGGCCTTCCAGCGATCGGCAGCGCACCGTGGTCACCCGGCGGTGGGCCTCATCCAGGCGCAGCTCGGTCACGGTAGCCCCCAAAATCACCCGCAGGTTGGTGGCCTGGCGCATTTCGTCGCCAAAGCGTTTAGCGGTGCGGGTAGGGGTTTTCTCCCAGTAAAAGCTGCTCATTTTCAGGCCGCTGGTGGCCAGGGTCGATCGCAGCGCCACAATCTCGGCCCGCTGGGCCTCGGCCTCCAGGTCGCCAAAGCCGTAGTCTGCCGCCGCTGAGCGGTAGTGCTCCAGCAGGTCATCAAACGCGATCGGCCAACCGCTGTTGGGCACCCAGGGGCGCGGCTCAAAGTCGGAGGGTTGCAGGTACTTCCACTTGCCGGTCCAGACGTTGCTGGTGCCGCCAAACTGTCGCACCCGGCTGACGCCCCGCAGCTCGGGGGGCAAATAGCGATGATAGTAGGAGTCTGGATCCAGCTCGCGGTGGCGCTTGGCCAAAAACACCACGTCGTTAAGGGCCTGAATAGCTGGGTCAAAGCGATCGCGGCCGCTCTCCAGCAGCACCACATCGCGCCCGTGGCGGGCCAGATGAGTGGCTACCTCGGCCCCAGCAATGCCGGACCCCACCACCACCACCTGCCCCCGCAGGGTCGTCTGTTCGCCCAGATCAAGAATATCGGTAATCATAAAATGTCCTTTAGTGAATCCCCGGCGTCGATGGGCGCGGCCCTAGGCGGGCGGCAGTGCCCTGGTCGGCGCTGCTACCCGCCGCAGCCTCTGCTTGATCTGGCCGATCGCAGCGTAGACGGCGATCGCGCCAATATGGCGCGGGTGCAGCCGCAGCGCCCAGAGCCAGTGGGTCAGCGCCGCAGTGGTTTGGCCCATCTGGTAAGAGGTTTGGGCGTGCTTGTAGACAAACTCGGCAAACATTTTGGGATGGGCCTCAAAGGCGGCCCGATGCTTTTCAATCAGCCGGTTAAAGCTCTCCTGGCGCAGCTTGGGGTTGCCCGACACTCGCGTGCCCGTGTGGGTGAGCAGGTGATAGGTGACCGTCGGCAAACCAATCAGCGTGCAGGCCGGGTTGAGCCGCAAAAAGAACTCTGAATGCACCCGCGATCGAAAGGTTTCATCCCAGCCGCCAATGGCCCGCACCACCTCGCGCTCCACCACCAGGGTTTGCTTAGTGTGATGCGATCGCCCCGGTTCCGGCTCTTCTAAGAAAAAGTGGCCCCCCTTAGGGCAATGGGCAGGCGGCAGGCGGGTCAACAGCACCTCGCCGTGCTCGTTCACTTTGTTAATGCCCGTCAATACCCCCACAGGTGATGCCGTTTTAGCAGCCTCCTCCAGGGCCACCATCGACACCGCCGCCATATGGGGCAGCAGCACATCGTCGTCGTCGAGATACGTCACCCAGCGACCCCGCGCCGCCTCGGTGCCCGCATTGCGCGCCCCCGCCCCACCCCGCCCCGGATCCACACGAATCACCCGCACGCGGGGATCGGCGGGCAGCTGCACGGGCGGGTTAGAGGCATCATCGACCACCACCACCTCCAGGTCGGCGTAGGTCTGCTGTAGAGCGCTGCGCACCGCCAACGGCAGCAGATGGGGCCGATTGTGGGTTGGAATAATCACGCTGAGCTGAGGTTGCATGGTCTAACCCTTCTCTCTAACCCGTCTAAACAACGTCTCAAACTAATCGCTAAACCCTAGGACTGGGGTTGGCCAACCGATACGGGCGCTACCACTGGCACCATCGACCAGCTGCGCGGCTGATAAAACTGACACTTATTGATGTTTTGCTGCGAGGTCACCGTGAAGCGAAACGACTCCACCAGGTCAAAGGTGTAAACCGCGTCCTTGCGCAGGCGAATTTGGGCGGTATACACCCCTGGGGCCAGTCCCAGATAGGGCATTTGGAGTCGAATTTCGGCCAGCCCTGGCGACATCTGGAAAAAGGCATCGTCGTTTTGCCCCCGCAGCGACAGCACGTAGCCCGCGCTCTCAATGCCGCCCACCTTGGCAATGCGAATGTCGAGGGCCACCCCGCTATAGCTATCGTGTGCTTCGCAGACGGCACAAAGGCTGAGGGGTTCGCCTGTCGATAGCGTCTGAGTCGGCTGTCCGTCGCCGTTGCGAAAGAACAGGTCGCGAAAATCAACGCCGTTACTCTCCGCAGCGGCTTTGGGCGGAAAGACCATGCGGTTTTCGGAGCGCTCGATGCTGTTGAGAAACAGGTCGCGCTCGTACTGATCGACCACCGCGTTGACCTCGCCCTGGCTCACCAGCGCCCCCCTGGTCAGATAGATCGCCTGGTCGCAGATATTGAGAATGGCCTGGGAGTTGTGGTTGACCAAAATAAAGGCCACCCCCCGCTGGCGCAGTTCGTAAAGGCGGCGGTAGCACTTGGCCTTAAAGCGGGCGTCGCCCACCGCCAGCACCTCGTCGATCAGCAGAATATTGGGCTCGGTGTAGATGGCGCAGGCAAACCCCAGCCGCGCCGCCATCCCCGAGCTATAGGTCTGCACCGGCGCGTCAATCGCCTCCTCGATTTCGGCAAACTCGACCACCTCAGCAAAGCGCTGCCTAATCTGCTGGGTAGTGAGGCCCAAAATCGACATGTTGGCGTAGATGTTTTCGCGCCCGGTCAAAATTGGGTTAAAACCCGCCCCCAGCGCAATTAGCGGGGCCAGCCGCCCGCGCACCCGCACCTGGCCCGTGTCGGGTTTGATCAGGCCGCTGATAATGCGCAGCAGGGTGCTTTTGCCCGCCCCGTTGCTGCCCACCAGCCCCACCGCCTGCCCCCGGTGCAGCTGAAAGCTGATGTCTTTGAGCGCCCAAAACTCCTGGGGCCGGAGGCGATCGCTGTGGGGTCTGCCGCCAGTGAGGTCAGCGGCAATATCGCGCACGCCGTAGAAGAGCGATCGCCTCAGGTCACGGCAAAACTTCTTCGATACCCCCTCCACCGCAATTACGGGCTGACTATCGAATTCAGGAGTTGCCATAAATGATTCCGTTTGTGATTCAGGATTGAGCCGCATGGTCATGACGTCACCCTCTCAACCACGTACGGCATGGCAATGCGAAACCCAATCCAGGTGAGCAGCAGGCCCAGCAGCGTGAGCCCGCTCACCACCCAAAAGCTCACCACCTCAGTCAGCACTCCGGTGGTGGCCAGTTCGCGAGTAGTTACCAACAGCGGTGCCACCGGATTGAGGGCCACCAGCATGCCAAAGGCACCCTCCGTGGGCACAGGGTAGATAACCGGCGTTAAGAACAGCCAAAAGCCCATGATCATGTTGAGGCTCTTCGATACATCCTGGTAGAGCACGCCAATCGGGGCCAGCAAAATGCCCACCAGCGTACCCAGCAGCACCAGGTGAATCAGCGCCACCGGAGCCAAAATCACCGTCCAGCTCACCGGCACCCGAAAGAACAAAAACAGCCCCACAATCAAAATCAGCTTAATGCCAAAGTTAAAACCCACCTCCCCCAGCTTGGCCAAAATGATTGCCTCGCGCGGAAAGTTGACCCGCGCCAGCATGGGTTTAGCCACAATTACCGCCTGCACCGGCCCAGTGGCAGCATCGACAAAGGTCTGCCACAGGGCCGTATTGAACATGACGAAAGCCGGGTAGGGAATATCAGTTTCACCGACAGTAAAGACATTGGCATCTTTGGCCAGGGTAAAGCCCACGGCCATCGCCACTGGCGGAATAAAGGCCCAGGCTATGCCCAAGGCAGCCTGCCGGTACTGGGCGCTAATGTCGCGCACCATCAGCCGCCAGGCCAGTTCGCGGGAGGCCAACAGGTCGCGCCACATTGTCCACAGCAAAAACCGGGGGCGGCGCAGCAAACTATCGGGGGTGTAAATCAGTTCGGGCGGCATGGCTAAAAGCTCTAAAAAGAAAGCACTGGCAGAGCATTGCAAAAAGACATCCCAGCCACTACACTGCGGGCGGCATTGAGCCTGATGACGATTGAGCTGTCTCGTACGAGCGGGCTTGAGCGAGTTGATGCCGATGGGTCAAGTAGCGATTAATGCGGTGCTCAAACCACATCATGAGTCGCTCTAATTTAGGACTGTAAAGACCGAACGTCAGGCGAAAAATAATTGGAGCAACGATAGTCATCTTGCGTCGCCAACCGAGTCTTTTATATTTAGTTGTGAAGTAGGCATCCTCTGAAAGCTCCCACTTGTCCCGCAGATGGTGCAGGCTGGCCAGCGTCCAGGCATCGCTCCAACGCAGCATGTAGTAATGCAAATCACCCCAGGAAATCGGCGGTCCTGGAACGTATGTCACCAGAGAAGCTGGCTCAAAATATACTTTTTCCCCAAGTGCGCGCACACTCATGCAAAAATCTAAATGCTCTTTGGTATTGAGCATTTTTTCGTCAAGACCATTCAGCTTTTCGAGAACATCACGTCGAACCAGAACGCAGTGAAATTCTGCCAATTCCGTTTCAGACTGTGTCAAAGCAGACTGCACGTCCGCCACTTTCTTGCCCTGACTGTACATTTTTTCGCGCAGCCGTCGCCGCCCGGTCTTATCTACCCAGACATGTGACTCTCCACCGGCAAAATGTATTTCTGTGTGTAGTGGCTCATGCTGGCACATCAAGGGGCCAACTACTGCGGCCCCTGTTTTCTCCGCACAATTGACCAGAGCCTCAAGCCAGCCAGGAGTTACCAAAACGTCGTTGTCAATAAAAACGAGATAGGGTGTATCCACATGAGCCAACCCCACATTTCTAGCCTGATTGGGATATAAATATTGATCTTTCCGTACAATCAAAAAGTTCTTTTCCTGAGCCTTATCCTGCAGATACTGGCTAACCTTCTTGGGAGAATTACCGTCTACATAGACAAGCTTAAAGGGGAAATTAGTATTTGCATAAATGCTCTCTAAAGAAGCTTTGGCAGGACTAAACCGCTCCCTGGGCACCACGACAATTGTTACGATTGGATCAGTCATCAATAACTCCTATTTTTCAAAATATGCAGAGCGAAGAGGACTTTTTTTCGAGAAGCTTGCTGTACCTTTTTGAGACAAAAGCTTCTTTTCATTTTTCCAATGATCTTGAGACAAGATCTGTTTGTATCGGACTACAAGCAAATCATTCAGGTTTTGCAGGTCAAAATGACGCTCCACAAATTTTCTTCCCGCCTCACCCATATCAGGCCATCGTTCGGGGTGAGCCAGCATATACTCTAGTTTTTCCGCTAAAGCATAAACATCGCGTTCAGGCACCAAATAGCCAGATACACCATCTTCCACAAGCTCTGGAATACCTCCGTGACAGGTACTAATCACGGGTAAACCCATAGCCATAGCTTCTTTTAAAACGTTGATAGGTGCATCCTGGTTGCCATCTGAGGCAGTCACGCTGGGAGCAATAAAAACGTGACAGTCGTCTAAAACCTGAATAATTTCGGCCTCATTTTTCCAGCCCAGGAGATGAATATTTGAATCCATGCCAAGGCTACAGATTAAAGCATGAAGTGACGCTTTTAGAGAGCCGTCGCCAATAATATAATAGGCGAGGGATGGGGTTTTCTCTATCTGCTTAGCAACGGCACGAATGGCGTATTCAATTCCTTTTTTCTCCTCCAGTCGCCCGACGGTTGCAATTTTTATCGATTCACCTGGGCTCAGACTGCGAGGCTTAAACTTAAATTTCTTAATATCTATTCCTGAGAAATGGACAGATATTTTTTCGGCATTCCATCCCAAGTCAATTACGCGCTGGCGAAAAAAATCGCAGTTGGCTAGACAGTAATCAACATCCTTAAAGAGGGCTTGATAAACCTTGTCGCCGCCTTCTTTAACGTAGCGACTAATGTCGTGACCACGAAACATTACCAGCAGCTTAGGCATTGGTTTAAGCAATCTCTTAAACGTAGCGCCGCGGTAGCCCTGAGTGCCAAATTGGCAGTGAATGATGTCGTAGGAGGCTTGTTTTTCAGCTAGCGAGATGGCCGAATACAGTAACCACAGACTAGCAGCCTGGGTACCATAAGCAAACACGTTGAGCGATCGCAAGATTAGCCAGGGTGCCTGACGAAAGTGAATCAGAGTCAGCCAGAGCCCCCTCAAAACGCGCCAGATATAGTTTTGAGGAACACTATGAATTAGAAACGTGCGTTCCCACAGACGATACTTTTCGACGTCAGGATGAACTTTCGTCCACCCCTCTATATGCTCGGTATAGATATCAACGTCATGCCCTCGATCGAGCAAACCAGTAATCTGGTTCAGTACAAAGGTTTCCGATAATCGAGGGAAGTGACCGACCAAAAATGCTACTCTCATGTCTATCCTTAAGCTCGACTGGATGCTCCACCAAATTTAAGTCGCAGGGTTTCCCAGGCGCTGATGTAGCGCACCATCACCATTACCGACGACACCTTAAGCTTTTGATCTAGACTTTTAAGCCGCCCGTCACCAAAGACGTTGACGACAAAAAATACTGGCGGCACCAGGTTTTGCAGCAAAGCCTGCACAAATACCAGCTGACGCTGCCCCAGAGACTTAGCCTGTTTGAGTTGCACATCGTAGTAGCCACCCGCTAGCCGCACCGTGCGCCGGTACAGTTCGCCCAGCGATCGCCGCGCCGGGTGTCCGACCTGTACATCATCGGCGTAGACCTGCTGAAATCCAGCTTCAAACACCCGTCGGCCCCACTCCAGGTCGCCGTTTGACTTCAACCGAGGATCAAAGCAACCAACTCGATCGATCACCTGTCGCCAGGTGAACACATTCGCCGTTGCCCCCCCGTGCTGCTCGCGCAGCAGCCGCTCCTGGGGAAACGCCGTCAGGCTCTCGTAAAGCTCGACGGCTGTGGGCCGCTGGGGATCGGCAAAAAACAGATTGATTCGCCCTACCACCTGACCACAGTTTGGGGCCTGGCGCAGCCGTGCCACCCCACGCTCCAGCCAGTCTGCCGCTGGAATGCAGTCGGCATCGGTAAAGGCAATGACCTCTCCCTTGGCTAACTCCAGCCCCCGGTTGCGGGCCACGTAGGAACCAGGCAGGGGCTCTACGGCGAGGGTGGCGTTATCGTAGACCGCCACTAGATCCTTGATTAGACCCAAATCGTCAGAGCCATTGTCGACCACGATGGTTTCGAAGCGCGATCGCGCGTAGGTTTGCTTAGCCAGAGCCGCCAAACAAAGCCGCAGGCGCTCACCGTCATTAAAGACAGGGATAATCACTGAAACCAAGGGAGACTCAGACTCACTCATAGTGCTTCCTCGCTGATGCTCCTAGGCGGCGCTTGAGAGTGACGACCCAGCGGGCACTAGTTCACCCCCCGGCTTCAGCTTCGACCACTCTTGATCGGTAAAGTTCTCGTGGTACGAGCGCTCGACATTGATATTCCAAATGTCGTGATTCTCGCCCACGATGTTCTTGGCGGCCAACAGCGCCGACAACATCGAGTGATCTTGGTTGTTGTAGCGGTGCATGCCGTTGCGGCCTACGGTTTGCAAATTCTCAAAGCCACGAATGTAATCTTCCAGCACCTGGAGATGCTGACGATACTCGCCGTCGTATACCGGGTAGGCCTTAAACTGGCGAATCACGCAGCCGTCTTCCACATCCTCGCGCTTCACCCCTAGGCCTAGACGGGCGATTTCCTCAGAGGCCAACTCGATTAGCTGTTCGTTGGGCATTTCCCAGAGGTCATCCCCCTCGCTGCAAAAATACTCCATACCCAAGCAGGTTTTGCTGGGGTCGGGTACCATTTCTGGGCTCCAGTTCTTGAAGTTTTGAATGCGGCCCACCTTGAACTCTGGGCTGTGAATGTACAGCCAGTTGTCAGGAAAGAGGTCAGGATTGTTGACAATCAGCGACACAATTAAGAAGTCGCGGTACTTCAACCCCCGAGCCGCCGCCAGCACCTCTTTTGGAGGTAGTGGATCAAGCCGATTTACCAGCAGGGCAATGGGCATTGAGTTGATGAAATGCTCGCCCACAATATCAAAGGTCAGGTCGCCTTTTTTCGCTACCACCTTGGTAATGCGGTTGCCTTCGCGCTCAACTCGCACTACTTCGGTATTGAGGTGTACCGGCGAGCCGTGACGATCGAGCAGTTCTTGGCAGCGCTCCCACATCATGCCGGGGCCAAGCCGCGGGTAGTCAAACTTTTTGATCAGGCTTTTGGCGTTTTGGCTACCAAAAATGGCGTTAATCACCGCCTGCTTGAGCGACATATTTTGAATGCGCTGAGCCGCCCAGTCGGCTCGAATTTGGCTACAGGGGATGCCCCAAACCTTCTCGGTGTAGGTCTTAAAGAAAATGCGGTAGAGCCGCTCACCAAAGCAATCAATCACCCATTCCTCAAAGGTTTCGGCCTCAACGCCAGGGTTCATGTATTTGTGGCCCTTAGCCTTGAGGTAGCTGAAGAGAATTAGAGTACTGGTAACGGGTCCCAGGTTCTTGAGCGTCTTCATTAACGACAGCGGATAGTCATAAAACTTGTTGTCGTAGTAGATTCGCGACATGCGCGGCGTCTGGATAAAGTCATCGCCCAAAATTTCTTTCCAGACCGCCTGAACTTCGCCAACCTTGGTGAAAAAGCGGTGGCCACCAATGTCGAAGCGGTAGCCTTTGTAGGTTTCGGTGCGAGAAATGCCGCCTACTTTATCGGCTTTTTCTAATACAACCGACTTTTTGCCGTGCTTCATCAGCTCATAGCCTGCGGTCAGGCCAGCCGGTCCGCCGCCAATAATCACTACGGGTAAAGTCTGCATTGATTTAACTCCAAAAACTTAGGATAGCTGCACGAATAAACGCTAGATGAATGGCGACGAAAGACTAACTTGTAAAGGTAGAAAATTGTCGAAGTCGGTAGGTCGCTACACCATAGGCAAAGGCTGCGCCGCCATAGAGAAAGTAAAACCAGTGCCAGGGAATCACTCTGAGCGTAAATAGCACCCCTCGCTTGTGCAAGAAGAAGCGATAAACCCGCTGGTTAATGACTAGCAGGGCGATCATGGTGGCGATCGCCACGATCCACAGGAAGGGGTTCACCACTCCGAGCACCAGACAGATCAGCGCCAACCAGCTCAGCACAACGCTGAGTTGGTTAGTCCGATCGAGGTTGAGGTCATTCATCGGCTGTTGCTGACTCAGAATGAGCTCCGTCCAGGGCAGAGCCCGATAGAAAATCTCGGCCCGCAGCAGCGACACGGGCTGCCAGCACTTCAGGTGCTTGACCTGAATGTGCTTGCACAGGCGAATGGTGTACCCATTTCGCTTGAGCCGGTAGCCGAGTTCAATATCCTCAACGCAGGGCTTACGGTAGCGCTCGTCAAACCCGCCCACGGCCCTAAAGGCATCGGTACGAATGGCCCCGCAGGCTCCCCAAAAGGTCGAGGCCTTTTCGGAGGACACCTGGTGGGTGTAGTGATGAAACAGATTTTTGTACTGCGACAAAAAGTTGTCAGCCCCTGGCTGGTCGTCGTAGGAGCCAATCAGCGCCGCTAAATTGACATCCTGCTGAAAGGCTTTTTCGACGCCGAGAATGGTGTTCTGAGCTACCGTAACATCGGCATCGATAAAAAAAAGGATGTCTCCGTGAGCTAACTTGGCCCCCTGGTTACGGGCCCGGGCTGGCCCACCAGGTGCGTCGTAGCGAAAGACCGTGGCTCCAAACTCTTTGGCGACTTCCCACGAGCCATCGGTGTCGCCATCGGCCACCACAATCACCTCATCAGGCTGCCGACTGGACTGCTTGAGGCTGTCGAGACAACGTCGGAAACTCTCGCCGCCGTTGTAGACAGGAATAATAACGGAAATACTGGAAAGCTCTGATGCCTGGCCTGAACTGGAAATCATGAACCTGTGATTCCTAAGAATACCTTCACGTAAACATATGCCTTGAAGAAAATCAATCAAGGAGTTTGCTAGCGCACCAAACCTACTCAGTAGAAGTAACTCTTAGAAAAACGAAACTCCTTTGATCATGACCTGGAACGTGACAGGTGACGTCAGGAAGTAATGCCCTTAGGGCTCGCAGAGAGTTGCAAGCGCCCTATGACTTATAGGGAACCTAACATGGCCGTTCTGACAGAATCATGAGAGAATTCTCATCTTTATATTCTCTTTATAAATATTTTCTCAAGGAAATTTAGCAATCTCTATCCTTGGGAGGATGCCATGAAAGCCGACTGAAATCTACTGGCGATGGTTCCCAATGGGTTAGCAAGCTGTTAGATTCGGGCTTAAAAATGTGTTCTATATCACAACATTAGCTTTGAGAAAGGCCTGTTCGCCGCGATCGCAGCCACTGTAAAATGCTCTGGTCGGCACACTGTTGAGTTGTGCAGCCGCAAAAACCTCGCTAGCCTAAGGGTGTTCTGACTCTGCAAGCTGCTATGCCCACTGGAGCCCTGTATGCGATCGCCTACGCCGCCCTATCTGCGATCGGCGGCCTGATTGGTTATGCCCAGGCCCGCAGCCAGGTGTCGTTAATTAGCGGCCTATTCAGCGCTGCCCTGCTGCTGTTCGGAGCCTGGCTATGGCAGGCCGGGGTGCCATCAGGAGCCGGTCTCGCTATGGGAGTAACCGCAGCTCTAGTCATCGTTTTCATTCGCCGCTGGATGCAAACCCGCAAAGCCATGCCCGCCGTCATTATGATCGTGGCGGGAGTGCTGGCGTTTATTGGAATGGGGATGTCGCTGATGGGCGGACAGTGAAACGCCGCTGAGGGGCAGATGATTGGGCAGGTAAATGATCAAATGCGGGAAAACATTTTGGGAAACTGGGATTAGAACTCAAAAGGACTTCAAAGAGAGTTAGTAGAATTTCCGGATTCTGAGGAACCTGGCGGCGACGAAGGCTGTCTACGCAGATCTTCGGCAGAAACCCCTTCGGTTTGATTGCCAAAGCGCCAGAGGGCGGCGGCGGCTTCTGCCTCGGTTACACCTTTTTGCGGTTGAAACAGGGTCGTGTAGCCAAAGGCGCGGCGAATGTTGGCGAAGTCGCCAGTTTGGTGGTCGGCCAGCACCGCCCGCAGCGCTAGCGGTTCAATTTTGGCGGCATCCTGAAAGCCCCAGGCGGTGGTGACGGCGTCGGTGGTGGCCGTGGGTAGCGGCGTGCGGGAGTCTAGGGGCGCTTTCCACAGCACCAGGGTTTCGCGGGTGAGCGGCGCATCGGGACGAAAGGTAACGGCGGTAGCATTGCCGGTTTTGGCGCTGGGAATAATGCCCGCTTCTGCCAACCCCTGAATATCGGCAAAGTAGGGGTGGGAGGCAGGCACATCTTGAAACGCAGGCGAAGCGCTAGCGGTGGCGGGGCGAATGCGCTTAGCCGCTTCATCCGCATAAAATTTGTTGTTGGCGGTGAGTAGCCAGTGGGCAAACTCGCCGCGGGTGATCGGCTGATTGGGCTCAAATTCGGCTTTGGCAGCGGCGTTGCCGCCATTTTGGCCATCGACTATTCCCAGGGCCAGCCAGTCTTGCACGTAGGGACGCAGATCATCGGGAACTTCCTCCAGCCGAGCCGTAGTGCTCGCGCGGGGGGCGGCGCTTGTTTCCTCGGCGGTGCTGGTGCTGGGGGTAGAGCCTATGGGGTCAGATTCTTCGGCTGCATCAGCGGTTTCAGAGGTTGGCGTAGATTCGGGGCTATCTTCGCTAAAGACAGGCCGATCTTGCAGCTGCGGATCGGCCTCTAGAGATTGCTGCAGCGAGCTACCCGCACAGCCGGTGATCAGCAGCAGGCTGAGCCCAGATACTATAAAAGCTTTGAGACGAAACGCAGCAGACAAGGGACAACCTCTTAACTGGGGGCAAAGATGGAGACAGCAACTATTCTAGAGCAGCCTCATTGGCTCCTGCTGGCTGGACTGTGCCAGCTCAAATCGCAATTACCGAACACCGCAGCGCTTGATTGTAAAAATTTTCAGAAATGACGATGCCCCCACGACCGTTAATTATTGACTGCGACCCAGGGGTTGACGATGCGATCGCCCTGCTGCTGGCCTTTGCCAGCCCCGCCGAGTTTGACCTGCTGGGCATTACCACCGTGGCGGGCAATGTACCCCTGGCCCTAACGGCGGCCAACGCCCGCCGCATTTGCCATCTGGCCCAGCGCACCGACGTGCCGGTGTATGCGGGCTGCCCTCGGCCACTGCTGCGATCGCTCGTTACCGCTGAAGACATCCACGGCAGCACCGGGCTGGGGGAGGGGTGGCTACCTGAACCTACCATGCCGCTACAGCCTCAGCACGCCGTCGCTTTTTTGATTGAGCAGCTCACCACCGCTGCAGCCCCCATCACCCTGGCCACCCTCGGCCCCCTGACCAACCTGGCGGTAGCGCTGATTCAGTGCCCGGCGATCGCTGGCGGCATTGACCAGGTGGTGATGATGGGCGGCTCGCTGGGGCCGGGCAACGTTACCCCCGCCGCTGAGTTTAATCTCTATGTTGACCCCCACGCGGCGAAGGTGGTGGTGGAGGCGGGCCTGCCCCTAACTATGCTGGGGCTGGATGTGACCCACCAGGTGTTGACCACGCCCGATCGCCTGGCGGCCCTGGAAAACCTTGGCACTCCGGTAGGCAAAGCCGCCGCCAAACTGCTGCGCCCCTACGGTCAGAGCGAATGCGATTCGCGCAGCGATCCGTCCCGGAATCGCCACAGTTTAGCCGCGCCTCCCCTGCACGACCCCTGCGTGATCGCCTACCTGCTGCGGCCCGATCTCTTTACCGGCAGGCCCATGCGGCTGGCGGTTGAAACCGAAGGAACGCTCTGCCTGGGCCGCACGGTCGCCAACGCCTATCCATCTCCGACCACTCCCGCCAACGCCACCGTGATCGAAACCGCTGATGCCGAAGGCATCTATGCTCTTTTGACAGAACGGCTGGGGAAACTATAGCTCGGCACAAAACTCCCCGGCTGGGCTTGATAAGATAGGCCCATGAGTTACACCACCGAACAACTCCTGGAGATTCTCGATCAGGAACTGCGCGCTAGCTGGAAGGGCGAGCGAGTGGTGCTATCCTCCGCCGATCGCCTCAACAACCCGGTGATCTCCAAGGCGATCGGGGCCGAAAAGCTCAGCAAAGTGTTTGCGATTCAAGACTTTCGCGCCCAAATTCATGACTATCAGCGCCAGCACGGGGTATCGGGGCTGGTCTGGCACACCTGCCAGTTTGCCGGACGCAGCCTGCGCATCCCTGAGCTGCACCCGCAGCTGATTGCGATCCCCGCTGACAAGGCGGCGCTGGTGGCGGCTCGCCCCGCCATGCTGACGTTTTGGCGAGAGTCGATCGCCGGTCTGCGCCTGTGGATGGCCGGAAACCAGCCCCGGCCCACTAGCCTGGCGCAGGTCGAAGAGCGCATTGCCGCCAGCGAATGGGCCGAGCTGGCCGCCACCCGCGACGAACTCTACCTCAGCCTGTGCTGGGGCGACCCCAAAGACTGCCACTGCGACTGGGCCAAGCCAGACTCAGGCTGCGATCGCATTATCGCCACCGCTGGAGAACCCAGCGGTATAAAGGTGTAGTTTAATGTTGAGCAGGACTCAACATTAAACTACACCTGAGGAGCACCCCATGGCCATTGCCGTCGGCGTCATTGAAACCCAAACCTTCCCGGCGGTGCTGGCCGCTGCCGATGCCATGGTCAAAGCGGGCAACGTCACTATCTCCGTGCAAGATCGCTCCGAGAGCGGGCGGCAGTTTGTCGTAGTGCGCGGCCTCGTCGCCGAGGTCAAGCGAGCTATAGCAGCAGGCCTCGTCGCCGCCAACGCCTGCCCCAACCTGGCCGAAGTTACCACCCACGTGATCATCCCCAACCCCACCGACAACATCGACGCGATCTTGCCCATCGGCTTTACTCCCGCCTCTGAGCCCTTCCGGGTGTAGGTTATTCCAGCTATAAGTTCTACTATTACAACCCTCCCACAGTCTTTAATAATTCGACACGGCCAGGTTGATACCGCTGGCCCGTACAATGAAGGTTGAATTTTTTACCCACAGAACTTTCCCAGGAGTACAACCATGCCACAGGCCGTCGGGTCGCTCGAAACCAGAGGGTTTCCCCCGGTGCTAGCCGCCGCAGATGCGATGGTAAAAGCAGGACGCGTTACGCTCATCGGCTACATTCGAGCTGGTAGTGCTCGCTTTGCCATCAACATTCGCGGCGATGTCTCCGAAGTTAAGGCCGCTATGGCGGCTGGAGTAGAAGCCGCCGAAAACACCCCCGGCGGCATTCTCGAAACCTGGGTGATCATCCCTCGCCCCCACGAAAACGTGGTAGCTGTGCTGCCCATCGACTTTAACGAAGAGACCGAAATTTACCGCCAGGCGGTGGAGCAGCCCATTCTGCCCGGCTCCACTGGCCGCTAAGACACTACTCAACACCTCACCCCCCAGAGTTCTTCTGCGAGAATGCCAAACTAACGGCTACTCCTTAAGAACTCTGTTTTTTATCCAGTCGCAATCTGCTTAACCCACGTCCTGCTGTCACTGGTTAGAGGGCTAAGTAATTATGATAATAATCACCTACCGCGTAGGGTGGGCACTGCCCACCGTTCACCCAGGTCACCATCGCTCACCCCAGGCGTCACCATGACTGCCACCCTGATTCAAAGCCCCGACCGCGTTATTTTACAAAACATTAGCTGGCAGACCGACCGCTCACTCGTGAGCGATTTTGAACAAGAGCCTGCTCTGCGCCTGACCTACGATCTAGGCACTTTAGAAATTAGGATGCCGCTCGACCCGCACGAAACCTACAAAAAGTTGCTGGGTCGACTGATTGAAGCCACAACCGAAGAACTGGGTTTAGAAATTCGCAGCCTGGGATCGCGAACGTGCGATAGAGAAGACCTTGCCAAAGGGCTAGCACCCGACCAGTGCTACTACATTCAGCACGAAGCTCAGGTGCGCGGCGTGGGGCAAAGTAATTTAGCCCAGTACCCACCTCCAGACCTGGCTGTAGAAATTGACATCACCAGTAGTTCGCTGAATCGATTGGCGATTTATTCGGCGCTGCGCATTCCAGAACTCTGGCGATTCGATGGCGAAAAGCTGACGATTTATACGTTGCAAGGTGAAGGCTACATTGTCAGTCTTACCAGTCTGGCGCTGCCGCCACTGACAGCTAACGATATCGAGCGGTTTCTACGCCTACAATCAACCACTGGCGAAAATAGCTTGGTAAAACAATTTCGCCAGTGGTTAACCGATCAAATTATTTAGGCTAATCGTAACTGTCCCCTTCGACTCCGCTCAGGGGACAGATTGGATGGACTTTGGCTTTCTCCCTTCGGGAGACGTTTCACGTTGGCGTAGCCTGTCCAAATGACAAACGACTCCGCTCAGCCAGCGTAGTGCCAGGGACGCTTACGGCTAATCTTCTTTGGTCAGGGCGCTTGGTTTGTGGGCGGCTTGACTGCCGGTTTTATCGCTTTCTACCAGGTATTGGGGGTCATCGTCAGACGCAGCGACGGTGTGACCTTTAATTTCTGTGTGAGAGGTTAGCTTTTTGACGACTTTGCCAACCGTCTTGCCCTGAGCTGTGTTCCAGGAGACTTTGTCCCCTTGCTTAAAATTTTGTGCCATTACAATTGCCTAATTTTAACGTACCCGATCGCGGCTGGTTTTGAGCCTGTTTGCCGCGATCGCAAACTGATTCAATCTTGCAGATGCTTTGCTAATTCCTGCAAACACCAGCAAAAGGCTCCGCTAAGCATAAGTAACTTTAGCGGAGCCCTATCGCTCTTGCTCAGAGCGATTTACTAGTCGTCGGTCGGCAGTCTACCGTTGTCGACTCCAGGGGTCAGGGTCTTAGCGTTTTGAGGATAGATCTCGGCCATGTTCTTAACTGCATCGGCAGATTCTTCAGCAATCCGCTTCAGTTTTTCGCCGGGCCGTCCTTCCAGGGCTTCGTTTTCAGCCTGCCACTGGTTCATAGTGCGAGGCCGACCAACATCTCCAGCAGGCGGAATCTCACTGTTAGAACGGGCTTGCTGTCTAGCGTTTTGTTTGGCATCTACCCCAGCAGTTAGCAAAACAATAACAGCGGAACAAGCCACTGCAAACTGCTTCCAACGAATGCTGAGCAGCGCTTTTTTTAGAGATCCGAAAATCGCTTTCATCATAAATCACCTATGAGTTACCTAACAAATGCTAGAAATAGCAAGCCCTGGATGCAGTATCCGTGGCTTCTACCTACTAGTGGACACGTTAAGTAACCTTCCAGCCAGCCTCATCGTTCAAAGGGCATAACTTCGCTGGCAATCACTATACCTGCCCTGTACCTTAGAATTTTTCTTCTTTTAGGGAGAGACTATTTGTTCCTAAAGAGTGAGAGCCAAACCATAAGCCCGACAGGGGTGAATAAACCGACTTAGCTCTAAGGTGTGGAGGTAATAACTGTGGACAACTATGGCTCGATTTCAAGCCCACGAAGCGAACAGAATTTCTCTCGATCAGATTGAAGCACTAGTGTGCCAATTTTCTGAGGCACTGGCTCAGGGGCAAGATGCAACCCCAATAATGGAAGATGTTTTAGCCGTTTTAGGGCAGCAGCTACAGTGCGATCGCGTCTTTTTATACCTGCGATCGCCCGATTTTCAGGTAGGGCGTGTCCCCGTCTGCTGGCGAAAGCAGCCGTCGGTTCCCATCGTTTACGACCCGACCTGGAAGCTAGAAGCATCTGATTTAGCCAAGGCCGATCCTATGTTTGCCGCCGCCCTGAATACTCAACCCAGTATTTTTGTTGAGGATGTCGAAACGGCTAGCCCTGAGGTATTAAACCGAGAGTTTGAGCGCCAAACCTTTGGCCATCGGGCGCTAGTTCACGCCCATCTGAGCCTGGAGCAAAAGCTGTGGGGCATTTTGCAGGCCTGCGTTTTTGATACGCCTCGCACCTGGAGCCAGCGCGATCGCCAGCTGATCGAACAGGCCGTCGCCTGGCTGACGCCCGTTGCCATGACCTACGTCCGGGCTCATCACGATCGCTTCCCAACCCTGGCGGCTCAAAACTAGCTAATGCAGATTGCTTTAGGGATAGATACAGTTGACGTAGAGAACCGTATCCACCCCTAAAGTTGGCTTAGAGAACGGGCTACAGCCCAGGCCATACCGCCTGTCTCTGCGTCGGCGTCAGCGTCGCCAGCCCTCGGTTGACGGCGCTGAGTACCGCCAGCAGCGAAGCCGTGACAATGCTGCTGTGAATGCCCACCCCGTGAATCGTGCCCGACCGCCAGTCGGCGGCAATTTCGATCAGCGCGATCGCATCGGCATCGCTACCGTGGCCGATCGCCCGCTCCTCATAGCTGTGTACGCGAATTTGTAGACCGAGCGCATCCACAAACGCATCGATGGGGCCGTTGCCGTGGCCCACACGGGTCAGCACGCGATCGCCACATTCCAAGGTTGTGGAAATGGCTGAGGGGGTCTCGTCGTCGCGCCAGTGGTGGGTGACGTATTTAAAGGGGGCATTCGCCCGCAGATACTCCTGCTCAAACAAGTCCCACAGCATCGGTGCGGTCATCTCCTTGCCGGTGGCATCCATCGCCCGCTGCACCACCTGGCTAAACTCAATCTGCAAACGGCGGGGCAGGCTGAGGTTGTAGTGGCGCTCCAGCAAAAAGGCGATGCCGCCCTTACCCGACTGGCTGTTTACCCGCACCACCGACTCGTAGGAACGGCCCAGATCAGCCGGATCCAGCGGCAGGTAGGGCATATCCCAGAGGTCGTCGGGGTTGCGGGCGGCAAAGCCCTTGCGAATCGCATCTTGATGAGAGCCCGAAAACGCCGTAAACACCAGGTCGCCCACGTAGGGATGGCGGGGGTGGATGGGCAGCTGGGTGCAGTCTTCGACAATGCGGGCCACCTCGTTGATGCGCGAAAAATCTAAGCCGGGGTGAATGCCCTGGGTATAGAGATTCAGCGCCAGGGTGACGATATCGACATTGCCGGTGCGCTCGCCGTTGCCAAACAGACAGCCCTCGACCCGGTCGGCCCCGGCCATCTGGCCCAGTTCGGCGGCGGCGATCGCGCAGCCCCGGTCGTTGTGGTTGTGTACGCTCAAATCCACGCTGTCGCGGTAGGCCAGATGGCGGTGCATCCACTCCACCTGGTCGGCAAACACGTTGGGCGTGGCGCTCTCCACGGTGGCGGGCAGGTTGATGATTGCTTTGCGATCGGGCGTCGGCTGCCACACCTCCAGCACCGCATTGCAGATATCGCGGGCAAATTCTAGCTCGGTCTGCGAAAACACCTCCGGCGAATACTGGAAGCGCCACTGGGTTTCGGGCCGCTCCGCCGCCAGATCGCGAATCAGCGTCGCCGCATTCACCGCCAGGGCGATCGTCTCCTGGGGGTCGTGGCGAAACACCACCCGCCGAAACACCGGAGCCGTAGCGTTGTAGACATGCACGATGGCTCGCTTCGCCCCCTGCAAAGATTCAAACGTGCGGCGAATCAGATCTTCCCGCGCCTGGGTCAGCACCTGAATTTCCACATCGTCGGGCACGCGGTTTTCGTCAATCAGGCGGCGCACAAAGTTAAAGTCGGTTTCTGAAGCAGAGGGAAAGGCCACTTCAATTTCTTTAAAGCCGATTTCGACCAGCAGCTCAAACATGCGCAGCTTTTGCTCCACCGACATCGGCTCGATCAGCGCCTGGTTGCCGTCGCGCAGGTCGGTGCTGAGCCAGATCGGCGGCTTGGTAATGACCTGGCTGGGCCAGGTGCGATTGGGCAATGCGATCGGCGCAAAGGGGCGATACTTTTCAGCGGGGTTGGTCAACATGGGGAGAATTTCTCACGTTTTAGACGGCAATACTTTGGTGATTTTTAAACATCACCTGGGTGGAATGATAGGCAGTGCCCAGCCTACTGGGGTTTCCAACAAATGGGGTGAAGGTGCGATCGCGGCATGCACCGCTTGAATAACGCAGCAAACTCCTAAGCCCTAGTCATGTTCAGAGACAACCTGTGACCGGGGGAGTAAAACTATTCAGGGCGTTTCGCCTTTGTTTTAAAAAATTAGTTGCGCCCAAGGCGCAGCAGCAGCCCCAGCCCTAGTAGCAGGCTGAAGAGAGGGGCGAGGGATAGCTGCAAAGACAACATCAAACGGGAATGGCGCAGAATTGCACAATAACAGCATCCTAACCGCGTCTGAAATTGGCGTCAAGCACGAGAGTTACAATAAAAGCCCAGGCCTGCACGGCATTGTCACTATGGTTCAGCAGCTTCAGCCCGACGCCTCAGTCACCGTCAACTACCCCGACAGCGATGGGCAACCCATGGCCGACCATACCAAGCAGTTTCGCTGGATTGTAGTGATCAAAGAAAACCTGGAACTGCTGTTTGCTGAGGATCCCGACGTATTTGTGGCGGGCGACCTGCTGTGGTATCCCGTAGAAGGCGAAAACACGATTCGCCAGGCCCCCGATGTGATGGTGGCGATAGGGCGACCCAAGGGAGACAGAGGCTCTTACCGCCAGTGGCAGGAGGGCGGCATTGCGCCCCAGGTGGTGTTTGAAATGTTGTCGCCGGGCAACCGCTTTGGTGAAATGCTGCGCAAGCTCAACTTTTACGATCGCTACGGCATCGAAGAATACTACATCTACGACCCCGACAAGCTGGAGCTAACCGGCCTCCAGCGGAGCGAACACAGCCTTCAGGTAATCGAAGAGATGAACGGGTGGTCAGCCCTCGGTTGCAGATTCGCTTTCAAATGACCGATGCAGGGCTAGAAATTTACCGCCCTGATGGCCAGCAATTTTTGACCCACACTGAACTGGGGCAGCAACTAGAGCAAGAACGGCAGCGAGCTAATCAAGAACGAGAGCGGGCCGAGAGATTGGCTGAACAGCTCCGAGCGGCAGGGCTTGAGCCAGATCTGTGACTGATCTAGGGGTGCGATCGCCCCGTCTAGCCAAGTCCGAGACAGCACTGTGCTAAGCCGTGGGCTAGCAGTGAATACAACAGCAGCCGGGTTGCTCGTCGGGAAGCAAGGCATTCTGCCTGCCTCATCGGTCAGAGAAGTCGGAAGTTGATAGCGCGCTCACCATTTATTAGTGACAATAGAAGCTGAGCCTTTTGCTCCTTCTTTCGGCTGGCTGGTTAAGTCGGGTAACGCAGTGCCCTTGCGACCCGGCAGCTTTTCCCGTCTGCTTTCAGCCCCCTGTGTCTACTGGTGCAGGGGGCTTTGTAAACCCTGTTTTTCCTGCCCTATCGTGCCCTCGTATGACCGCTGAACCCAACTTTGTCCTCGATCTCACCCTGGCCCTGGGATGCTCTGCCATTGGTGGCTACATTGCCCACCGCCTCAAACAGCCGGCACTGCTGGGCTATCTGATTACCGGATTGATCATTGGACCCTTTGGGCTGGGGCTACAGACCGATGTAGAGCAAATTCAGGCGCTGGCGGAGGTGGGCATTGCCTTTTTGCTGTTCGCCCTGGGGGTTGAGTTTTCGCTGTCGGAGCTGAAGCGGGTGCGGGCGATCGCGCTGCGGGGCAGTCTGCTGCAAATTGGGCTCACGACGCTGCTGGTGTGCTCGGTGTCGCTGCTCTCGGGCACGGCCAACTCGCCGCTCCAGGGCATTTTTCTGGGCCTGGTGCTGTCGCTGTCATCGACGGCGGTGGTGCTCAAAACCCTCACCGATCGCGGCGAAACGGCCACGGTACACGGTCAGGTCATGCTGGGCCTGCTGATTGCCCAGGACATTGCCCTGGGCCTGATACTGGCGGTGCTGCCGGTGCTCAACCAGCCCGATGCCCTGGGACCAGCCCTGGCGATCGCGGCGCTCAAGTTTGGCCTATTTTTAGCGGGGGCGATCGCCCTGGGCCGCTGGGTCGTGCCCCAGCTGATTCAGCACATTGCCGCCACCGAGAGCAGCGAGCTATTTTTGCTCACCGTGGTGGCCCTGTGCCTGGGCATTGCCTGGGTGACGTCTATTTTGGGCCTCTCGATCGCGATGGGGGCCTTTGTTGCCGGGTTGATGATCTCTGAAATCGACTACGCCGACCAGGCCCTGGGCAAAATTTTGCCCCTGCGCGACACCTTTGCCTGCCTGTTTTTTGCCTCCATCGGCATGCTGATCGACCCCAATTTAATCATTGACGACCTGGGCCGCATTCTAGAGCTGGTGGCGCTGATCATGGTGGGCAAGGCGCTGATTATTTTGCCCATTGTGCTGGGGTTTGGCTATTCGCTCAAAACAGCGGTCAAAGCCAGCTTTGGGCTCAACCAAATCGGCGAATTTTCCTTCGTGCTGGCGCTGATGGGGCTGGAGCTGGGGCTGATTACCGAGCAGCGCTACTCGCTGCTGCTGGGCACGATCGCCATTTCGCTCATGCTCACCCCCCTGTGGATCAACCTGGCCCCCAAGGTGTCTGACTGGCTCCACGCGCTGCCCGTGCTCAAAGACTACCTCAACCGCAATGAGGAACCCAGACTGCTGTCAGTTCCAGTCGACATTCGCGACCACGTGATTGTGGCAGGCTATGGCCGCGTGGGCGAAGTGCTGGTCAACGTCTTACTCAGCCGCGGCTACCCAGTCCTGGTGATCGAGAACAGCGAAACGGCCATTCAGCGGCTGCGCAACCGCCACGCACCCCTGGTGCAAATTCCCTACGTCTACGGCGATGCCGACAGCGAACTGGTGCTCGAAAAAACCTGCCTGGAAACCGCCAAGGCCCTGGCCATCACCCTGCCCGACCCGACCACAACTCGTCTGCTCTTGCAGCGGGCCCTGGCCAAAGCCCCCGACCTGGATATTATTGCGCGATCGCACAACAACGAAGAAATCGACGTGCTCACTCAGCTGGGGGCCAGAGAAGTGGTGCAGCCCGAGTTTGAGGCCGCCCTGGAGCTGGGCTCACACCTGCTCAACACCCTGGGCGAAAAAAACCTGGAGATCCAGTCGGTGCTCGACTGGATTCGCCAAGATCGCTACCGCAGCATACGCCCGGTGGCCCAGGTCGGCAAAGGATGACCAGGCCTGATCATTAGGCACAGCACCAATTCTGAGCGGTGAATCTCAATACATTGCTGGTACAGCTATTCTTTGGCCAGGGGCAGACTACCGCTCAAAATATTGGTCAAAAGCTGTGCCCGTTGCTTTTTGGGCGCATACGAGTTGATTTGATGCAGGGCAAAGTTCCTATAGGTAGTTCTCTATAATTAATATTTAATTCTAGAGAAAATGCCTTTGAATACTACTGATAAAAACAAAATTCTGTGATTCAAGATACTCTTTTTCCAAGGTTCCCAAGACTAATATCTAAATCGATGGGTTTTCCACTGTAGATCTAAAGACGCAGTTAAACTTTCTTTATCGAAAGAATTACAGTTCAGTTAGTCCATGCCTCAACCTTGTTGAAAAACATCTTAAGTAATACTTAAGAATAGCCTTTTAGTTTTGTGTTTTATGCAGGCTGCGTAAGGTGTTTTTCCACACCGTCCTGGTGCAGGGGTGGGCTGGAGACTGTGATGCGGTATTGGGCGACAGGCTTGCTTCGTTCCACTGTTTCTTCTTTAGCGCAGCTTCCCATGATTAGGAAATTGAGGTTAGGCACCAAATTTACCCTACTGCTCACCCTAGTATTTCTAGCGGGAGTTGTGATTAGCGGCCTCACTCTATCGGCCGCTATGCAGCGCAAGGCCGAGGGAGAAGTGACAGCCAAGGCCGAAATGTTGACCCAGACCATGAACTCGGTCAGAACCTATACCAGCGACAACATTCGCCCGCTGCTGGCCGATCAGCTAGCCACCAGTCCAGAATTTATCAGCGAAACGGTGCCAGCCTACGCTGCCACCGAGGTGTTTGAACAGTTTCGCAGCCACCCCGACTACCAGAGCTTTTTCTATAAAGAAGCGACCCTCAACCCCACCAACCCCCGCGACCAGGCCGATGAATTTGAAACGGGCCTGGTTGAGCAGTTTAGAGCCCAGCCTGAGCTGACCAAGCTGTCAGGATATCGCGCCCGCGACGACGAAAATCTGTTTTATATTGCCCGACCACTGGCCATTACAAAGGCGAGCTGCCTCGAATGCCACAGCACTCCGGCAGCCGCGCCAAAAAGCCAGCTGGCCAGTTTTGGCAACCGAGGTGGGTTTGGCTGGCAGATGAATGAAATCGTTGCCGCCCAAACTATTTATGTGCCCGCAAACGCGGTGTTTAACCAGGGTCGCCAGTATTTGTTTCTGGTTATGGGTATCTTTGCCACCATCTTTGCGGCCCTGGGATTATTGCTCAATGGGCTGCTCAAGCGCACGGTCATTCAGCCCATTAATCAGCTGACGGCGATCGCACGGCGGGTCAGCTCGGGCACCATGACCGCCGAACAGGTCAGCGAGTTTGATGCTGCGCCCATGACTGCGGTAGCCCAACGGGCCGACGAACCCGGGCAGCTGGCGCGGGCCTTTCAGGTGATGGCCCACGAGGTCGCCGCCCGCGAGCAAAACCTGAGCCAGGCGGTGGAAGAACGCACCGCGCAGCTGGCTGAAACCACCGAAGCGGCTGAGCGAGCCAGGGCCGAGGCCGAGGCGGCGAACCAAACCAAGAGCCAGTTTTTGGCCAATATGAGCCACGAGCTGCGCACACCTCTGAATGCCATCATCGGCTACAGCGAAATGCTGAAGGAAGAGCTGACCGATTTGGGCGAGAGTGCGCTGATCTCGGACGTGCAAAAAATTCACGGGGCCGGTCGTCACCTGCTGGGGCTGATCAACAACATTCTTGACCTCTCTAAAGTCGAGTCGGGCAAGATGGAGCTGTATTTAGAAACCTTTGACATTGTCCCAATGGTGGCCGAAATTGCCGACACCATTCGCCCGCTAATCGACAAAAACCGCAATACTCTGGTGGTGCAATGCGCCGATGGCATCGACACCATGCACGCCGACATCACCAAGCTGCGCCAGTGCCTGTTTAACCTGCTCAGCAACGCCAGCAAGTTTACCGAAGACGGCACCATTACCCTCACCGTAGAGCCGGTGAATGCTGGGCCAGAGGCTAAGGCGGAGACTGCGATCGCCTTTCGCGTGGCTGACACCGGCATTGGCATGACCCCAGAGCAGCAGGCCAAGCTGTTTCAGTCGTTTACCCAGGCCGATTCGTCTACCACCCGCAAGTACGGGGGCACGGGGCTGGGGCTGGTGATCACCAAAAAGTTCTGCGAGATGATGGGCGGGGAGATCAGCGTGACCAGCGCCGCCGGCCAGGGCACCACGTTTAGCCTTCAGCTGCCCGAGCGAGTGCCCGATCTCAGGCTTGAGGGGAAAACAGAAGCGGTTCAGGGTGCGATCGCCGAGACTAGCGCGATCGCACCCTCCGAGCACATTCCGACTGCCAGCACCGTTCTGGTGATTGACGACGATCCCTCGGTGCAAGACCTGATGCAGCGCTTTTTAACCCGCGAGGGCTTCAACGTTTTGGGGGCAGGCAGCGGCCTAGACGGGTTGCAGCTGGCTCGCAGCCACCGCCCCGACGTGATTGTGCTTGACGTCATGATGCCCAGCATCGACGGCTGGACAGTGCTGACCGAACTCAAGGCCGACCCCGAGTTGGCCGCCATTCCGGTCGTCATGGTGACCATGGTTGACGACAAAAATCTGGGCTACGCCCTGGGGGCCTCTGACTACCTGCTCAAGCCGATCGACTACGATCGCCTTACCGAGCTGCTGCACAAGTACAGCGCCGCAACTGGCCTGACCTCGGTCATGGTGGTCGAAGACAACACCGAAAACCGGGAAATGATGCGTCGCCAGCTGACCAAAGCGGGTTGGCAGGTGCTAGAAGCCGAAAACGGTCGCGCTGCCCTGGATCTAATGCAGACCCAGACACCGGGGATTATTTTGCTCGATCTCATGATGCCCGAGATGGATGGCTTTGAGTTTCTCGACGAGCTGCGTCGCCAGCCCCAGTGGCGCGACATTCCGGTGCTGGTGCTCACCGCCAAAGACCTCACCCCCGACGATCGCCGTCGCCTCGACGGCCAGATTGAGCGCATTTACCAAAAGGGTTCCTTTGATCGCCAGGCCTTGCTCAGCGAAATTAGCGAGCTGGCCTCGGCAGCAGTGTCGCGGCACGGTCGTGCCACACCCTAGGGCCCCTGCCTGACGGCCCCTGGCCATGCCCATGCAATCTTGTAATCGTTGCTGCCCCCATGCCCAAACTGCTGCTAGTTGAAGATAACGAGGTCAATCGAGACATGCTGTCTCGTCGCCTGCTGCGCAAAGGTTACGAGGTAGCGATCGCGATCGACGGGGCCGATGGCGTTTCTAAAGCCCTCTCAGAACGCCCCGACCTGGTGCTGATGGACATTGACCTGCCGGTGATCGACGGCTACGAAGCGACCCGGCAAATCAAGGCCAACCCGCGCACGCAGCACATTCCCATCATTGCCCTTACTGCCCACGCTATGCAGAGCGATCGCGACCAGGCCTTTGCGGCGGGCTGCGACGAGTACGACACCAAACCCGTTGACCTACCCCAGCTGCTCGAAAAAATTGAGCACCTGCTGGCCAGCGCCCAGCCCCCCCAGCCCCAGGATGCTGACAGCCTGCCGCAGAACAGCCGAGTGCAGCGGGCGCTGCTCAGCCATCTGCGCCACGAGCTGTGCACCCCCATGAATGCCATCATTGGCTACAGCGAAATGCTGCTCGACCAGATCAAGGGGCAGACCGACGCGTCGCTGGGAGACGATCTCCAAAAAATCTACACCTGCGGCACCCAGCTCCTGGCGCTGGCCAATGTCATTCTCGACCCCACTCAGCTGGAGGTGGGCCAGTCTCCCCGCGACATCAACTCCTTTGGGGCCACCATTCGGCTCGAGATGCTGACCCCCCTCAGCACCGTGATTGGCTACTGCGAAATGCTGCTCGAAGAAGCCTCTCCCGAGATCGTGCCCGACCTCGATCGCATCCACAAAGCCGCTCAACGGCTGCTGGGCATGGTCAACGACATCGTCAACCTGTCGCGGCAGCAGCTGCAGCTGATTGACACCAGCGGACCAGAGGCCGCCGATTTACGGCTCGACGACACCACGGCATCCAGCCTCTTTCGAGCAGCCGAAACCACTATTCGGGCGCTCAACCACAGCTCTGTCGACGAGCTGAGCCTCCAGGGGGGCACTATTCTCATCGTCGATGACAACGAAACCAACCGCGATCTGCTGTCGCGTCAGCTTGAGCACCAGGGCTACACCGTCGCGGTTGCCGCCAATGGCCGTCAGGCCCTAGAGATGCTGCAAAGCAGCCCCTACGATCTGATTTTGCTCGACTTGATTATGCCCGAGATGAACGGCTACGAGGTGCTCGGTCACCTCAAGCAGCACCCTACGCTGCACGCGATTCCGGTGATCATGATTTCGTCCCTCGATGAGATTGACAACGTGGTGCGCTGCATCGAAATGGGGGCCGAAGACTACCTCTCCAAGCCTTTTAAGCCAGTACTGCTGCGGGCCAAAATTACCGCCTACCTGGAGAAAAAGCGGCTCCGCGACCAGCGGGTCATGTATCTGGCTCAGCAGCTCATTGCGGAAGCCACCCCGGTCCCCGTGCTGATTTGGCGGCTGTCCGACGGTCTGATTCTCTACGCCAACGCCACGGCCAGCAAAACCTTTGGCCATACCGACCAAGAGCTGCTGCATCGTTCCATCGCAGACTTTTACTTTGATCGGGCCGAGCACCAAACCCTGATTGGGCCGCTGACCGAGGGCAAGTCCATTCAGCACTACGAACTGCAGGGCAAACGGGCCGATGGCAGCCCCTTTTGGGTGACGGCCTCGTTTCAGCCCCTGACCTTTAACGGCGAAGCGACGGTGCTCAGCGCTATGGCCGACATCACCGCCCGCAAGCAGGCCGAAGACACGCTGCGGCTGACCGAAGAAAAGTACCGCAGCATTTTTGAGAACGCCCTGGAAGGCATTTTTCAATCGACGCCCTCGGGCCATTTTCTCAGCGTCAACCCCGCTATGGCGCGCATCCACGGCTACGACTCGCCCGAGGCTATGATGGCCGCCGTCACCGAAATCAGCAGCCAGATCTATGTCGATGCCGAACGTCGCCAGCAGCTCATGCAGCAGGTAGATGCTAACGGCGAAATTACCGGCTACGAGTACCAGGCCTACCGCAAAGATGGCGACATTATGTGGCTGTCAGAAAGCGTACGGGCGGTGCGTAACGCCAACGGCGAGCTGCTCTACTACGAAGGCATTGTCGAAGATGTGACCAAGCGCAAGCTGGCCGAAGAAGCCCTCAAGCGCCAGGTTGACGAGCTCAAGATTGAAATTGACCACGCCAAGCGGGCGCAAGAAGTCGCGGCGATTACTCAAAGCGACTATTTTCAGCAGCTTAAGGCCGAAGCCGAAAGCCTGCGCCTGGACGAGGCCGAGTTTAGCGCCCCGCCCGCCCCAGAACCCACCGCCCCCATCAAGGTGCTGCTGGTCGAAGACAACGAAATGAACCGCGATATGCTTTCGCGCCGTCTGCTGCGGCTCAACTACGACGTGCTGATGGCTGTCGATGGCTTAGAAGGGGTCACTATGGCCACCACCTACCGGCCCGACATTGTGCTGATGGATATGAGCCTGCCGGTAATGGACGGCTGGGAAGCGACTCAACAGCTCAAGGCCAACGCCCAAACCGCTCACATTCCAGTAATAGCGCTGACCGCCCACGCCATGGCAGGCGATCGCGAAAAAGCCCTCGCCATTGGCTGCGATGAGTACGACACCAAACCCATTGAGCTGCCCCGCCTGCTCAACAAGATGACGGCGCTGTTGGACAAGACCAGGGGCTAAAGGCCCCGCGCTACTGCATGCGATCGATGGTGCGGTACTGAATCGCCTCGGCGATGTGGTGAGCTTGCAAATCCTCGGCCCCATCCAGGTCAGCGATCGTGCGGCCCACTTTGAGAATGCGATCCATGGCGCGGGCCGACAGCCCCAGCTTGCGCACCGCCCCTTCCAGCAGGGTTTTGCTGGAGTCGTCGAGCGGGCACCAGTGCTTGAGGTGGCGGCTCTGCATGTCGGCGTTGCACTGCAACCCCGGCTCGGCTTGGAAGCGATCGCGGGCCCGCTGCCGGGCCGCCTGGACGCGATCGCGCACGGGTTCCGAGGCCTCCCCCGGCTGGTGCTGGGTCATCTCTTCGGGTTTGATGCGGCTGACCACCACCTGCAAATCGATTCGATCCATCAAGGGGCCAGAGAGGCGCGACCAGTAGTTTTCGCGGCTGCGGGGGCTACAGGTGCAGGGCTGCACCGAGTCGCCGTAGAAGCCGCAGGGGCAGGGGTTGGTGCTGGCAATCAGCGTAAACTGGGCAGGGAACACGACCGACTGCCGGGTGCGAGTAATGGTGACGTAGCCATCTTCAAGGGGCTGGCGCAGGTACTCCAGCACGTCCCGCTTAAATTCCGTTAATTCGTCCAGGAAAAGGATCCCCCTGTGAGCCAGCGAAATTTCCCCTGGCTTGGGGTAGCTGCCGCCGCCCACCAGCGATGGCCCTGAGGCCGAGTGGTGCGGGCTGCGAAAGGGGCGGGTATTGACCAGCGTGCCCTTTTCCTTCAGCAGTCCGGCGACGGAGTGAATCTGCGTTACATCCAGGGCTTCTTCAAACTGAAGCGGCGGCAAAATGGAGGGCAACCGCCGAGCCAGCATGGTTTTGCCGCTGCCGGGCGGCCCTACGAAAATAAGGTTGTGCCCGCCCGCCGCCGCAATCTCTAGCGCTCGCCGAGCCTGGGCCTGGCCTTTCACATCGCGCAGATCCAGCGCGTTGGGGGCGGCGTTCATGGCCAGGGTGGTATCGACCGCCACGGGGGTATGGCCGGAGGGATGGTTGAGAAAGTCGGCCACCTCCGATAGGTGATTGAAGCTGTAGACGGTCAGCCCCGGCACCACCGCCGCCTCGCGCCCGTTGTCGGCGGGCACCACCAGGCCGCGAATGCCGAGTTTTTGGGCAGCGGCGGCGATCGGCAGCACCCCGGCCACTGCCCGCAGGCTGCCGTCTAACGAGACTTCACCCAAAAACAGCAGGTCGTTGAGGGCATCGGTGTTTACCTGCTCGGCAGCGGCGAGAATGCCCACGCTAATCGGTAAATCAAAAATGGGGCCTTCTTTGCGCAGGTCGGCGGGGGTGAGGTTGATTACCACCTTGCGCATGGGGAAGGGGAAGCCCGCATTCTTTAGCGCCGCTTTGACCCGCTCGCGAGACTCCTGCACGGCGGTATCGGGCAGGCCCACGACCACTACTCCGGGCAGACCACCAGAAATATCGACCTCGACCCCCACTTTGAGGGCATCGATGCCCACTAGCGCCGCGCTCCAAACCCTTGCCAGCATGCTTTGTTAATTCCTGAGATGGCCCCTGACTCTAGGGTTTAGGGTGCCCAGGGAAAAGGGCGCGATCGGCAAGGGAGTGCAGAGTGACTGAAACCAGAGTTTTACCCACACCCTGAACGGATAAGCACCCCTATTGCCGGATCTATGACTGGATCTGCCTTAAAACTTTCCAGAACCCTCAGATTTATCCAGCAAACATCCTGTTCAATGCCATAGGGACTGAGCGTTATCCTAAGACTTTTCTGAATAATCAAGGTCTTATTTAGCGAATTTGTGACCGGATACCGGGTTAACTACTTTAAGCAATTTATGGCCGAGCCATGCTAACCCAAAGTGCCCTATGGCGTGGACCAAATTTTCTGGTTCACTACTCCCTGATTTGGAGTATGACTGGGGCAGCCAAGCCGATTAGGTTCTAGTGCCCAAGGCCAAGCCGTCAGTGAATAAAGCTTCTAAAGCCTAAAATCAGGGTCGCTGCCTTGTCGGCATGCAAATATTTCTGCTGTACGGCTAGCCAAAACGTTGCAGATTGAGACTACTTTTGCAGGCTGCACAACGTTTTTAGCACTTACTAACGTAAAACTTGTATTTGCACCCCTAATCAATCATATTGATAAGTTGCGAGGATGTTCTGTAGCTATGAGTTAAGGATTAAGGGCCAGAGTATGACAATTCAGCGAACTGTCCTAGTGATTGCTGGCTCGGAAGAGGGGAATACCACCTATCAGCAGCAACTTCAGCAGGACAGGAGTATGGCTTATACCATCCTGTCGGAGCACAGCGGCACTCTCTTACCGACCTTATCTCAGGCTCCTCTGCAGCTAGATGGCATTCTTTTAGAGCTGGACTCCCCATACAACCGCAGCCTGCAGCTTTTACGTCACTTAAAAGAGCAGACGAGTGCCCCTGTAATTGTCATCGACGGCGGCGATACGGAAGTTGCGGTGCAGGCGTTTAAGAGTGGGGCCGTCGACTATCTGGTCAAAGGCCGGGCGACACCAGATGATTTGCGCTTGGCCATGCGGACTGCGATCGAAAATGCAGAGCTGAAGCGGGAGCTACAGCGCAGCCAGGAAACCTTTCGCACCTCAGTGGAAAACATGCTGGACTGCTTTGGCATTTTTTCGGCGATGCGGAACGACACGGGGCAGATTGTGGATTTTTGCATCGACTACCTCAATGAGGCCGCCTGTGTAAACAACCAGATGCCCAAAGCGATGCAGATTGGTCGAGGGCTGTGCGAAGTTTTGCCCGCCCATCGGGATTCTGGCCTGTTTGATGAGTATTGCCGGGTGGTCGAAACGGGAGAGCCACTGATTAAAGAGTCGCTGGTTTACGACGATACCTATGGCGATCGCCGCCTGGTTCGAGCCTTCGATATTCGAGCCACCAGGCTGAACGACGGCTTTGTGGCCTCCTGGCGGGATGTCACAGCCCGCAAACAGCTGGAGCTAGAACTGAGCCAGACCGTTGCCGATCTACAAGCCAGCCAACAGTACAACCGCGACCTGACCGAAGCCATGCCCCAGATGGTCTGGACGGCTGACTCAACCGGGGCGGTAACCTACTGGAATCGAGCCTGGTACGAGTACACGGGCTTGAATGAGGCAGAGTCTTTAGGGATAGCGGGGGTGAGCACGGTTCATCCACAGGAGCGCGATCGCGTTCTTAGCCAGTGGAGCCACGCGGTCAGCCAGGGTCAATCGTTTGAGATGGAGTACCGCCTTCGGCACCGAGAGGGGGACTATCGCTGGTTCATCTGCCGGGCCACCCCCAACCGCGATCGCCAGGCCCAGGTCACCGGCTGGATTGGCACCATTACCGATATCGATCAGCAGAAGCAGTCTGCCCTCGCCCTGCAGCAGAGCCAGGAGCGGCTTGAGTTGGCCATGAGAGCCGCCAGCATGGGCAGCTGGGACTGGAACATTCAAACCGGGGAGGTGAGCTGGTCTACGAACCTGGAGCACCTGTTTGACATGGCTGCCGGTGGCTTCGATGGGCGCTACGAAACCGTTCGGGCCATGATGCATCCCGACGATTTGCCTCGGGTTGAGCAGGCCCTTCAGCGCGCCCTCTACGGGCGCGAAGAGTACAACATCGAATTTCGCTTTATCAAACCCGATGGCACGGTGCGCTGGGCGCTGGGGCTGGGGCGGGTTTTCTACGACGAGGCCGGACACCCCGTGATGATGACCGGCGTGGATATGGATATTTCTCACCGGAAACAGGTAGAAGCCGCCCTGACAGCTAGCGAAACCAGACTGCGAAGCATAGCCGATAACGCCCCCGTCAAGCTTTGGGTCACTGACCCGAGCGGATATTGCACAGACCTCAACCAGCGTTGGTACGACTTTACCGGGCAAACAGAGGCAACCGCCCTGGGGTTTGGCTGGCTGGATGCAGTTCATCCTGACGACAGCGCATCGGCCAGAGCGACTTTTCTAAGGGCGAATGAGCGCCAGGAGTCGTTTCGGTTGGAGTATCGACTGCGTCACCACAGTGGTCAATACCACTGGGCCATCGATGCCGCGAATCCATACTTTGGGGACGATGGCGAATTTAAGGGCTTTATCGGGGCGGTGATTGACATTAGCGATCGCAAGCAGGCCGAAGAAGCTCTGCGCCAGTCTGAACGGGCCCTGCAAGAGAACGTGTCGCGCTTTCGCACCCTGGCAGACAATATTGCCCAACTCGCCTGGATGGCCAACGAAACCGGCTGGATTTTCTGGTACAACCAGCGCTGGTTTGACTATACGGGCACCACTCAGGACGACATGCAGGGCTGGGGTTGGCAGCAGGTGCACCATCCCGACCACGTAGAGCGCGTCGTCGAAAAAATTAGCCGCTGTTTTGCCACAGGCGAAATTTGGGAAGATACGTTTCCGTTGCGGGGGAGAGACGGAGAGTATCGCTGGTTTCTGTCTCGGGCCGTTCCCATTCGTGATCAGCAGGGGCGAGTGTTGCGCTGGTTTGGCACCAACACCGACATTACCGAGGTTAGACAGGCGAATGCAGCACTCGCGGCCAATGAGGCCCGACTGCGAGGCTTTGTTGACGCCAACGTCGTCGGAATTTTGTACGGCGACATCTACGGCAATATCAATGCCGCCAACGATGAGCTGCTGAGAATCGTCGGCTACACCCAGGCCGATGTGCAGGCAGGCCGTCTTCGCTGGGTTGATATCACCCCGCCCGAATATTTCCCCCTGGATGAGCAGGGAGTTGCCGAAGCTCGCCTTCAGGGGGCCTGCACGCCCTATGAGAAGGAGTACATTCGCAAAGATGGCAGCCGGGTTCCCGTGCTGATTGGCTATAGCCTGGTTGGCGAGGCCCGAGAAGAAACGGTTGTCTTTGTGCTGGATTTGAGCGATCGCAAACAAGCTGAAGATGCCCTCCGCCAAAGCGAAGAGCGCTATCGCTGCCTGACCGAGTCTATTCCTCAGCTCGTCTGGACAGCCGATGGCGAAGGGCGGTTACTCGATGTCAATCAGCGCTGGACGGAGTTTACAGGTCTTGCCCTAGAAGCCGCCTGTGCGGCGGGATGGGAGGCGGTCGTGCATCCAGAAGATGTGCCTACCCTGACGCAGCGTTGGACAGCTGCCGTTCAGCAGGGTAGGCACTATCAGGCCGAAGGGCGAATGCGGCGAGGGGACGGCACCTATCGCTGGTTTCTGCACCAGGCGATCGCGCAGCGGGATGAGCAGGGCCGAATTGTCAAATGGTTTGGCACCGCAACGGATATTGACGTGCAAAAACAGCTGGAGCTAGACCGCTACCACCTGTTGCAGCAGGAACAGGCCGCGCGGGAAGCCGCCGAACGGGCCAACCGCATTAAGGATGAGTTTTTGGCGGTGCTCTCCCATGAACTCAGGTCGCCCCTCAACCCTATTCTGGGTTGGGCCAGGCTCCTGCAAAGCCGGACCTTTGACGCGGCTAAAACGGCAGAAGCCTTAGCCACCATCGAGCGCAACGCCAAACTGCAAACCCAACTGATCGATGACCTGTTAGACGTAGCCAAAATCTTGCGCGGCAAACTGGTGATGGAGATGGCGACCGTCGATCTAACGTTTGTAATTGAATCCGCGATTGACACCGTGAGGGCCGCCGCCGCCGCTAAATCAGTGCAGCTGCATCCGGTTCTTCCCTACGTCGGCCAGGTCTCGGGTGACTCGGTACGCCTCCAGCAAGTGGTCTGGAACCTGTTGTCTAATGCGATCAAATTTACCCCCCCCAATGGACGAGTCGATGTTCGCCTGGAACGGGTCGGCAACGAAGCCCAAATCACCGTGCGCGATACTGGCAAAGGCATTAACCCCGATTTTCTGCCCCATCTGTTCGAGTCATTCCGCCAGGAAGATGCATCAACCACCCGCAATTTTGGTGGATTGGGGCTGGGGCTGGCGATCGCGCGTTCTCTGGTAGAAGCCCACGGCGGTAGCATCGCTGCCGATAGCCCTGGGGAAGGGCTGGGGGCAACGTTTACCCTTCAACTCCCGCTGCTCGATGGTCAACCGGAGGTGCCGCAGCCTGAGCAACCGGGCTGGCAAACTCTCGATTTAACCGGCGTTCGAGTGCTGGCTGTGGATGATGAACCCGATGCCCGCGAGCTGGTCGTCACGGTGTTGACCCTGTACGGAGCCGAAGTCTGGTCGGCGACTTCGGCCACCGAGGCGTTAGTCGCCCTTGAGGCGTTTCGCCCTGATGTGCTGGTCAGCGATATTGGCATGCCAGAACTCGATGGCCACAGCCTGATCCAGCAAATTCGAGCCCTACCGCCCGAACGGGGCGGCCAAATTCCGGCGATCGCCTTGACCGCCTATGCTAGGGAAGAAGACCACCAGCGAGCCCTGACCAGTGGGTTTCAGATACAGGTGACAAAACCCCTAGAGCTGGAGCGGCTGGTGCGCGGGGTTATGACCCTCGTCAACAGGTTGGGCTAAGCCAGCAGTGGGAATAGTATGACCTGAGCGATCGCACTCCCTATGGCCCCTACCGCAGACATTATCATCATTGGCGCTGGCATCTCCGGGCTCGCTGCCGGGTGCTACGCCCAAATGAACGGCTACCGCAGCCAGATCTTTGAGGCCCACGAGCAGCCGGGGGGCCTTTGCACCGCCTGGCAGCGCCAGGGCTACACCTTCGACGGCGGCATTCACTACGTTTTTGGCACGGGGCCGGGGCAGCCGTTTTACTCGCTGTGGCAGGAGCTAGGGGCCTTTGAGGGGCTAGCGTTTACCAACCAAACCGAGTTCATGCAGCTCTATGGCCCCCAGGGGGAGGTGCTGCGGGTGCACAGCCAGCCCGACACCTTGCAGGAGCATCTGCTGGCGCTGGCCCCAGAAGATGCCAAGCTGATCGAGGGCTTTTGCCAGGGGGTGCGCAAGTTCAAAGAGTTTGACCTGTCGATGCTGCAGCAAAAGCCCAAGTCGCTGATGACGGCGGCAGACTGGGCGCGGCTGGGCAAGCAGGTGCTGCCCTTTATGGGGGTGCTGGGCAAGTGGAGCCAGCTGTCGCTGCGCGATCTGGCGGGGCAGGTCAAGAACCCATTTCTGCGATCGGCGATGCCCCACATGTTTGCCTGGCCCGATGTGCCGGTGATGGTGGGCCTGTCGCTGCTGGCCTACCTGGATAACGGCAACGCCGGATCGCCCGTGGGGGGAGCCCTCAACTTTGCCCGCGCCATCGAGCAGCGCTACCTGGCTCTGGGCGGTGAAATTCACTACTCCGCCCAGGTAGAGCGAGTGCTGGTGGAAGACGACCAGGCGGTAGGGGTGCGCCTCTACAGCAACGAAACCTATCGGGCTAGGCGGGTCATTTCGGCCTGCGACGGTCGCCGCTCTATTTTTGAGCTGCTGCGAGGGGAGTATATCAACCGCAGGCTGGAGAAGCTCTACGATGGCCACCTGCCGATCTATTCGCAACTGCAAGTGTCGCTGGGGGTGACGATGGATTTTTCGCACCGGCCCCACTGGGTAACCCATTTGCTGAAGGAGCCGATCGCGATCGCAGGCCAAGACCGCTCCGAGATTGGCGTCAAGCACTACTGTTTTGACCCCTCAATGGCCCCACCGGGCAAGTCGGTGGTCATGATTATGCTGACCAGCCCCTACAGCTACTGGCAGCAGCTCTATGGCCGCACCGCCTACCAGGCCGAAGAAAGCCAGGAGGCGAAGATTTTGATCGAGCGGCTAGAGGAGTTTTATCCGGGCCTGGGGGCGAGCATTGAATGCATGGATGTGGCCACCCCGCTCAGCTACGAGCGCTACACCGGCAACTGGCAGGGGGCCAGCTGCGGCTGGCTGCTGACCAAAGACACCCTGCCCTTGATGATTAAAGGCGTGCCCAAACGTCTGCCGGGCCTAGAGCGCTTCTACATGGTCAGCCAGTGGACCGAGCCGGGCGGCAGTCTGCCGATTGTGGCGCTCTCGGGTCGCAACATGGTCTATGAAATTTGCCGCGAAGACGGGCGGGCATTTGAGACGTCTTGACCCGCGTAGCAACTTCCCGCTGAGTTACACCAGAATCATCGGGGTGAAGACAACCATAAGCCTGCAAACGTTTCAACGGTTGACCGCTGTCTGACAGACGTCCTAACCCAGTTGGCTACAGCGATAAATGTCCCCTACCCGTCTGCAATTCTCTCTGGCGGAAGGTTATGAATTGCGATCGCACATCAAGGTTCGTTGCGGTCTTTCGCCTGGTTTTGAGCTGGGTAAGACAATAGAGGTAAGGGAGACGGTTGCCAAGAACCCTCCCGACAGGTGCTCAGGCATCAGGAGGATAAACCCATGCTATCCCTCGCATTCACTTACCACGACACGCTCTACCTCGCGACCGAACTCGGTGTCCTGGGGCTGGTGCTCTGGCTGTGCTGGCTCACCCCGCGCCTCGAACACCACCAGCCCTGAGCGCACGTCATTCATGCTAGGCCAAACGCTCAAGCCCTAGGGGCTGTCATCAATTAGCTGCTGAATGACTGAAAATCAAGGACTACAGCCCCTAGCTTGTTTTTTGGGTCGGGCGTGGCAAGGCCTGGAATGCAGGGCTTCTGGCCAGAATTGATGACACGCCCCAGGCCTGACCCGGCATCACAGTTCCAGTTACTGGGAGAAAACCATGTACCGCAAAATTTTGGTTGCCCTAGACAACAGCCCCAGCAGCGACGCTCTATTCACCCACGCCCTTGAGCTAGCCCAGGCGACGGACGGTGAGCTACTACTGGTGCACAGCCTCTCCAGCCAGGAAGACAGCAGCCCCTTACCCATGTCGGCCACCCTCGACAGTATTTACTGGGCACCCGGCACCGAGATCGATCTAGAGGCCTGGCGGCAGGAATGGATACGCTACGAAACCGAAAGCCTGGAGCGGCTGCGCCACTGGGCGGCGATCGCCAACACAGCCGGAGTTGTCGCTGAGTTTCGGCAGCTGGTTGGCAACCCCGCCACCGCCGTTTGCAAAGCGGCTCAGGAGTGGGGGGCCGACCTGATTTTGATCGGCAATCGAGGCCGCTCTGGCCTGAGCGAGCTGGTGTTGGGCAGCGTTAGCAACCACGTTATGCACCGCGCCCCCTGCTCTGTGCTGGTCATGAAAACGGCAGCCCTCAGTGAGACTGAGGCCCCTGCGATCGCTGGAGTCTCCTAGCTCCAAGTAAATCACCTTATGTATTCGTCCGCATGGGCTACGTTTCGCTAACCCATGCGGAGGTTGGGTCTTGTTGGGTTTCGTTCCGCAACCGCAACCGCAACCTATTAGCACGTCCAGGCCAATTCGTAGGGTGCATTCGCGAATGCACCACCCAGAGCTACGTCTGGTCATTTTATTCACAGCAATCTACTTGTTACAGGTCTACCCAGTCTTGCTCACCCCCCATTTTGAAACCCAGCCCACCGCAAAGGCAGTGCTGCAGTACTCCTATCTATTGGGGGATACAAGCGACCTTAGAATCACTTAGGATCCGTAGCTAGCGGCAGCTTGAGCCCGATGTAACGATTCATGATCTTTTTCTTCAACTTTCCTGGGGAAAACCGAGAAAATTTCGGGGAAAAGCGACATCTTTAAAGGGGATAACCTCTCCCACTGGAGGTCAATCGCTGTCGCTCCTTCCATAGGTGTGGAATTTGACAACTATTTCCCACCTCTTTTCCCCAGCAGCGTTAGTGGCCTAACCGCGATCGCCAGAGCGCTTCAGAGCTTTTCCCCAGTTTTCACAGCCCCTTCTACTACGACTATCTTTTAAATTTTTCTTCTTCCGGAAGGCAGCCCTCACTCAACAGGGTCGGCATTGATAGGGCCAAAGAAGGGTGATAGGATGAGCACCCAATTGAAAAGTAGCTGGTTTCAAATCCTCCAAAAAGCTTTCTGCGTAAGGGATCCAGCCTTAGAGAAGCCCATCTAAAAAGCAGCTTTACAGGCAATCTATTGCAAAGGTGAGATACTGCTAGTACGGAATCAGCCAGGTGTCACAGACGGGCGTTCCAGGCTTGCATTCCCTGTCCACCGCGTTTTCTTTCTCCGCTGCCATGAAGTTTATCTGCCCCCAGAGCGAGCTGAGTGCTCAACTGTCGTCGGTGAGTCGTGCCGTATCGTCGCGCCCCAGTCGCCCTGTGCTGGCCAATATTTTGGTCAAGGCCGATATTGAGAGCCAGTCGGTCACGCTGGTTGGCTTTGACGAAGTGCTGGGCATCGAGAGCCGCTTCAGTGCCCAGGTCGACGAACCCGGTACCCTCACCCTGCCCGCCAAGCTGTGGGGCGACATTGTCTCGCGGCTGGCCAACGAAGACATCACCCTAGAATCTGACGGCGACAGCACGACCGTAACGCTGACCTCATCCTCCGGTCGCTACGAGGTGCGCGGCCTCAGCGCCGAAGACTACCCTTCGCTGCCCACGGTAGAAGACGGCGAGGCGATCGCCCTCTCCGCCGATGCCCTGCTCAGCGGCCTGCGCGGCTCGCTGTTTGCCACCAGCGGCGATGAAACCAAGCAGGTGCTCACGGGAGTGCACCTGCTGTCTGAAACCGACGCCCTGGAATTTGCCGCCACCGATGGTCACCGCCTCTCGGTCGTGCAGACCACCGACGAGGCCGCCAGCGAAACCCCGGCCATGGATGTCACCGTGCCCGCCAAGGCCCTGCGCGAGCTAGAGCGCATGATTCAGGGCTACAACTCCAACCAGCCGGTGGCCCTGCGGCTCGATGAAACCCAGGTGCTGTTTGACCTGGGGGCACAGCGCCTCACCACGCGCCTGCTCGAAGGCCAATACCCCAACTACCGCCAGCTGCTGCCCAAGCAGTTTGCCCGCCAGGTCACCGTCGATCGCCGCCTGCTGATGTCGAGCCTGGAGCGGATTGCGGTGCTGGCCAGCCAGAAAAACGACATCATCAAAATCACCCTCAATTCTGACGATCAATCCATTGCGCTCTCGGTCGAGGCCCAGGAAGTGGGCAGCGGTCGCGAAGACCTGCCCGCCCAGGTCACCGGCGATGACCTGGATATCGCCTTTAACGTACGCTACCTGCTGGACGGCCTGAAGGCGTTCGATACAACCGAGGTGCAAATGCAGTGCAATGCGGCCACCAGCCCGGCGGTGTTTGTGCCCCTGGGCGAAACCAAAATCACCTACCTGGTCATGCCTGTACAGATACGCAGTTGAAATTCAAGCGTATTCAATGTAAACAACAACAACAAAGCGACAATTGATCTTCCTTGTGGACATAGTAGAGCATAGCTAGTCCTAAATGTACTCAAAGTACACAACGTCAATCATTCTTGTCGATGATGCGTTACTCAAGCATGTAGTCATGTAATTGATGTAGTACAATTACATGAATCATTTGTACTATTGAGCCGTGAAAACACAGCGTGTTAGGTTCCCCGATGGAAAAGTAAGTTGGGTTGTGCTTGACGACAACTATCAGCCAGTTCAGCCTATAACGCAGTACATTCGGTATCTCCAAAACTTGGAGCGTTCTCCAAATACGGTTTCCAACTACGCCAGTCACATGAAGCTGTATTGGGAATTTTTACAGAATGCGTGTTTGGCTTGGACTGACATTAATCTTGAAAAACTAGCCGATTTCATTCTTTGGTTACGGGAGCCGGAACCAGGGACAATCTCGATGAGGACGTGTGAAGCGAGGCGTTCAGAGCGAACGATCAACAAAATTTTATCTGCTGTTTATGGCTTCTATGAATATCATCACCGAATGGGACGCGTTGAGGATTTGAATGCCTACAGCTTTCACGTGCTTAAAAACAGGCGTTACAAGCCTTTTCTCCAACATATTACAAAGGGCAAACAAACAAGGACTCGTCTTCTAAGGCTCAAGGAGCCAAAGCAGAGAGTCCAAACATTCACTCAGGAGCAGGTTAAGCAGCTAATTACAGCCTGTGGCAATATCCGGGACAAATTTCTGCTCTGCTTGCTTTTTGAGAGTGGCATTCGTATTGGCCAAGCGCTGGGGCTCAGGCATGAAGATATTAGATCTTGGGATAACGAAATCGACATTGTGCCTCGCTCAAACAATGCTAATGGAGCCAGATCCAAGTCTAGAGAGACTAACACTATACATGTGTCCCAAGAATTGATGGGCCTCTACTCCCAATATCTCACAACGGAATATCCCGAAGATTTAGATTCGGATTATGTTTTTGTCAATATTTGGAGTGGTGAGATTGGCAGACCTTTAACATACAACGCTGTCAACCACTTATTTCGCCGGTTGAGCGAAACGGTAGGCATCCCAGCCCACGCTCACATGTTCAGACATACCCACGCGACTGATCTCATTCGTGAGGGCTGGAATGCCGCTTTTGTCCAAAAGCGTTTGGGACATGCTGATGTCCAAACCACCATCAATACGTACATGCACCTCAATGATGCCGATATGAAGGCTGCCTATCAAGATTATTGGCAAAAGAAAAAAGAAGAACGGAAAAATATTGAAGGCCATGAGTGTTGCTGATTTAGATCAAGATATTCCTTGTCCATCTTGCAAAAGTAACGATACTTACTGGTGGCGTGCTTATTCTCGACGTCATCGTTATGTTTGTCGCGCTTGTGACCATCGTTTTTTTGCTGACTACACTCCTTTAAGTCGTGTGGTTACTTCAGAAGCCGAGTATGAGAAGGACGTTTGGGATATTCGTAACCTGGGAGCAATAGGGCAAGAAACTTCACTCTTACACAGTGCCTTCAGAGTTAATTTCACCTATATTACCCAGCCCTGGCTAAGAGCCGCAGCTAAAAAATTCTCAAAGTACGGATTGGCAACGTTGGCACCTAGAACTGTCTATGGTCGTATGCGTGACCTAAATTGTCTGTCCAGTTTCCTTAGTGAACGCTATCCCTTGATCAAGCCATCTGAAATTGATCGAAAAGTGATGGTTGACTTCATTAGTTTCCTATCCGAAAAAGGGCTGTCTGGGCGGTCGCGGCAGGCAGCTATCTATAACATTAGGGTGTTTCTCGAACAGTGTATTTGTAATGATTGGCTTGATCTTCCTAAAATTCCCCTACTTTTTCCGGAGGATTTACCACCGAGAGAAAAACGCAACCCTCGTTATATTCCAGAAGAGGTTTTGGAGAAGCTGAACCAGTTTGCTGAAGAAATGCCAGGACCTGTTTTGAGAATGTTCCTGGTTATACAGGAGTGTGGCATGCGAATTTCCGAGTTGTGCCTGCTCAAGTACGACTGTATTTCTCAAGATGCCGCTGGGGACTGGTGGCTTACTTACCATCAATTCAAAATGCGGAAAGATCATACTATAACCATCTCAAAGGAACTGGTCGGGGTGATTCAGGAACAGCAAAAATACATTCGACAGGAGCTAGGTAAAGAGTACCCCTACCTGTTTTGTGGGTCTAAAGGCGGTTGGTTGGGGAAAGAGGAACGAAAGTTAGCGCCTCTTCGATTAATTGATGGAAGGTTTATCCCAGTGCACACACGCCCTCGTCCGACCCTCATGGCTAACGTGCTAAATCAACTCGCCGAGAAACATAACATTTGCACTGCGGCTGGGGAGCGCTGGCACTTTCAAGCTCATCAATTCCGCCACAGCGTTGGAACGAGTATGGTTAATCGTGGTGTACCTATACACGTTATCTCTCGATTCTTGGGGCATGAAACGCTAACCATGACTCAGGTTTACGCGCATCTTCATGATCCTACTCTTAATGCAAAATCGCACGAACTTCGGCACCTGAATCGCGCCAACTTCGGCAGGTGAATCGCATGAACCTCGGCACCTGAATCGCATGAACTTCGGCAGGTCATGACTACCCCATCGGTGGATCTCGATACA
>NZ_JBNXVS010000024.1:0-89060 GCF_050565655.1 Nodosilinea sp. AN01ver1 | reverse complement strand
GCTTTCCTGGTGTCTTTGGCGCTGTGGACCCACTCTGACCCATCCCGAACTCAGACGTGAAACGCAGCTGCGGCGAAGATAGTGAGGGGGTTGCCCCTTGTCAAAATAGCTCGATGCCAGGTCCCTATTGATGAGTCCCCCTTCTGATTGGAGAAGGGGGACTCATTTGTTTGACCTGTCTCAAACATCAGAGGTTGAGTTTTGGTTTTGTCAAGTACTTTCAGCCCAGACTGGGATGCTACTGTCCCACAATTGTCACTCTAGGCATTGCGCTTGGTTCGGACGGTCCAAATCCTCCTAATGTAGATAAAGTAGCTGTTTAATTTTCACGGATGGTGAGGTTATAGCTAGTAGGGGTTTGGGTACTGTTGCCGACGAAAAATGAGTAGGTGCCTTGATTTAGCAATCCTGGTGCGTTGATGGTACCACCACCGCCAGTATGGCATTCGCTGAAACCATTGCTGCCTTGAATCAGCAGAGTAAGGCCACTGGTACCACTTACTGCAATATCCACGGCGGCAAAGTCTTGGGTAACCTGCAAGACCTGGATAGCACCATCGCCCAAAACGCCGCAGTTGGAGGGACGGCTAGGGTTGACAGAACCACTGGCTTGAACGGGTTGGCTAAGGGGAGTTTGGGCAACGGGTTGGGCGGAGGCCACACCAGCGCTTAGGGCTAATGCAGCGGCGGGCAAAGCGCAGAATTTAAGCAGAGATTTCATGGCGTGTCCTCCTTCTTTAGGAGCGTTTTTGATATGTACCTATAGTATCTAGGGATACAGGAAGGTGTGACAGTGGATGTGCCAGATTTTAAGGTGCCTGAGGCTTTTTGCAATTCAGTTAAAACGCTGAGGGTTAAATCTGCCGAAATGAGACCTCTTCGCTATGATGAAGGGCAATCATTCTGAGAAACTAGAGCCATTTTGTCGGGCGGTGGCTGCCGCATTGCGTTCGGGGTTTTTAGAGTCTGGACTGTATTAGGTTCTTCATGGCGCAGACCTCTCACTCTCAGCCGATTTCGGCTCAGGTATCTGCTGATCGGGTGTCGGGGCGACTGCGGACATCACGTAGTTTGGCCTGGCGACGGCTGGCTGCCTGGGGATTAGAGATTGGCCTATTGGTGGGCAGCGTGGCTTTGCCTTGGAGCTTGGGGGAGGTGGTGCGATCGCGCTCGGTGGCAGAACGGGTACCACTAAACCCAGCGGTTGTTGCGGTACAACACACGATCGCCCGGCCTTTAGGCTTGCCCCGACAGCGGTTGATTGTTGAGGTGCCGCCCCTAACCAATGTTTTGTGGTTTAGCGCTCTGGTATTGCCGATAGCTGTGGTCGGTAATCAGATTTACGGCCTGGCTACGCGGGGTAGAACCCTCCCTAAGGCCTGGATGGGGCTGCGGGTGGTGGCAACTGAGCGTTCGGTACCGGGTGTACGAGCGGTTCTAGTGCGCGAAATAGGCCGTTGGGGTGTCCCGGCTGCCGGTGCTTATGGAATTTGGCTTGCCAGTGGGGCGTTTCCCAGTTTGCCGTGGCTGGCGGGGCTGGCTTTGGTTGGGGGGGTGGGGACGGCGGCATGGGGGCACAAGCCTTCCTACCGAACCTGGTACGATCGCCTGGCCGGTACCCGAGTAGTGCTGTTACGAGGCGGGGTGTTGCCGATGCGCCACAGCCCTGACCTAGACGACGGCGGTAGCCGTGATGACAAAGTTTTGGCGCTACCATCGGTGCCGCTGCTGGGGTTGACTACAGAAGAGTATGGGGGATTGACGGCAATTGTGCTTTCCCCTGAAGAGTCGGCTCAGGTGCTGGGGCCGAAGGGCTGGCGGCAACACTTGCCGGTGATTGGTGGTGTACTGGCTGGGGTTGTGGTTTTAGCAGGCGTGGGTGCGCTATGGCTCGATCGGCGCTTGCCCGCGACTAGCGATAATAAGGATGCGTTGTTCTTAGCCCTGGTCGAAAACCTTAGCCGCAATGCCACCTCGTTTAGCGATCGCCAGGCAGCCGCCCTGGCTCTGGCTACGACCGAAGACCCTCGCGCTGTACCGCTGCTCGTCGATATGCTGGCCCAAACCGACGATCCCCGCTTGCTCGATACCCTACAGCAGGCGCTAGTCACCCTTGGCCCGCCGGCGATTCCCTCCCTTCAGCGGTTAAACCTGGCGTTGGCCAACGATCTGTTAGCACTGCCGCTAGAGCAGCAGCTTATTCCTCAGATCCGACAGCGGACCGTAAAGCGCACCCTGGCCAAAATTCTGGTGCTGCACAACGGCAACCTGAACCAGGTCGATTTGAGCGGCACCAACCTGGGCTATATTATTGAGAGCCCCGATGCATTTACCCTGGTGCTAGAGCAGCAGAACCTAGCAGGGCTGGTGTGGCGCAATGCGGTGCTGTCGGGGGCGCGGTTACGCAAGGCCAAGCTCTTTGACCCCGGTGCTGACGGCCGTAGGGATACCTTCGACGATTGGATTACTGATTTTAGTGGCTCAGACCTGACTGAGGTTAGCTTGGTAGCGGCCCAGCTACGGCACACCATTTTTCGCAATACCAGCCTGCTGCGGGCCAACTTGAGCAATTCCATAGCTCCCTATGCTGATTTCTCAGGAGCCAATGCCAGCAGCGCCTGGTTTATTGCAGCTGATATTCGCAACGGAATTTTTGACGATACGGGCTTGGTCGGGGCCGACTTTACCGATGCTGACCTCAGCCAGGCTAGTCTGCTTGAAGCTCGCCTGCGCCAGGCGACCTTAACTACAGCTAAACTCACCGAGGCCGATCTGACCGGGGCTGATTTAAGCGAAGCCAAGCTAATCGAGGCTGATTTGAGGACGGCTAACCTGAGTCAGACCAACCTCAGCTATAGCTGGTTGCGAGGGGCTAACTTGAGTGGGGCTGACCTAAATCAGGCCAATCTGGAGGGGGCTAACCTGGAAGGTATTGTGCTAAGCGGGGCTAATTTGGCAGGGGTAAATTTTGCCGGGGCGCAGTTTTCTTCGTCTGCACAACAGCCTGGAGAAGGCTTTGTTGCTGCAGTTGCTGAGCCCGATACCGGCAGCACCCTGGCCGGGGTAGACTTTTCTAAAGCGATTAACCTGCAAGCCGATCAGCTGGATTATATATGTGCTCAAGGGGGAATTCACCCAGCCTGCCGTCGCTAGTATTTAGGGCTAGCTGGACGCGATCGCTGGCAGTAGACCGCAAACAATACCCTAGCGTTAGAATGTGGGGCTTTATTCTAAGGGGTTGACCTATGCAGCGCACCCGTTTGAGTACTTTGATCGATGATTTAGGTGACCAGCTTAGCCTGTGGCTGGTTAACCCCTGGCGACGGGTGTCTTTGGTGCTGATTAGCCTGCTGCTGGGCTACTTTTTTGCGGTGTCGCTGTCGGCGATCGCAGGTCAGGCGGCGGTACAAGATACGGCGGTATCGGCGTTTTTGGTGTTGGGGGCAGAAGTGGCAAGCTGGCTGGTGTACAGTCGCCGCTGGCGCGACCCAGATTTGCTCAGAAAAGTGCCCAAGCCCCTCTGGCTCGACTGCATCAACAGTTTCAAAATTGGCGCTATCTATGCCCTGTGCCTTGAGGCCTTTAAGCTAGGCAGCTAGGAGCTAGGACGGTACAGCGATCGCCTTTAGAGCAATGGCCTGGTCGGTCGTCGGCAGCTGCTCTACTAGTCCGGTAGCCAGAGCCTCAATAGCCGCCCAGTTGCGATCGGCTACCAGCGCTTTGGGAAACAAACTGGTGGAGAGGCCAACGGCGATCGCCCCAGCCCTAACCATATCCACCACATTCTTCACGGTGACACCGCCTGTAGGCACCAGGGGAATATGGCCTAATGGCCCCTGTAAACTGCGAATGTAGCTAGCGCCCCCCACGGCGTTGACCGGAAATACCTTAACGGCGCTAGCCCCAGCCTGCCAGGCGGCCAAAATTTCGTTCGGCGTCAGGGCACCGGGCACGATGGGCACTTGCAGTGCGTGGGCGGTCTCGATTAACCTAACGTCCGTGTGTGGGCAAAAGCAAAACTGCGCTCCGGCCGCCGCCGCATACTTTAGATCAGCGATCGATAAGGCCGTACCTATACCCACGGTGCAGTGAGTCAGCTGCTGCCTGAGAGTGTTGATCAGCTGCTCAGGCTGAGCGCTATTCCAGGTGATTTCAATAAGCCGAATACCGCCCGCCGCCGCCGCTTGAGCCTGGTGTAAGCCTGAGTTAATGTCGTCAGCGCGAATAACAGCGATCGCCTGATGCTGCCGCAGCAGGGCCAAAAATGAGTCTCTTTCCATTGGCCCATCCTAGTCGGCAGGTCAGCACATGGGGCGATTGGAGCATGTTTTTTAACCGACCTACAAATTTTGAATTGAAAACTTTGAACCTGCTGACCTCAACTTTGGCCACACTACAAAAACCTCAAAAACTCCTAAGCCTGACCACGCTGGCGCTTAACCACCGCATTGTAGGCAAAGAAGGCAATCAGAATCAGCGAGGCCGAGAACACTGTCGTTAGCGTCCCTAAGGCGTAGAGGGCGGGAGAGGTGACGTTGGTGGTCATCCCAAAGATTTCGAGCGGCAGGGTATTGCTCTGGCCCGATACTAGCGACGTGCGGGTAAACTCGTCATAGGAGAGGGTAAAGGTCAGCAGGCCAACGCCCAGCAGGCTGGGCGCAATCAGCGGCATGACGATTTCCCAAAAGGTTTTGGAATCGGTGGCCCCAAGGTCGCGGGCGGCTTCTTCATAGGAGGGGTTAAAGCGGTTGAAGATACCCAGCATGATCAGGAATGCGATCGGCAGTGTCCAGGTCAGGTGCGCCCCCAGGCCAGAGGTAAACCAGTTTGTTGGCCAGCCCATCACCTGAAACACTACCCCAATGCCAAGAGAGACCAGAATGCTGGGCACAATCAAGCTGGCGATGGTCATGTAGAAAATTACTGTGGAACCCTTAAAGCGCTGGCGAAACCCCATACTAGCGAGGACTGATGCGGCGATCGTAATGGCCATGACGACAGCGCCCAGGATGAGCGATCGCACAAACGGCTCAATAAAATTCCCCACCCGCTGCTCTTGAAACACCTGCCCTAGCCAGTAAACACTAAAGCCCCGCATGGGGAAGGTCAGCCCCCCTTCCGGCCCCTGCATTGATAGCATAAAAATGGTGATCATCGGGCCGTAGAGAAACAGCACGAACAGGCAGAAAAATATCAGCAACAAGTAGAAGGATAGGGAGCGTTTTTGCATAGGTGGTTGTGGATATGTGGATGGTGGGCATTGCCCACCCTACGCTGGTCAAATCCTCTCCTAGGAGGGGATTTTAGCTGTTAGTTCCTACAGCTCTTTGCGAATATCTAGCACGCGCAAAATCGAGACAATAATCAGCATTGTTACAGCTAGCAACACGATCGCATTAGCCGCCGCCAGGGGGTACTGCAAACTGCCAATTTGGGTCTGAATCAGCTTGCCCACCGAGGCCGACTGCCCCCCTCCCATCAGGCGCACCGTCACAAATTCGCCCATAATCAGCGTGACGATGAAAATTGAGCCAATGGCAATGCCCGGTGCCGACAGCGGCAAAATGACTTCTTTGAAAACTTGAAACCCAGACGCGCCCAAGTCTTCGGCAGCGGTGATGAGCGAGCGTTCGATGCGCATTAGGCTGTTAAAAATGGGCGCGATCATAAAAATGATATAGAGGTGCACCATGCCCAGCACCACCGCAAAATCGGAGTAGAGCAAAAACTCTAGCGGCTGCTGAATTAGGCCGCTGCCAATCAACAGTTGATTGACCAGCCCCTCTCGCCCCAGCAGCGGCACCCACGAGATCATTCGAATAATATTCGAGGTCCAGAAGGGGATGGTGCAGACCAAAAACAGCAGAATTTGCCACTCTAGTTTTGGCACATGAAATGATAAAAAGTAGGCTACTGGGTACCCAATCAGTAGTGTTGCCAGCCAGGTCAGGCCTAGAAACTTAAACGTGTTTAAGTAGGTCTTAAAGGTAACAGAGGTCAAAACCCCTTGATAGTTATCAAGGGTAAAGGCTGGGGTCATTGAGTAGCCGTTGAACTCCCAGAAGCTCACCACCCCAATCATGACGATGGGAAACACCAGAAATAAGAGAAATACCAGGGTTTGTGGCGCGATTAGCGCGTAGGGCTTGAGAGCTTTCCAGGTTGCAGACATGGGGGAGAGGAGGTAGTGGGTAGATTTAGCGCGAGATTGAGAGGGTGAAAAAGATGAGGAAATGAAGAAGATGAGGAGGGCCTGATCACCCCATCTTCTCCACCTTCCTCATTGCCTCATCTCTCTTGCTACGAGGCAATAAACTCGTTCCACTTCTGCACCAGGTAGGTGTTTTCTTCCATGGTGGAGTTCCAGCAAACGATGTTGCCAAAGCGCTCGTCAAAGGAACCACCGTCGCGGCTAGCGCCTGCTTTAGCGAGGGTTTTGCCGAAGGGGTCAACGATATCTTCGGCGGCAGGCTTGCCTTCGTACCAGTAGTCCCACTCGGCGGCCGACATAAACTTGCGGGCGGTTTCGGGAGCGGCACTGTAGTAGCCCTGCCGACCGAGAAATGCGCCAACCCAGCCGTCGAGCATCCAGTTGATGTACTCATAGGCGGCATCCAGCTGAACGCCCTCCAGGTTTTTAGAGAGGCCAATGCCGCCGCCCCAGCCTCGATAGCCCTCTTTAAGCGGCGCGTAGATGCACTCAATGCCCTGAGACTGTACGGCAGTAACAGCCGGTGACCACATTGACTGCAGCACCACTTCTCCCGAACTCATCAGGTTGACCGACTCGTCAAAGGTTTTCCAAAAGGCGCGGAACTGGCCGTTGGCCTTTTGCTCCTTTAAGATTTCGATGATTTGGTCAATTTCGGCCTTGGTCATGTTGCCCTTGTCGGCAAAGGTCATTAGCCCTAGCGACTCGGCCACCATGGCCGCGTCCATAATGCCAATTTGGGGAATGTCGAGGATGGAGGTCTTGCCCCTAAATTCTTCGTTGAAGAGTTCTCCCCAGCTCTCGATCGGGCGACCGACCAGGTCGGGGCGATAGCCCAAGGTGTCGGCGTTGTACTGGAAGGGAATTAGAGTGGCGTAGTCGGTGGGGGTAGCAGAAAATTCTTTGGAGTCGGGGCCGGTGAGGTACTGCACCTTGAAGGGGGCCGTACCCTGGGATTCTTCGACCGGCATGCCCTTAAACTCGCCGGTTCTAAAGAAGGAGACAATCTGGTCGTAGTTGGTAATGCGCTTGATGTCGATGGGCTGAAGGTTGCCGGAGGGCACTACCAGGGGCAGGCTAAAGTACTCGCCGTCGAAGATGTCGTACTGACCAGGCTGGGTGATAGCAATCTGGTTATTTTCTTCGGTGCTGAGCGCCCGCATGTCAAACTTAAAGCCCAAGTCTTCTTGGGCTTTGTCGCGAATGTCGTTAATTTGCGACACGCCTGTGCCAATCAGGCGCAGGGTGACGTCTTTTGATTGATTGGTGTTGACCTGAGGGCCGGGGGCGGGGTTGTTGGGAGTGCCCTCGGGGGCGGAGGCGCAGCGGGTAGCCGTGAGAAAAGCGCCAGCAGCAAGGCCGGTGCGAATGACGTGGCGACGAGAGAACTTACCCATAGTTAGCAATTCAGTTCAGTAACGACGAAGGGTTAAAAGGAGTGTGAGAGGAGAAGGCCGGGAAATTTTGCCCGCCTAGTGAGGCAGAAAAACGCAGTCGGCAGCGGCCCAGTCGAGCACTACCACCTGACCTTCGGTGAAGGAGGTGGTGAGCCAGTCGGGGGTGCGGGCTTTGTAGAGCACTTCTATGCCGCCGTGCTCTAGCACTAGAGACACGCGGGTGACGTAGCCGGTGAACTCAACGGCGGTAATGCGAGCGGTGACGCGGTTGGTGGCTGGACCGCAGGTGGTTTGCTCAGCCTCGGCGAAAGATTTAATCTGCATCAGGTCGGCGCGGATGCAGCAGGCAGCTTCAGTACCCACCTGGGCGTAGTCGCCCAGGCACAGCAGGGTGCCCAGGGAGGGAATAGCGAGCTGAATGAGCTGGCCGCTGGTGTCTTGTACGGCGCTGGTGACAGTGCCTGCAAAGATGTTGTTGTCGCCGGTAAAGCGAGCCACAAACTTCGACAGAGGCTTTGAAAAGATTTCAGCGGGGGGGCCGACCTGATCGACGCGACCGTGATCCATCACCACAATTTGGTCAGAGAGGGAGTAGGCTTCGTCCTGGTTGTGGGTGACTTGAATAAAGGTCATGCCGAACTGGCGCTGAAGCTTGCGCAGCTCGCCACGAGTTTTGACCCGCAGCGATTCATCGAGGGCGCTGAGGGGCTCGTCGAGCATGAGTACCTGGGGACGGGTGACGAGGGCACGGGCGAGAGCTACCCGCTGCTGCTGACCGCCGCTGAGCTGGGCGGGCTTGCGATCGCTAAACCCGCTCAACCCCACCACCTCTAGCATTTCGCCGACTCGATGGTGGCGATCGACCTTGGTCATGCCGCGCATTTTGAGGCCAAAATCAACGTTATCCCACACGGTTTTGTGGGGGAAGAGCGCGTAGTTTTGAAACATCATGGCGGTGTTGCGCTGGGTGGCGGGAATGCCGTTGATGCGCGTATCACCGATGTAGATATCGCCCTCGGAGATGTCTTCGTGGCCTGCAATCATGCGCATGGTGGTGGTTTTACCGCAGCCGCTGGGGCCGAGCAGGCAAGTGTAAGAACCAGCCGGAATATCGAGCGTGATGTTTTGAACCGCTGCAAACGAGCCGTATTTTTTGGTCACATCCCGCAGGGAAACACCCTTGGCATCTGCCTGAAGCTCCTCAGGCACCGCCTCAACGGTAAGCGCAGGTTCGATCTGGATATCTTGCATGGTGGGGCCGTAATTTAGAGCGGGATGGAGCGGAAAAGCAGCTCAGTAAAAGCCAATTTCACCTCATCGGTCGGTCAGACCCACTTATAAAATTCTCTCCGCGTGTGTACTGTATGCAAGGATACATTTTGCTGGGAGGGCCGTGGGGTTCAGTACTATCTGGAGCCGATGTCATGTCTCCTAAGGAAGGTTTGTGGCCAAATTATAGAGCTAGTGAAGCTAGATTTCTGTGAAGTCGGTCGAGCTGACTTCGGGCGATACAAATCTTTAGGCAATGTCTAAGGAAATATAACAAAGCTCTCCCAGGAGGTCTCTAGTCTTGAACAATTAAGACATTGGAAAACGCCTTTGCTGGTATTGATCCCTAGTCTGGAATGTTGAAATTTTGGGTGGGTTTTGTACGTTTAAGTTTGCTTAATTAATTCGCAAATTCGCTAAATTTCTTTACAGATATTTCCCTTGCTGATACCTCATAGAGAGATGTTTGAATGATTAACCTAACGCCGGAGGATGTGCGGCTGAAGGCCACTGCCCGCAGCAAAGAAGACGCGATTCGGCAAGCGGGAGAACTACTAGTCGCCAGTGGTCACATTCAGCCGGGCTACGTTGACAGCATGCTGGCTCGGGAAACCCAGGCCAACACCTACCTGGGCAACAGCATCGCTATTCCCCATGGGCAGCCCGCCCAGCGCGACCTGATTTTGACGACGGGCATTGCGGTGCTGCAACTACCAGACGGGGTGGAGTGGAACCCCGGCGAGGTGGTGCGGCTGGTGGTGGGGATCGCGGCGAAGTCTGACGAGCACTTGCAGATTCTCACCAACTTGACCCACGTGCTGGATGACCCGACGGCGGTGCAGGCTTTGGTGGAGACGGCGGATGCCCAGGTGATTTGCGATCGCTTGACGGGTAAGTCTGTCTCTAGCAGCAGCGGGCTCGATACCCAGGGCTTTGAGCAGTTTGTGGATGTCACCATCGATGCCCCTACTGGACTCCACGCCCGCCCCGCGACGGTGTTTGCCGATCTGGCGAAATCGTTTAGTGCCGAGGTGCGGGTGCGCTACGGCGACCAGGTGGCCAACGGCAAAAGCCTGATGTCGCTGCTCAAGCTCGGCGTTGAAAAAGATGGCGTGGTGCGGGTGCTGGCCAGGGGCAGCGATGCCACCGAGGCGCTGACGGCGCTCCAGCAGGCGGTAGAAGACGGGCTGGAGGAAGAGGAGGAAGCGGCTGTTGGGCCAGCATTGGTGTTGCCAGCACTGGAGCTGGAGAGCGCTGCGATCGCAGGTGTCGCCGCTTCACCAGGGTTAGCCATTGCCCCCCTGCACCGCTTCCGCCATACCAAACTAGAGTTTGCCGAGACCGCTGCGGATGCTGCGGCAGAGCAGGATCGGTTGAGGGATGCGATCGCCCTCGCCGACCTAGATCTCACCGACCTTTATACCACCATCAAAGAACGTTCTGGTAAAGCTAAGGCGGCGATCTTCCAGGCCCATCGGGAGTTTTTGTCTGACCCAGAACTGCAACAGGAGGCGCTGAACCGCATTCCCCCTAACCACAGCGCCCCCTGGGCCTGGCAGCAGGTGATTGAGGCCAAGGCCAGGGAACTGGAGGCGCTGGCCGACCCCGTTCTCTCGGGCCGGGCGGCAGATGTGCGCGACGTGGGCCAGCGGGTGCTGGCGCGGCTGGTAGGCCAGGGGGATGCGGGGGCGGGCCTACCCGATCATCCCGTGATTCTAATTGCTGACGATCTGGCTCCCTCGGATACGGCGGGGTTAGACCCAGCCAAAATTCATGGGTTCTGCACGGCGGCGGGCGGGGCGACCAGCCACACGGCGATCATTGCGCGATCGCTCAACATTCCGGCCGTAGCTGGGGCCGGGCATGGGCTGCTGGAGCTGCCGGAGGGGACGACGGCCATTCTCGACGGTGACCAGGGCCAGCTCTACGCCAGCCCGACTGAGGCGGATCTGGCCAAGGCGAGGCAGGCGATGGGCGATCGCGCCCAGCTCCGCGACGTCGAGCAGCAGACCCGCTTCCAGCCCGCTATTACCACCGATGGCCACCGCATTGAAGTAGTCGCCAACATCGGCGGGCCAGCGGAAGCCGCCCCAGCTATGAATGCTGGGGCCGAGGGCGTGGGCCTGCTGCGCACCGAATTTCTCTTCCTTAATCGGAATGCGCCCCCCAGCGAGGAGGAGCAGTACGACGCACTAAAGACCATGACTGAGGCCCTCAACGGCCTGCCGCTGATTGTCCGCACGCTGGATATTGGCGGCGACAAGCACGTACCCTACCTGAATCAGCCCGCCGAAGAAAATCCTTTCCTGGGCATTCGCGGCGTGCGGCTGTGCCTGGAGCGCACCGATCTGTTTGAAACCCAGCTGCGGGCGATTTTGCGGGCGGCTCGCGGCGGCTACATCCGCATCATGTTCCCCATGATCGCCACTCTGGAGGACATTCGCGTCGCCAAGACGGTGCTGGAGTCGGTGCGGGCGGCGACAAACGGGCCGCCCGTGGAAATCGGCATGATGGTCGAGGTGCCCAGCGCCGTGCTAATGGCGGCGGAGTTTGCCCAGGAGGTCGATTTCTTCTCGGTGGGCACCAACGACCTGACCCAGTACCTGTTGGCAATGGATCGGGGTCACCCCACCCTGGCCAAGCAGGCCGATGCCCTGCACCCCGCCGTGCTGCGGGCGATCGCCCAGACGGTGCAGGGGGCGAAGCTCTCTGGTAGGTGGGTCGGCGTCTGCGGCGGGCTGGCGGGCGATCCCCAGGGCGCGATGCTTCTGGCCGGGCTGGGGGTGAAAGAGCTGAGCATGGATATCCCCAGCATTCCTAAAGTAAAAGCTCGGCTGCGGGGGGCATCGATGAAGCAGATGAAGCGGCTGGCCCAGAAGGCTCTGGCCTGTCGCACCGCCGAGGAGGTGAGGGCGCTATGACTCATCTCCCCAGAATGCAACGGATTGCTACGGTGACGCTGAATCCGGCGATCGATCAGACCGTCTCGATTCCCAACTTTCAGGCTGATACAGTGAACCGGGTCGATTGGAAACAGGATGACGCGGGCGGCAAAGGCGTGAATGTGGCTTCCTTTTTGGCCGAGGCAGGCCATAGGGTCAGCGTCACGGGCTTTTTAGGCCGGGAAAACAACGCTCTATTCAAAACGCTTTTTCACCAAAAGGGCATTGACGACCACTTCGTCTATTTGCCGGGCGAAACCCGCGTCAACATCAAAATTGTGGACGATGCGCAGGGCCAGGTCACCGACATTAACTACCCTGGCCAATCGCCCACCCACCAAAATGTCGATGGCTTAAAAAATGTCGTGCATGCTTTAGCCGGGAGCTGTGACTGGTTTGTCTTCTCCGGCAGCGTGCCAGCGGGGCTATCGAACGACATCTACGACGAGCTGATCGGCCCCCTCAAAGCCCAGGGCAAAACCGTGGTGCTTGACACCAGCGGCGACGCGCTGCGCTTTGGCCTGCCTGCCAAGCCCGACCTGATCAAGCCCAACCAGGCTGAACTGGAGGAGGTGCTGAACATCCGCCTGGAGAGCCACGGTGCGATCGTCGCCGCCGCCCGCGAGCTGATTGAATCAGGCATTCGCTACGTGGTGGTGTCGATGGGGGGCGAGGGGGCGCTGTTTATCGATCGCACCCAGGCTTTCCACGCCCAACCTCCGGCAGTCGAGATCAAAAGCACCGTCGGTGCGGGCGACGCCATGGTAGCGGGCACGGTGGCGGGACTGCTGGGCGGCGAATCGCTGCGGGCCTGTGCCACTCTGGCCACAGCCTTTTCCATGGGGGCGCTGGGTCAAATTGGCCCACGACTGCCGCCTATTGAACACATTCACGCCATGCGGCACCTAGTCACCCTGCGGGAGGTGAGTTGATCTCGGTGGGGTGCATAGCGTCAGAGCGCGGCTTCGCCTACGCGGCTAGATCCCCTAGGGATCTACCAAGCAACCTCGAAGCCGCAGTGCACCAATGCACACCATCCTTGGAATGCTGATGGCTAGTGGCACGGTCTCCAAACGGTGCATTGTTTCGCGAAAGCACCCTACCGCCCACTCCACGCCCTCTGAAAAAGCTTTTGAATCAGGTATTCACAGACCAGTAGGAAACCTATGACCAAAATTGTTGCCGTTACCGCTAGCCCCGCTGGCGAGGCCCATACCCAAATGGCGGCGGAGGCCCTCAAGCGTACTGCCCAGGCCCTGGGCCACGAAATTTTGACTGAGGCCCAGGGCGGCCCTGTGGCCACGACTCTGAACCCCAACGACATTCAGCAGGCCGATGTGGTGATTGTGGGGGCCGACGGGGCGGTGGAGCGCGATCGCTTTGCGGGTAAGCCCGTCTACGCCATCTCCACCAGCGAGGCTATTCGCAATACCGAGATGGTAATCCAAAGCGCTGTGGCGTTAGTAGGGCATGGCCCCCGCTTGGGTGCTCTTAAAACGACGCCTCACCCCCACGACCCGCTGCCTGAGGATGGGGCTGTTTCAGCTCCATCCGCCGCGAATAAATTCTTCGTAGGCATTACCTCCTGCCCTACGGGTATTGCCCACACCTTTATGGCGGCTGAAGCGCTCAAGCAGGGGGCCGCCAAGTTGGGCCACGATATAAAGGTTGAAACCCAGGGCTCAGTTGGCTCCCAAAATACCCTTACCGACGAAGACATTGCCCGTGCTGACGCGGTGATCATTGCCGCCGATACCCACGTTGACCTGTCGCGTTTTGGCGGTAAGCGGCTGTACGAAACCTCTACCAAAGCCGCCATTCACAGCGGTAGCGATGTGGTGACGGCGGCGATGGATGCGCCAGTGGCCGGGGGGGGCAATGCTGACGGCTCGGGTGGCTACCTGGACGAGGTGAAGCGGGCCAAGGCCGAGCGCTCCGAAAGCCGCTCTGGCCCCTATAAGCACCTGCTGACCGGAGTGAGCTACATGCTGCCGGTAATTGTGGCGGGCGGTCTGATCATTGCTCTGTCCTTTGTGTTTGGCATTAACCCCGAGGAGGGCACCTTTGGGGCCGCTCTGATGCAGATTGGCGGCGGCGCGGCCTTTGCGCTAATTGTGCCAGTGCTGTCGGGCTTTATTGCCTTTTCCATTGCCGATCGCCCCGGTTTAGCCCCCGGTTTGATCGGCGGCATGCTGGCGGCAAATTTGAATATGGGCTTTTTGGGCGGCATTCTCTCCGGCTTTCTGGCGGGCTATGTGGCTAAGTTTGTGCGCGACAAGGTGAACCTGCCCGCCAACTTTGAGGGCCTCAAGCCCGTGCTGGTAATTCCGCTGCTGGCGACGCTGATTGTGGGTCTGCTGCTGGTCTACGTGTTTGGCGGCCCGGTGCGGTTCATCATGGAGGGCATGACCGCCTACCTGGAAGGGCTGAGCGGCACCAATGCCGTGCTGCTGGGGCTGATCTTGGGGGCCATGATGGCGGTAGATATGGGCGGCCCAGTCAACAAGGCGGCCTACACTTTTGCCGTGGGGCTGCTCGCTACTAACCTCTACGCTCCTATGGCGGCAGTGATGGCCGCCGGAATGACGCCACCCCTGGGTCTGGCCCTGGCCACCTTTATTTCTAAAAAGCACTTCAACCAGGCGGAGCAGGAGGCCGGTAAGGTGGCCTCGGTGCTGGGCATCTCCTTTATTACCGAAGGGGCAATTCCCTTTGCGGCCAATGACCCGCTGCGAATTTTGCCCGCCTGCATTGCCGGGTCGGCAGTGACCGGGGCGCTGTCGATGGCCTTTGGCTGCACCCTGCGGGCTCCCCATGGCGGTGTGTTTGTGCTGGCGATTCCGAACGCGGTGGAGAATGTAGGGCTTTACATTGTGGCGATCGCCGTCGGCACGCTGATCACCGCTCTGGCTACCGTGCAGCTCAAGCACTGGTTCCCGAAGAAAAAGGCGATCGCCGCCGCTTAACCGCTCACCTTCACAACCACAGTGGCGAGAGCCAGGGCATAGATGAATTGTCTATGCCCTGGCTCTCGCTGTAGCTGCCAGAAGCTTATAAGGATTCTTGTGTCACCCATTAGAAAAACCAATCGCTGACTCGTTGGGTTTTCCAATGCGGAAGTGATACAGTTTTTCCATAGATTTTTATCGATGTCAAAGCTCTTTTCATTTACACAACTCAATAAAGGAGCGTAGATGCTGGCGATGGGCATCACAAATCGTATTAACTTCCGCAATGTGCGCGGAGACATCTTTGGGGGTGTCACCGCTGCAGTCATTGCCCTGCCGATGGCCCTGGCCTTTGGCGTCGCCTCAGGGGCTGGGGCTGCCTCGGGTCTCTACGGGGCGGTTATCGTGGGGTTCTTCGCGGCGCTGTTTGGGGGCACGCCGACGCTAATTTCAGAGCCTACCGGGCCGATGACCGTGGTGTTTACCGCCGTCATCGCTCAGCTATTTGCCGCCAATCCTGACGACGGTATGGCCATGGCCTTTACCGTCGTCATGCTGGCCGGTTTTTTTCAAGTCATCTTTGGCTTGCTCAAGCTGGGGCGCTACGTCACCCTAATGCCCTACCCGGTCATTTCGGGCTTTATGTCGGGCATTGGGGTGATTCTGATCATTCTGCAGCTGGGGCCATTTTTGGGCCACGCTACCCCCAAGGGCGGAGTGGTCGGCACCCTCACCAACCTGCCCCAAATGATGAGCACCCTTGATCCGGCGGAAGTAGCTCTGGGGGCCTTTGCCCTGGCGGTGCTGTTTCTCATGCCCAAGCGGTTTGGCCGCTGGGTGCCGCCCCAGCTGCTGGTGCTGGTCGCCGGTACCCTGCTGGCGCTGACGGTATTCTCCGGTGCCGAACTGCGGCTGATTGGTGAGATTCCCACCGGGTTGCCCCAGCTGCAGCTGCCCATGTTCAGTGCCGATCAGCTGCGGATCATGCTGGTGGATGGTCTGGTCTTGGGGATGCTGGGCTGTATTGACGCTTTGCTGACGGCGATGATTGCCGACAGCATTACCCGCACCCAGCACGACTCCAACAAAGAACTGATTGGCCAGGGCATTGGCAACCTGATGTCGGGTTTGTTTGGCGGTATGCCGGGTGCCGGTGCCACCATGGGGACAGTCGTCAACATTCAGGCCGGGGGGCGCACGGCGCTGTCGGGTCTGGTGCGGGCCGGTATCTTGCTGGTGGTGGTGCTGTGGGCCGCGCCTTTGACTAAAGCGATTCCGCTGGCGGTGCTGGCGGGCATTGCGGTCAAAGTCGGTTTCGACATTCTCGACTGGAGCTTCCTGAAGCGGGCCCACCAGGTGTCGTGGAAGGGCACCGCCATCATGTATGGCGTCATGTTTCTGACGGTGTTTGTCGACCTGATTGTGGCGGTTGGTGTCGGTGTGTTTATCGCCAACGTGCTCACAATCGAACGCCTCAGCAAGCTTCAGGCTGACCAGGTAAAGGCGATCACCGACTTCGATGAAGACCTACCCTTAACCGCCGAAGATAAGGCGCTGATGGACCAGGCCGATGGGCGGGTGCTGCTGTTTCACCTCAGCGGGCCCATGATCTTCGGCGTAGCGCGGGCGATTTCCCAAGAGCATACAGCTATGGAAGCCCACGACGTTCTGATTATCGATTTGCAGGATGTACCCCACCTGGGGGTAACGGCGGCTCTGGCCTTGGAAAGTGCCATTCAGGACGCCAGCGATGACGGTCGGCCCGTGGTTCTGGCCGGGGCGCGGGGCAAAACCCTAAAGCGGCTCGAAAAGCTGGGTTCTCTGCGGTATGTGCCCTCTGATCATCTGGTAGAAACCCGCACCGATGCCCTGAGGACGGCACTGCGCATCCTGGCGACTAAAGATGGCGTCGAACCGCCCCGCATTGCGGTTGAGCCCGGTACGGCGACCCTGTAAGAGCATCAAATTTTGGTATGGAGTCTCGAACTCCACTTGGCCAGGAGTCAGCTCTAGCCGGCCAGGCTCATCTGCTTGTAAGGCTGCCGCATGCCGGAATCTGCTCTTTAGTTTTGAAGGCTCAGTGCTGAAGTACCAGCCGGTATTTCCCTGGCGCTGGCTCGATAAGTCCTGTCTAGCGAGGCAGGAAATTTTCTAACCTGAAATCTGGATTGGATTAGGAGGTATCGATGTTGTCTAACGTTGTTTCTGCCCTTGCTTGGCTGCCCGGACCAGCTTCGCCTTGGCTGGTGCCGCTGGTGGCCGCTACCCCCACTGCCGATACTGGGGCCGATACTGGGCCGATGGTGCTGGCCGGGGTGCTGCTGAGCCTGGTCGTAATCTATGTGGCCAGCAAGCTGGGGGGTGAGCTGTCTAAGCTGCTCGATCTGCCGCCGGTTTTGGGAGAGCTGGTGGCTGGGGTGGTGGTCGGCGTGTCGGCCCTGCACCTGATTATGTTTCCCGAAACGGGGGCCGTGGCGGCAGACTCACAGCTGATGGGGCTGCTGCAGTGGCTGGGCGGGCTGACTCCCGAGGCCGTGACAGAGGTGTTCCGCAGCCAGAGCGAGGTGATCTCGGTGCTGGCGGAGTTAGGGGTAATCATTCTGCTGTTTGAAATTGGTCTAGAGTCTGACCTGCGAGAGCTGCAAAAGGTGGGCTACCAGGCGGCGATCGTGGCGGTGGTCGGGGTGGCGGCACCCTTTGCGCTGGGTACGGTAGGGCTGATGCTGCTGTTCCACGTGCCGACGATTCCGGCGATTTTTGCGGGCGCAGCGCTAACGGCAACCAGTATTGGCATTACCTCGAAGGTGCTGTCGGAGATTGGTCAGCTCAAGTCGGCGGAGGGTCAAATTATCGTTGGCGCGGCGGTGATTGACGATGTGCTAGGCATCATCGTGCTGGCGGTGGTGGCTAGTCTGGCAAAGACTGGCGAAGTGGATGTGATGAATGTGGTGTATCTGATTATCAGCGCCACGGGGTTCTTGCTGGGGGCCATTTTTCTGGGCAAGTTTTTCAATACGTCATTTGTGGCGATCGCAGACAAGCTGCAAACTCGCGGCAACCTGGTGATTCCGGCGATTACCTTTGCCTTCTTAATGGCGTTCTTAGCCAACGTGATTCACTTAGAGGCGATTCTGGGGGCGTTTGCGGCGGGCCTGGTGCTGGATGAAACCGACAAGCGCAAGGAGCTCGATCGCCAGATTATGCCCATCGCTGACATTCTGGTGCCGATCTTCTTTGTGACGGTGGGGGCCAAGGCCGATTTGGGGGTGCTGAACCCGGCTGTGGCGGCTAACCGTGAGGGTCTAGTGATTGCGGTATTTTTGCTGGCGGTAGCCATTGTCGGCAAGGTTATAACTGGGTGGACCGCATTTGGTCAGCCGCTGAATCGTCTGGCGATCGGTATTGGTATGGTGCCGCGCGGCGAGGTGGGGCTCGTGTTTGCGGGCATTGGTTCCGCTAGTGGGGTGCTGAGCAAGCCTTTGGAGGCGGCGATTATCATCATGGTGATTGCGACGACGTTTTTGGCTCCGCCGTTTTTGCGAATTGCGTTTAAGGGTAGTGAGGCGGATGCGATCGCAGAGGCCGCTCCTGAACCGGCTGATGTAGCGTCTTAGGCAGTTTCTGAGAGAGAAGATCCTTGCTTTGAGCTAGCGATCGCAGTCACTGTAGGGTGGGCACTGCCCACCACTCGCGAGAATGTTTCCTGAAATCATCTTGGTCTTTTGTCGAGTTGATTATTCAGTGAGTTTAGCGGCGTACAGTTGGGGGCAATAGCCAGGTCTGCTGCTGGGGCCATTTCGCTGGCCCCAGACCCCCATCGACCAGGACGTTCCGTCGTCCTGGACCTCACGGAAAGGATTAGTTGATCATCGGTTTAAACCTCTGTTTTGCGAATGGGCCTTTTAGCTCTGCAATTTACCTAGTGCAGCAAAACACTTTTCCCTTTTGAACTTTGCATTTTGAACTCCGCGTAGCGGTACCAGACTCCATTTCTTCATCTCTCTTCTCTTCCTCACCTTCTCTAGACCAATGCTCTACGCCTGTGTCTACGCCACTATCCTGCTGGGTTTCTTTGGCATTTTGCTGAAGGAAAATTTGGTAATGAAAATCATCGCGATGGATGTGATGAGTACTGGGGTGATTGCCCTGTTTGTGCTGGTGGCGGCTAGGGGAGGTAATTACACGCCTATTCTCAATGGAGCGTCTTCAGTGGCCTATGCTGACCCGGTGCCTCAGGCGGTGATTTTGACGGCGATCGTGATTGGCTTTTCAATTCAGGCGCTGATGCTGGTGGCGGTGATGAAGCTGGCCCGCGACAACCCGACGTTGGAGACCCGCGCTATTGAAGAGGAGTACCGGCCATGACGCTGTGGACCATGCTTTGGATTGCGCTGCCATTTTTTGTTGGGTTTAGCATTTATCTGCTGCCCCAGGGCGATCGCATTCTCGCTCTGGCCGTCACCCTGGTGTCGATGGCGTACGCCATGGTGCTGTTTGGGCAGCCTGCGCCCCTGAGTTGGCAACTGCTCGACAACTTTGGCGTCACGCTGATGGCCGATAGCCTGAGCGCCTTTTTTATTCTCACCAATGCTCTAGTGACGGCGGCGGTGATTCTCTACTGCTGGTACAGCGGCAAAACCACCTATTTCTACATCCAGGCGATCATTCTCCACGGCAGCGTCAATGCGGCGTTTATCTGCGCCGATTTAATTAGCCTCTACGTGGCGCTGGAGGTGGTTGGGATTGGCACGTTTTTGCTAATTACCTATCCGCGCAGCGATCGCAGTCTTTGGGTGGCGCTGCGCTACCTGTTTGTCAGCAATACGGCCATGCTGTTCTACCTGATGGGGGCGGCGCTGGTGTATCAAACCAATCAGTCTTTTGCCTTTGCGGCCATACAGGGGGCTCCGATTGAGGCTGTGGCCCTGATCTTTGTTGGGTTGTTAACTAAGGGCGGCATCTTTATTTCGGGGCTGTGGCTGCCCCTTACTCATTCCGAGTCCGAGACGCCGGTTTCGGCGCTGATGTCGGGGGTGGTGATCAAGGCTGGGGTGTTTCCGCTGGCGCGGCTGGCGCTCATGCTGGAGGAGATCGACCCGATCGTGCGCATCTTTGGGGCGGGCACCGCTCTACTGGGGGTAGCCTACGCCATGTTTGAAAAAGACACCAAGCGCATGCTGGCTTTTCACACGGTGTCGCAGATGGGGTTTGTGCTGGCGGCTCCCGAGGTAGGCGGTTTCTACGCCCTCACCCACGGCCTAGTAAAAGCGGCCCTGTTTTTAACCGCAGGCGCTTTACCCAGCCGCAAGTTCAAAGAACTGCACAATCAGCCCATTCACACCCCGATCTGGGTTGCCCTGGTGATTGCCAGCTTCTCAATTTCAGGCTTCCCGCTGCTGTCAGGGTTTGGGGCCAAGGTGCTGACGATGAAAAATTTGCTGCCCTGGCAGGTAATTGCCATGAACATAGCCGCTTTGGGAACCGCAATTTCCTTTGCTAAGTTTATTTTCTTGCCCCACAAGTCGGTCAAAGAACAAGCGGTTAAGCGAGGGTTTTGGCCGGCGGTGGTGCTGCTGCTGGCGGGGCTGGTGGTGGCCAATGTGGCCTACTACGACGCCTACAGCCTGGCCAATATAGCTAAGCCGTTGGCTACGATTGCCCTGGGCTGGTTAATCTATCTATTCATTATTCAACGACTGGTGGTGAAGCTGCCTCAGGTGCTGGAGAAGTTTGAACATCTAATCGGTGTGATGAGCGTAATGCTGATGGTTTTGTTTGGCATGGTGCTGGCATGACAGGATATTTAAACATCATTTTGCGGTTGACCATCTGGTTCTTGCTCACCGCCGACCTGAGCTGGGCCAACATTTTGATTGGAGTGGGCGTGACCCTGCTGCTGCCTCGGGGAGTAACGAATTTGGGTCTGCTCAAAGATTGGCTGCGCACGTTGGGGGAGGTCTTGGTGGCGATTCCCCAGGCTTATAAAGAAGCCTTTGAAATTATGGTTTACCCGCACCGAGAAGAAACGGTGGTGCTGGAGCGGGTTAAACCTCGACGCACGCCCAGTCTAATTTTTTTGGATATTTTTCTAATTACCTTTACGCCCAAGACCATTGTGCAGCGCTACCACAATCAGGGCTGGTATGAAGTTCACTACATTCAGCGGGGGAAAACCCCATGACCCTAGTGCTGATTGCGATGATTGGGGCTTTGCTGATACCCATGATCGAGGCCCTTCAGGATGAGGATATCTGGCAGCGCATGCTGGCCTTTGCCAGTATCGCCACTAAAACCTCGGTAATGATTTTGGTGATTGCCGTCTTGCAGAATGACTGGATGATCGGCGTGGTGGGGGTGCTCATTCTCAGCGTGGGCAACGCGGCCCTGATGCTGCTGGCCCACATTATCAAGCGGGTTGACGACGCAATGGAGGGGTGATGATTAATATTCTTAGCTATGCCTGCATTGTGCTGGGCCTGGTGTTTTGGTATTGGGGTACCTGGCCTCTGCTGGGGCGGCGATCGGTGCTGTACAAGCTGCACGGGCTGTCGGTGGCCGACACCCTGGGGTCGATGGCGATCGTGGTGGGGCTGCTGCTGCGCATTCCCCAGGAATGGCCGCTGCTGGTGCTGGCGCTGATTTCGCTGGCAATTTGGAATACGGTGCTGGGCTACGTGCTGGCCTACTGCGTTACCGACGACGTTACCCATGACGTTGGGCAGGAGGCGGGTCATGGCGGATAGCCCGATCATGAGCAGCTATGCCTACGCCATTATGCTGCTGCTGCCGCTGTCGGCGGCGATGGTAATCTTTCAGCAAAACCCCTACCAGGCATTGGTGATGCGGGGCATTTTGGGGGCGATCGCAGCTCTAGTCTACGCCATGCTAGGCGGGGGCGACGTGGCGCTGACTGAGGCCCTGGTGGGAACCATGCTGGCAATCACTCTCTATGTAGTAGCTGTGCGATCGTCGCTGGTCATGCGGCTGGGGGTACTGGAGGGCGAAGGCGCTAAGAACAACCTGCAGTGGCAGCCCATGCTCGACTATTTGCGAGCCCTGCTGAAGCGCTATCAGCTGCGGCTGGAGCTGGTGTCCTACGCCGATGACCAAACGCTGCATCAGGCTTTAGCGGCTAAAGAGGTGCACGGCATTTGTCTGATGAATAGAACAGGTCAAACCGCTGAGGAAGTAGCTCCCCACATTTTGGTGCGAGTGCGGCGGCTGGCGGAGATCTTGGCGACGGAACTGCCGGCGGCGATCGCAGAGGCCAAACTTTACTGCGACGATGAGCCTGCTACCTTACCCCCTTCCCCGACCCTAACCGAGGAGCATTCATGATCTGGGTTTATCTGACGGCGGGGCTGCTGTTCTTTCTCAAAATGCTGATTCTGCCTGACCCGGCAACGGCAAGCGCTGAGTTGGCGGTGGTGGATGCGATCGCCGCCGACACCGGCATTCCCAACGCAGTATCAGGAATCATCTTCCGCAATCGCCTCTACGACACTATCTTTGAGGTCGTGGTGTTTACTATTGCGATTATGGGGGCCAAGTACCTGCTGGCCAACGAAACCCCTACCATTCCCTTCTACAGCTTTACCGACCAGCCGTCCATTGTGCTGGCCCGACTGGGGGCCACCATCGCGGCCTTAGTGGGCATCGAACTAGCGATTCGGGGTCACCTCAGCCCCGGCGGCGGGTTTGCAGCCGGGGTAGCTGGCGGTACCGCGATTGGTCTGATCGCCATTACCGCTGCCTCACCGGAGTGGATGCAGGCGATTTACGAGCGCTGGCGCGCCGCCGCCTGGGAAAAGGTGTCGGTACTGATTTTTATCGTGTTGGCAGTGCTGACCCTGTTAGGCATTGAGCTACCCCCCGGCCAGTTTGGCACATTGCTGAGCGGCGGTGTAATACCGCTGCTAAACATTCTGGTAGCGCTTAAGGTGGCGCTAGGGTCCTGGGCGATCACTCTATTGTTTATTCGCTACCGGGGGCTCCTGTAGGGTACAAAAGACATGCCTATCAACTGGGCTTTATGCAGAAATCTGTAGTAAAAGCCAAGTCAACGTCGGATATGGCTCCACAATTTGCTTTACCTAGAGTTGACTACAGGGTCTTACCTCCTTGGCCGCATTCGCTGGTATAAAACTTCAAGCCGTGACACAGGTTTTCATACTCTTTACCCCAACTAGCGTCGTAGACAGCTTTAGAAAAATTGCCACAGCAACCGCTGGCCAAGATTAGGACGGTTTTCCATAACTGCTTAAGCAATTGAGAACCCACTTAGCGCCCCTGCTTCTAGCGCAGCCGCTCGACCGCGCCCTAACGCGTGAGCTAATCTTCGATCACATCTGGCTCATCAAAGAGCAAGGCTTAGCTGAACGTTACAGCGTCGGCTAGCGTGCTTCTAAGAGAATTGGAGTTTCTCCTAGGGCTGTGACTCCCAGCGCAGCCTGGGGCGATTGCTTATGACACTGGCCCCAGTCCTGATTGAAAATTTGGGCTGGGTAACGGGGTATAGCCATCGTTTCAAGTTCACCAGAGTTATTTCACTGTTTAGATGAGCCGACTCGAGGCTTCCGCATTCCAGGTTGGATGAGGTATCAGCCAAAACACCGAGGTGAAATGGATTCAGACTTTACAGTCTTTTCATTTTCCTGGCAAATATGTGAATAGTTTACCATTCTAGCCTCATATAGGTAGGGCGACTCTACGGTAGGGCATGATACATATTGGAAAGGGTTTGAGCTAAATCTTAAGCACAAAGACCATCAAGATATCCGTTTATTTCTTCTGAACATAAATTTTCACGCAAGCCTTGTAAAAACTCAATCAATTACAAATTTTAGTCATTTATACAAGTTTAAATGACTCTAAAACCATATAAAAAATAGGAGCCGTTTGTGAATTTACTGCAGGAAACAACCTTGTTAGCACAAAGCCAGGACATTAAAAATATTCCTTTTAGCAAGTTTAGTGCGAGTGGAGAAGAACTTCTCTATGTCACAGAGGCAATAGCAAGCGGCGGCATCATAGGTGATGGCAAATATACAAAATTATGCCAGTCATGGCTAAAAGAACAGCTTGCCTCCAAAAAAGTGCTGTTAACCCATTCATGCACTGCAGCGCTAGAAATGGCGTTTATTTTGGCTAATATTCAGCCCGGTGATGAAGTCATCATGCCGTCTTATACCTTTGTCTCTACAGCAAACGCCGTAGTACTGAGGGGCGGCGTACCTGTTTTTGTCGATATTCGACCAGACACCCTAAACTTAGATGAAACCAAGCTTAAAGAGGCAATTACAGCTAAGACCAAAGCAATCGCGCCGGTTCACTATGCAGGAGTGAGTTGCGAGATGGCTCCAATCTCTGAGATTGCATATCAATATGGCCTGCAAATAGTTGAGGATGCAGCTCAAGGCATCTGTTCTAAGTACAACGACCAACCAATCGGTAGCTATGGAAATCTGGCGGCCTTTAGCTTTCATGGAACGAAGAATATAGTTTCAGGAGAAGGTGGTGCATTAGCTATTAATGATCCTTCGCTAATTGAGAGAGCAGAAATAATTTGGGAGAAGGGCACAAACCGCAGCCAGTTTTTCCGAGGCGATGTTGATAAATACACCTGGGTCGATATCGGTTCTTCCTATCTGCCCAGTGATATCCTTGCTGCATTTTTGTGGGCACAGCTTCAGCAAGCCGACAGCATTACCCAACACCGATTAAACATTTGGAATCGGTATCATCTTGCTTTTGAAGAGCTTGAAAAAGACCAAAAAATACAACGCCCAAATATTCCTCAGCAGTGTCAACATAACGCACATATCTATTATCTTTTAGTAGATAGCCTAGAAACGCGCACTAAGATTTTAGCTACTCTAAAGCATTGTGGTGTGCAAGCAACTTTTCACTACGTTCCTCTGCATAACGCCCCAGCAGGACAAAAGTACGGTCGTCAATCTGGTAATTTGGTTGTTACAGAAGATATTTGCGATCGCATTGTCCGCCTGCCTCTTTTTGCCAATATGACTTTTGAAGAGGCAGACTACATTATCTCTCTAGTTCGAAATTCATTGCTCTAAGCAGCGGATGGTAAAGGGCCTTAAGACCAATTTTTTGAATCCGGAGTAAATTTTAATGCGGCTTCTAATTATCAATTTTGCGGGTGATATCCGCACAGATTTTTATCGTCTCAATTCTGGAGGGCCTGAAACATATTATGCGCAAAAATATTCCATTGATTCTTACGCTAGGCTTAGGCAGTATGCAGAAGAAGTAGCAGATCTTGTCTACATAACCCAAGAAGCCTACGACGAACTTTTGCCTAACGGTGTTCGGGCAATTGGTTGTGGCTTTCGCCAGTTTGAAGACATAGATCACAAGAAAATAATTCAGCTAATTGAAAAATTTGATCCGACACATTTAGTTCTATTTACAGTAGACAAAAACGTGCTGGATTGGGCTGTGAAAAAAAAGATTCCAACTATTACCACATTTGCCAATGGGATTTCTATGCAAACTTCCAGTCCTTTGCATAGTTTAGTCAAGAGACTTAAAAATCGTAGAATTATTTCACTACTCAATCAACCAAATATAGAGTGGGTTGGCAGCTATGGTATAAATTCATCGCGCAAACTACAGCACCTAGGAGTTAAGCCAGAAAAAATTGTGCCTTGGGATTTTTTAATTGATCCCAATCCAGGTAATTTTTCGCCTAAGATTCTTCACCCAAATCAGCGGAACTGGAGCCTGTGCTACATAGGCGCTATTTGTGAAGAAAAAGGAGTTGGCGATCTGCTTAAGGCCGTCAAGCAGTTGAAGTCAAGATCGGTTTCTGTGCACCTAAACCTAGTGGGATCAGACAGTACAAATTTTGCTAAGAACATGATCGACAAACTTGATCTACAAGATTCTGTCGAGCTATTAGGGTTTGTTGCTAACCATGAGGTTGAGCCCTTAATGAATAGCATGGATCTTGTTATTGTTCCTAGTCGACATAACTATCCTGAGGGCTTTCCTCTAGTAATTCATCACGCTCTACGCGCTTGCACTCCGATAGTGGCTTCTAACCATCCTATGTTCAAAGGCTACTTACAGCATCATGTCAACGCTATGATTTTTCCTGAAGCTGATGTTTCAGCCTTAGCAGACTGTGTTGAAGAAATTTTAACTAACGCAGACGTCTATCGACGTATTTCCGAAGTTTCTCATGCAACTTGGCAACAGCTTCGACTGCCTGTTAAATGGGCCGATCTGGTGAATAGGTGGGCTAGTCAATCTTCTACCGATTACCAGTGGTTAGCCGATCATAGTTTAAACGGAAGCAAACAGAAGGCTGAAGAGGAGTTTTATCTGCATGCAGACTATGCCTAATCAGGCTATGGAAGCATTTATTGCTACATTGAATAGATAATACGTTCTTGGATTACGCAATTTTCAATCCCTTAGTATTTGCTGATTTATCTATGAAAACCTTTTTGGTTACAGGCGGAGCAGGCTTTATTGGTGCTAACTTTGTGCTTAAAGCGCGAAGAGAAAAGTGGGCTAATATTATTAATCTCGATCAGCTTACCTACGCTAGTAATCCCAATAGCCTAGAATCCTTGCGTAATGATTCAGGCTATCAGTTTGTTCATGGCGATATTGGTGACCTTGAACTAGTTAGCAATGTTTTGCTCAAGTATCGCCCTGATGCTTTGCTACACTTTGCTGCAGAGAGCCACGTTGATCGTTCCATTGTAGGCCCTGAAGCCTTTATTCAAACCAATATCGTCGGTACCTTTAGGCTGTTAGAAGCTGCGCGCAACCATTGGAGTTCTTTGGCATCCACAGAACGCAATGAATTTCGGTTCTTACACGTCTCTACCGATGAGGTATACGGTTCTCTTAACCCCACGGACCCTGCTTTTTGCGAAAATACTCCCTATGCGCCTAACAGTCCATATTCAGCGAGTAAAGCAGCATCTGACCACTTAGTCAGGGCTTATCATCACACCTATGGCCTACCTACTCTTACCACCAATTGTTCCAATAACTATGGTCCGTATCAATTCCCTGAAAAACTAATCCCCTTGACCATTCTTAGTGCTCTCAATGGCAAGCCTTTACCTATTTATGGAGATGGTCAAAACATTAGAGACTGGCTTTATGTTGAGGATCACTGTGACGCAATCTACCAGGTATTGCAAAAGGGACGCATAGGCGAGACTTACAACATTGGCGGTATTAACGAGAAGACCAATCTTTCTGTGGTCGAGTCGATTTGCGCTTTGCTGGATGAGTTAGCCCCTAAAGAAAGCGTGAAATACTCATCGTTGATCACGTTTGTTAAAGACCGCCCTGGCCATGACAGGCGTTATGCCATCAATTGCCAAAAAATTCAATCAGAGCTGGGCTGGTTTCCTAAGGAAAGTTTCGAGAGTGGGCTGCTGAAAACAGTTAAATGGTATTTAGAAAATTCTGACTGGGTTGAAGGAATTCAATCAAAAAAGTATCAGGACTGGATTCACGAGAACTACGCTAGCAGACTAGCATAGAACTACTTAACACTTCAGATTTGTTGGTTTTGAAAACTTTTGGAGTATTTTTATGAAAGGCATTATCTTGGCTGGAGGGACTGGAACCCGTCTCTATCCCCTTACTCTCACCGTTAATAAGCAGCTGATGCCAGTGTATAACAAGCCGATGATTTATTATCCATTGTCGGTATTAATGTTGGCCGGCATTCAAGATATTTTGATTATTTCTACTCCAAATTCTTTGCCTCTATTTCGCCAACTACTACAGGACGGAAGTCAATGGGGCCTGCGATTGAGTTACATGGAGCAACCCCGGCCAGGGGGTATTGCTGAAGCTTTTACCCTAGGCCGCTCATTCATAAATGATGAACCCGTTTGCTTAGTACTAGGCGATAATATCCTTTATGGTGATGGACTGGGAGGGCTGCTACAGCAGTCAGCTCAACTACAGGAAGGAGCTTTAATCTTCGGTTATCAGGTGGCTAATCCACAACAATATGGTGTAATTGAATTTGACCAGGCTGGGCGAGTTATTGGTTTTGAAGAAAAGCCAAAATTTCCTAAATCTCCCTATGCTATACCGGGTATTTATTTTTATGATTCCAAGGTATGTGATTTAGCTGAAACGCTTCGACCTTCGGCACGGGGAGAGTTAGAGATCACAGATCTTAACCAAAAATATCTCGATAGGGGACAGCTTCAGGTCGAAATTCTAGGGCGTGGCTACGCGTGGCTTGATACGGGCACCCATGAGTCACTTCACCAAGCTTCTAGCTTTATTCAAACTCTAGAGGAGCGACAAGGCTTAAAGATAGCTTGTGTGGAGGAAATTGCTTTTCAAAAAGGCTATATTACGGATAACCAGTTGTATCATTTAGCTAAGCCTTTAGCTAAAAGCGAGTACGGAGCGTATCTTATGCAACTGCTAGAGAGCTATTCCTCTCATTTGATTCCTGCTAAAGTCCCAGTTTTAGAGGCCATTTAAGAGAAACCTATTCTGTAAAGCCTTTTCATATGTAGGAAGACGCAATCAGCTATAAGATAATGTAGGCTGGTTTGGGTGCCGTTAATTATTCCTAGGATGTGTTATCGCACCAGCCTAACGCATCAGCCTAGGCTTCTCGGTGAGTTGTGGTGACGGCCACAACTCACCGAGAAGTACATTTTTTTTGGGCCGTCTACGTATTAAATGATTGTGGCGGCACTGGTGTTTCACGCTAGGCTACAGACGTACCCGATGCTGTTGTGACTGCGGCCTCAACTCTGTGAAGGCTTGATTGCTGGTTAAATGGTGTAAGCCTGTAGGAACTCGGGCCGCTTGATAACGACTAACGCTTTTTGTACTGATGAGCTTGGCTGAGGAACCCGGCCACATATTGCTATGTTAGCGCTTACTTTTGGCTGCGCTGGTACGATGTGTAAGATGCGCTATTGTCTCCAATAGAATTTTCTGTCTTGCTTTCCTTAGTAGAATCGGGTCAGAATAAAGAAAAACTTCCCCTCATTTACTTGAAAGGGTTCTCCTAATGCTTGGTTTGGGGGGTGATCTATATTGAGTCCAGTCTGGGAACTGGGGTTTTCTGAAGGCAAAATCCTGGTTCTAGGCTTGCTTTAGGGCTACAAGGCACAGTAACGGCTAACTTCTGCTCCTATGACTGCTACAACTCCGCAATTTCGCTCTTCCTCCCCAGCGGATCAGCCTCAGCTAAACTGCTCTGAGGCTGAGTTAGCCGTGGATGTGGCCATTGTTGGTGGGGGCATTGTTGGGTTAACCTTGGCAGCAGCCCTAGCCCCCTGCGGCATGAGCATTGCTATCATTGAGGCTCAAACGGCAGAGGTGGCAGCCTCCCGGCAGCGGGCTTATGCCTTTTCGTTAACCTCGGCAGATATCTTTAAGGGGTTGGGGCTGTGGCCGCAGATTGGGCCGCAGATCTGCCATTTTGGCAAAGTGCAGCTTTCTGATGGTGACTACGGCAGGGTAGTGCAGTTTTTGCCAACCGACTTGGGTACTGAGGCGGTGTACTACGGGGCCGAACACGGGGTGCTGATGGCGGCACTGCAGGGGGCGATCGCCGCTGCTGCCAACATTCACTACCTGTGCTCGGCTACCCTCAGCGAAATGCACGAGCGAGGCGAATGGGCTGTTGCGGAGGTGACTACGCCAGAGGGCGCGTTTAGGCTGCGATCGCCGCTGTTTGTCGCTGCCGATGGTAAGGGATCGCTCCTGCGGCAGCGGGCGGGCATTGGCAGCGTCGGCTGGCGCTACCGCCAGTCCTGTGTGACTACGGTGCTAGAGCCTGAACATTCTCACCAAAATACGGCCTACGAGCGCTTTTGGCCCAGTGGTCCCTTCGCTATTTTGCCCCTGCCTGGCCAGCGTTGCCAGATCGTGTGGACTGCTCCCCACGCCGAGGCCGAGGCTATTCTGACCCTGCCCGAAGCCGAGTTTATGGCCGAGTTGGAGCGCCGCTATGGCACTCAAATGGGGCAGCTCAAACGGCTGACGTTCCCGGCCCTGTTTCCGGTGCAGCTGATGCAGTGCGATCGCTACGTGCAGCCCCGTTTAGCTCTGGTGGGAGATGCTGCCCACAGCTGCCACCCTGTCGGTGGCCAGGGGCTCAATATGGGCATTCGCGACGCGGCGGCACTAGCCGAAGTGCTGGCTTATGCTTACCAACGGGGGCAAGATCTGGGCGATGTAGGTGTGCTGCGCCGCTACGAGCGCTGGCGACGGACAGAAAACTGGGTCATTCTCAGCTTTACCGACCTGCTTACCCGCACCTTCTCTAATCAAGTTTGGCCGCTGGTGGTCCTGCGGCGGGCGGGGCTATGGATACTGAGCTCGGTGCCCCCTCTCAAGCGGCTAGCCCTACGGTTAATGACAGGGCGACTGGGGCGTGTGCCTAAACTGGCGCGTCTAGGCCAGCAAAGGGGACATCGAGTCTAGCTATGCCCTGAAAAATAGTGGCATCTGCATCGAGCTAAGTGTGCTGGCCCTGAGTGGCTTGACCAGGGCGGTAACAGGTATGAGTCCTTAGATAGCTATTCGTAAGAAGGGCTGTGCGGTTTAAATTTTAGGGGAGGTAGCGACGACACCGATACCTGGTAGAAGAAAGAATAGCTGATTTGATTAAGACTCATCAGAGCTACCGCGATACCTAAGCTTTTTCAGAACCGACCCATTTGGAATAGAAAACACATTACTCTACCTCGCACGCTCCGATGCTTACCCAGCTGGTAGAACCATCTTCCCACCATTCTTTTTTCCAAATTGGGGCGTTGTGCTTGAGGGTGTCGATCGCATACTGACAGGCTGCAAATGCCTCAGCCCGGTGGGGACAGCCTACGGCCACCAGCACGCTAATGTCGCCCACGACGAGTTTGCCGGTGCGGTGGTGAATGACGATGCGAGTGGCGTCAGGCCAGGTATCGCGAATTTGGGCGGCGATTTGCCTGAATACCTCCAGGGCCATCGGTTCGTAGGCCTGGTACTCTAGCGCCACCACGGCCTTGCCCTCGCTATTGTTGCGCACCATGCCGCTCATCACCACCACAGCGCCGTTGACGGGGTCATCGGCGGCGGCATAGACCTCCTCTAACGAGAGGGGGGCAAAGGTGATTTTCAGGTTGTTGGCAGCGGTGTCTACAGAGGGCCCAGAGGTAGCAAGCTGCATAAAGAAGCCATAAAAAACGACAGCGGCGGCACCGACTTAACAAAAATTCGTCTACCGTGATGGGCGGTGATGTCGTGCAGGTGCCCATTCCTATAATCACGCCAGAATCAGGGCTTGGCTAGTATTGGGGCTAACATCCCCTGCCGCCAATGCCTTGCATTATAGGATGGCCCTGCTGCTCAGGTCTTAGTCGAGTTGGAGGTATACCGTGGTTGATCTATCGGCCTGCCAAATTACATCGGCGGGTGACCTAACGCGATCGCTCTGGCGACTGCTCAATCTACTCATGCAGCCGAGTATTGTGCTGCCGATGCTAGCCGTCATGATTGCCGCCCCCTGGGTGGTGCGCCCCCGCCGGTGGAAACGCCGAATTAGCCTGGTGGGGGTCATGCTGCTGCTGTTGTACAGCCTGGGATTGTCTCCTCTGGGAGTCTCGCTGGGAGGCGAGGGGCTGGCGCGACTGATTCCCCGCGATAGCGGCCAGCCAGCCGATGCCATTGTGGTGCTGGGGCGGGGGAGAGACTTTCGTGCCAGCCGGGTGCAGGTGGCGGCCGACCTGTGGCGGCAGCAGCGATCGCCCCTGATCTTTGTCAGTGGACGCGGTGATGCCATCGAAATTGCCAGGATGTTAGAGTCCACTGGAGTCCCGGCGTCGGCGATCGACGGTGAACCCTGCTCTGCCACCACTAACGAAAATGCCCTGTTTACCGCCGCCCTGCTGCAGCCCCAGGGCATTAGGCGGCTGATTTTGGTGACCGACCCGCCCCATATGGCGCGATCGCTGCTCACCTTCCGCAGTCTAGGGTTTGAGGTCACCCCCCACCCCAGCCCGGTGCCTAAAAGCCTAGACACCCGGAAGCGCCAGTTTTTAGTGCTGCGCGAGTGGGCTGGTCTGATCGGCTACGGCATGATGGGCCGCTATTTTGCGCGGGAAACCGGAGAGCCGGGGTTTGAGGTGAGAGCAGGGTAGGCCGTGGGTGAGGAAGGAAAAGTTCAAAGTTCAAAATTTTGAATTCTCAAGTTTGAATTCTCAAGTTTGAATTTATCCGCCCACCTACTCACCTACCCACTACCCACCTACCCATCCACTCATCCCCCCTTATCCCCTACCCCGATCAAATACAGCAGGGCCATACGCACGGCGACGCCGCTGGTGACCTGGTCGCCGATCAGGCTTAGCTCTGGGTCATCCATAACGTCGGAGCTGATTTCGACGCCGCGGTTGACGGGGCCGGGATGCAGCACCTTAACGGTGGGCTGGCAGGGTTGCAGGCGATCGCGCGTGATGCCGAAGCCCTGGTGGTACTCGCGCAGGCTGGGCAGCAGATGCTGGGTCATGCGCTCTTTTTGCAGGCGCAGGGTCATCACAAAGTCGGCTCCCTCTAGGGCTGGGGCTAGGGTGCTGTGCTGCACAATGGCGCGAGGAATGGCGATTGGCGACTGGCTCACGAAGGCGTCGGCGAAGCCGGGGGGCAGCAGAGTGGGTGGGGCGGCCAGGTGTACCTCGGCCCCGCAGGCGGTGAGGCACCACAGGTTGGAGCGAGCCACGCGGGAGTGCAGAATGTCGCCGACCAGGGCAATTTTTTTACCTGCTAGCAGCGCGGCGGTCGGGTGATCCGGATTTAGGGTCAGGCCCAGCGTGAATAGATCGAGTAGGGCCTGGGAGGGGTGGGCGTGTAGCCCATCGCCGCCGTTAAGCACGCCGACTCCTGTTTGCAGCCGGTCCATTTCGGCGGCGATCGCCCCCGGCACCCCCGACTCCTGGTGGCGAATGACCATCAGGTTGGTGCCCATGGCCAGGTACGTCTTGGCGGTGTCTAGAATGGTTTCACCCTTAGTCAGCGACGAGGTGCCGGGGGCAAAGTTGAGCACGTCTGCCGACAGCCGCTTGGCGGCCAGTTCAAAGCTGCTGCGGGTGCGGGTCGAGGGCTCGAAGAACATATTGGTGACCACTAACCCCTGCAGGGCGGGCACCTTACGGGTGCGGCGCGACAGCACCTGCCAAAAGCTCACCGCTGTTTCCATTACCGTTTCTAGCTCCGCCGCCGTAAAATCGGCCAGCGACAGCACGTGTCGTCGATTCCAGGAAGCACTTGCCATGACCCGTTGTCCCAACCCAGTTCAATACCGTCCTCACCATACCTGGCTTGGGTGCCTAGGGATAAATTTTGGCCAGCGCTCTGGGGCGATTTTCCTGGCCCTGCTGGGATTGCTGGGGGGGTGTGCTGTGGCGACGGGAGGCACAGCGACCGCACCAAATACCGCCAGCTCCAATGACGCCGCGATCGCCACTCCGTTTGAATCCATTGCCCTGGCCCCTAGCCCCGCTGAAGCGTTAGTCAACGCCAGCCGCTTGATGCAGGCCAAGGCCCGCCGCCTAGTGGCGCCCGCCGACCCGGTGGCCGTCGATCTCTACACCCTCGACGAGCGCTGCGAAAACTACCGGCGAGAGCCCATTCTCGTGCCTCGTCCTCAGAGTATGGAAACCACTGTCGATCTGATCCTGGCTGAGCAGGCCATTCCAGAGCTAACCCTTTCGGGGTATCGCACTCGCTTTGATCCAGAAACCAAGATCGTCACCATTGACCTGCGCGTGGCCCGCACCTCGCGGCGGGTGCTACAGTCGCTGTCGGTGTGCGAACAAAAGGCGCTGCTGGGCAGCCTGCGCGAAACGCTGGTTAACCAGCCCGACTGGAAGATTGAGTCGGTGACGTTCACGAACCGGGGCACCCCCCTAGTGCTGTGAATTCAAAGCCTGTATGCGCAGGGGCAAGCGATTGTTTGCCCCTGTCTACTGGTCTACTGGGAGGCACCAGCCTGACGTCTAGATCGGCTTAGAGACTACTTGGGTAGCCCCAGCACAGAGCACGGGGTTTGAGTATCTAGCTGCTGCACCAGGCGGTGCTTAGCCGTATGACAACCAACCAGCAGCACTTCAGCCTCGATCTCCTTGGCCACCTGGCTGAGCTCCGTTGCCACCTGGCCGACCCGCAGGTGGGCATTGAGCGACCCACGCCATTCACTAGCTAGGCAGCGGGCCTGCCAGAGTATGCGATCGGCATTGGCGATAGTTTTGGGGCGAGTTTTATCGACCACATAAACTACATGCACCTGTACAGGATTGGGCTTGGCCAAACGAGTTTGATGGGCTACACATAGGGCCAGGTCGAGAGCCGCCTGACTGTGGGCCGAGCCACTGTAACCCACCACAAAATTAATCGTTTTCTCGTCGATGTTAAGGCCTGCAATTGGCGGTTTGGGCCGCAGCAGTAGAACAATCTTTTTGGCCAGATCGCGGCGACCCAGGGCCGCTTCTAAACGCATAATCATGGGCTTGATCGTGGCCTCGGGGGAAACCTGAGGGGCGATCGAATGGGACTGCCTTGATGGGGCAGAGAGGTGCGATTTGAGCTGCATGAGACCCTCCTGGAGCCTAATCATGAACAGCGAACAAGTCGTGTTAACACGACTTAGGACACTGAAACAATCAACGCATTAGCGTAAATGGTGATAGTTCAGTCTCCCTCAACGCCGACGAGGTTAGCTGACGGGCTAGGGTTGAGAGATACCCTTTTCCGATTACCCTTCATGGGGGTTTAAAGAACTCGGAAACACGCCCCTTTACTTGGTTCCCCCGCTCTAGCCGTTAGGACGACTAAATTAGGCTGACTTGTTCGATGTCTAAATTGTAGAAGGGAAAAATGAAAAGCGTCAACGAATCCTTAACATTGTGTGACTATTTGTATCGCTTAATACAGTCGTTGCTGTGAATAAATATTTTTATTTTTTCGGGTGAAATTACTAACTTAAATAGAAAGCATTGATGCATCACTAACGATGTTTTTAGAAAGGATTTTTCTGCTCAAACATCTTTCGTTAGAAGTATTTTTGAATTCTTTAAAGATAGATGGGGCTGCGATCGCAGCCCCAAAGCTAGCGATAGCGCTGGGTCAGCCGGTCGAGCCGCTCCAGCTCATCGGTAGTCAATTGCCAACCCAGTGCCCCCGCATTCTGCGCCGCCTGACGGGCATTTTTAGCGCCAGGAATGGGCATTACATTACCCTGAGCCACCAGCCAGTTGAGGGCCACCTGGGCCGGGGTGCGATCGCGCCTTTCACCGATTTCCCGTAGTGTCTGAATGACCGGCATCAGCTTGGTGAGACCGCTCTGGCTAAAGCGGGGGTCAAGCCAGCGGGCTCCGGTGGGTTTGAGATCGGCCTCTGGCGTATACTTACCCGTCAGCAAGCCCTGGGCTAAGGGACTGTAGGCGAGAATTGTGACCCCCAGTTCCCGCGCTGTGGCGATGACGCCATTGGTCTCCAGTTGGCGGTGAAGCAGAGAATACTGCACCTGATTTACCGCCAGGGGTACGCCCTGCGCGGCCAGATAGCCGTGGGCCTCGCGCATTTGGGTGGCAGAGTAGTTGCTCACCCCCACTGCGCCGAGGCGGCCCCGCTTGACCTCTGCCGCCAGGGCCTGCATCAGGTCTTTTTGGCTGAGCAGAAAACTCACCGGCTGATGCACTTGGTACAGCGCTACCGAGGCCACCTGAAGGCGATCGAGGCTGGCGGACAGGGCCTCGGCCACAGACTGCTTTGAAAAGCGCCAGGGCAGCGGAAAGTATTTGGTGGCCACTATCGCCTTCTGATCGGTCTGCTGAGGGCGCTGCTGCATAAATTGACCGATCAAACGCTCCGACTGGCCAAAGCCATAGATCTCAGCCGTGTCGAATAGGGTGAGGCCGTTGTCGAGGGTAGCGTCGAAAGCGGCGTGCAAATCGCTGTCGCTGTAGGCTTTGCCGTAGTCCCAAAAGAGCGAGTCGCCCCAGGCCCAGGTGCCTACGCCCAGGGCCGGTACAACCATGCCGTTGGGACCCAGCGTCACGGTTTGCAGATTGGCAGTGGGGGACATAGGACAGGCTCCGAAACTGGGAAACAGCGGGGATCGCGACAGCCTTATTGTAAACTTTGGTAAAGAGCTTTCAGAATCATCCCCAAGGAAGAACCTGACATGAACCGCCGTCATTTTCTGCAAGTCGCTCTGGGTCTCTGCCTGGTGTGCCTTAGTTGGTTGGCCGCGCCCCTGCCCGCGCTGGCAATGGGGGGTACCCAGATTCCGCTAGGCGAACCGGCTCCAGAGTTTACGCTGCCGACCAATGCTGGGGATGGAGAAATTTCGCTGGCAGACTTTCGAGGGCAGTGGGTGGTGCTGTACTTTTACCCCCGCGACTTTACCTCAGGCTGCACGATTGAGGCCCAACGGTTTGAGCGCGATATAGCGGAGTACCAGGCTCGCAATGCTCAGATTATTGGTGTCAGCGCCGACAGCGTTGAGTCTCACGCGGAGTTTTGTGATGCCGAGGGGCTAGAGTTTCCGCTGCTGTCTGATCCTAGAGGGGCGGTCAGTAAGGCCTATGGGTCTTGGCTGGGGGCGATGTCGCTGCGGCACACGTATATCATTGGCCCCGACGGCACTATGCAGGCTCGCTTTTTAGGCGTACAGCCGGTCATTCACAGTCGTGAGGTGCTGGCTAAGCTGGACGAGCTACAGCAGGCAGCGTAGGGGTTGAGGTGAAATAGGGTGGTTAGGGCCACCAATAGATTTGGCCACCGGCTATCGGCGAGAGAACGCGATCGCGATCGCTGTGGCATCGGGTATTCAAATAAAGACAGATCTCTCTCAATATGCGACGGTCAGGTGGGGTAGTTAGTCAAGATGGTTCTCCCCTAGGCTTGAGTAAATCATTTGGACGTCGCCAAAACTCAGGCTCGAATGCGATCGCGTCTCCCCTCCGGCCAAGCTGGTGTGATCTGCCCTACATCCAAATAGGACACTGAGCGTCTAAACCATTACAAGATGCCTAAGGTCACGGGTCGAAACGGCCTGGGCCAATAGACTCTAAACAGTGATACAGTAATCGATCTTTGATTTGGGCCACCTCTAGGGAGAGAAAGGGCGCATGAATTCGCTCGGACGACATATTTTGGTTGAGTTTTTCGGCTGTTCGTCGGACATTCTCAACGACGTACCGCTAATTGAGAGCAGCATGGTGGGTGCTGCCGCCGATGCCGGGGCTACAGTAATTAGCTCCGTGTTTCACCATTTTTCGCCCTTTGGCGTATCGGGGGTGGTGGTAATTCAAGAGAGCCACCTGGCCATTCACACCTGGCCTGAGTATCGCTACGCAGCGGTGGATCTATTTACCTGCGGCGACACCGTCAACCCCTGGATTTCATTTGATAAGCTCAAGCTTGCCTTCAAGGCAGACTATGGCTCGGCGCTAGAGATGAACCGAGGCCAACTCGAACTGCTGGAGCGTGTTGACGTTGACCTTGGCGAACTGCGCGACGAGGTCACCAATAAATTAATCACCCCTAAACAGAGCCGCAGCGTCTGGTTTACCGACAAAAATGACGACATTGCCCTGTCAATTCGCCACAAGGGCGATCGCGTTTTTCGCGAAAAATCACCCTACCAAACGGTCGAGATTTTTGACACCTTTGCCTACGGCAAAATGCTCACCATCGACAACATGGTGATGTGCAGCGAAAAGGATGAAAACGCCTATCACGAGATGATCATCCACGTGCCGATGCTGCTCAACCCCAGCTTTAAGAACGTGCTGGTGATTGGCGGCGGCGACGGCGGCAGTGTACGCGAAATTCTCCGCCACCCGCAGGTAGAAAACGTCACCATGGTCGAAATTGACGAAGCCGTAGTGCGAGCCTCAAAGGAATTTTTGCCCTCGCTCTCCGGTGCCCTCGATGACCCCAAACTCGACCTCCGCATTGAGGACGGCATCGCCTTTGTAGCCAACGCCCCCGATGCCAGCTACGACCTGATTGTGATCGACTCTTCTGACCCGGTAGGGCCGTCGGAGGGGCTGTTTAGCACCGAGTTTTACAAGCAGGTGTACCGGGTTCTTAAGTCCGGCGGCGCGATCACAGCCCAGAGCGAGTCGCCCCGGTTTAACCAGCGGGCTTTTGTGGATATTCACCATTGCCTGAAGGGTATTTTTGGCGACGAAAATGTGTTCTGTTATCTGGCGTTTATCCCCACCTACCCAACGGGCATGTGGAGCTTTAACTACGCCACTAAGGGCGCGGCCCACCCGATCCAGGGCATGGATGCGGCGAAGTCTGAGGCGTTTGCGGCTGAGCACGGCTTACAGTACTACAACGTGGGCATGCACCAGGCGGCCTTTGCGCTGCCCACCTTCGTACAGACTATGCTGAAGGGGTAGAGGAAACTGTTGGAGATAGGAGAAGCGTAGTTTCTCCTATCTTCGGTTCTACTGTGCAAAGGAATTTTGTCGTTTTCAGGTCAGGCTGGTATGGCGATCGCGCAGATTGAACTACCCATGGAGCAAATTGTGGAGTTCTGCGATCGCTGGCAAGTCACAGAATTTTCTCTATTTGGATCTGCTCTGCGCGACGATTTTCATGCCGACAGCGATATCGATGTGATGGTGCAATTTCACCCAAAAGCCCATCCAACCTTTCGCACCCTCGATCGCATGGAAGCAGAGCTGAGGGTTTTGTTTGGCCGAGAGGTCGATCTGATCACGCGTCAGGGCATTGAAACCAGTCTTAACTACCTGCGTCGCCGCGAAATTCTTTCCTCTGCCCAGGTGGTTTATGCAACGGGATCTTCAGTTTCTGCTTGATATGCTGCAATCGGCAGAGCTAATTGTCTCCTACACAAAGCACTCTTCTGAGGCCGAGTTTGCTGAGGATATTCAGCTTCAAGATGCCGTGATTCGTCGCATACTGGTGATTGCCGAAGCCGCCAAGCGGGTTTCGGAATCGACTCGACAGGCCTTGCCCAACATTGCTTGGACAGAAATCAACGGCAGGCGAAATCGCCTAGTACATGGCTATGATGACATCAATCTCAGCGTTGTTTGGAACGTGGTTCAGGCCGAGATTCCTCCTTTAATTACAGAGCTGACGTTACATATTCCTTTAGAAAATTGAGCTGACCTCAACATTGGGCAGGCTTAGAAATTAGGTAGGCCCAAAAACTCAGTAAGACCAACTCGCTATGACCATTTCAACCGCTAATCTGCACAACTTTGACCCCAGCGGCGTGGGCCTCGACAACGGCAACCTCTACGGCTTGCCCTGCGACTACGACAGCGCTGGCATTATTGTCTTTGGGGTGCCGTGGGAGGCCACGGTGTCATACCACCAGGGCACCGCGCAGGGACCACGGCGCGTGCTAGAAGCCTCCCCCCAGCTCGACCTGTACGATCGCGATAACCCCGAGGGCTGGCGACAGGGCATTTACATGCCGCCCCTTCCCAGTCACCTGCTCGAACTCAACCAGCAGGTGCGAGAGTCGGCCAATCGAGTGATTCAGGCGACAGAGGAGGGGGTGCCGATCGCCACTCAGCCCCTGCTACAGACCGATCTCGACAACGTCAATCACGCCTGTGAGCAGATGACCGGCTGGCTCTATGCCCAGGCTACCGCTGCCCTCGACGCTGGCAAGCGAGTAGGGATAATTGGCGGCGACCACAGCGTACCGCTGGGGTACCTGCAGGCCCTGGCCGAGCGCTACCCTAACTTTGGCGTGCTGCACATCGATGCCCATGCCGACCTGCGCCATGCCTACCAGGGCTTTCGCTACTCCCACGCGTCGATTATGTATAACCTGCTAGGGCTGCCCCAGCTGAGCAAGCTGGTGCAGGTCGGCATTCGCGACATCTGCCACGACGAGGTCTCGCTGATTGAGCAGTCCCAGGGGCGCATTGTCACCCATTACGACTCGGTGGTGAAAGAGAACACTTATCGGGGTATACCCTGGATGCAGCAGTGCGAGGCGATTGTGGCGGATCTGCCCGAAAAGGTTTACGTGAGTTTCGATGCCGACGGCCTTGACCCCAAACTCTGCCCCAGCACCGGCACCCCGGTACCGGGCGGGCTAGAGCTAGAGGAAGTGTTTTGCCTGCTGCGCCAGGTGGTGCGCAGCGGACGGCAAATCATCGGCTTTGACCTCTCTGAAGTGGGCGACGGCGAGTGGGACGGCAACGTGGGGGCCAGGGCGGTGTATAAGCTCTGCTGTCTGATGGGGCTGGCAAATGGAACGGTCTAGTGGGTTGCTTCAGAAACCAAAGGATCCGCTCTCCCTCTAGACGCTCTTTTCCCTGAAGAAATAGACCTCGAGTAGAGATATTCGACCGAAGAAACGTCGTGGCATTATGATAAAAATGGCTGTGTTGTTTTGAGTCTTAAAAAACACCTATGGATATTTTGTCGTTTGGCTGGGTGGCGCTGCTGGTGACGTTTACGTTCTCTCTGTCGATGGTGATCTGGGGTCGCAACGGGTTCTAAACCCAATGCCTGTATAGCTATGGAAGCAACTCTGCAAGCTCAAGCCTTTAGCGTGTTAGCGACGATTGCCCTGGTGCTGATGGTCGTTGTCACTGGTGGTGTGGTGTACCTAACCGCTGCCGACTGGCGCGATCGCCGCCGTCGTAAAAACGACCAGCAGGCGACTCCCAAACGCCGCGCTAAGTCATAGCTTGGCCAACACCATGACCAATTCATCTGCCGCCCTCTCCAGGGCGGCTGGGGCACGGCAACTGGCGCTAAACGTGCTGCTTCAGGTACAGGCGGGAGCCTATGCCGATGTCGCTTTGCATCGCACCCTGGCTCAGGGGAATCTCAGCGAGAGCGATTCCCCTGGGGAACGCTCTGCGGAACGCGCCTTTGCCACCGAGTTGGTCTACGGCACTGTCCGTCGCCAGCGTACGCTGGATGCTCTAATCGACCAGTTGGGCACCCGCCCCGCTGACAAACAGCCCCCGGTGCTGCGGCTTGTGCTGCACCTGGGGCTTTATCAATTGCGCTACTTGACAGCCGTACCCGACTCAGCGGCGGTGAATACCAGTGTGGATTTGGCCAAAGCTAACGGGCTGGGTCGGCTCTCCGGCGTGGTGAATGGTCTGCTGCGTCAGTACATTCGTCAGGTTGAGGCAGGCACAGATCCGTTAGTTCTGCCCGATCAGCCTGTCGCTGCTCTGGGTATACAGCATAGCTATCCCGACTGGCTGGTGGCCCTCTGGCTCGACCAGCTTGGCCCCGAAGAGACAGACCAGCTTTGCCAGTGGTTTAACCAGGTGCCCTCGATTGACCTGCGGGTGAACCGTCAGCAGACCACGGTCTCCGCCGTAAAAACGGCCTTCGATGCCGCTGATATTGCCGTGGTAGCTATACCTGGGCTTTCCTACGGGCTGCGCCTGGTTAACCACCAGGGAGCGCTGAGCGATCTGCCTGGCTACGAAGCGGGCTGGTGGAGCGTGCAGGATGCCAGTGCTCAGCTGGTAGGGCTGCTGCTCGACCCGCAGCCGGGCAACAAGGTGCTAGATGTCTGCGCGGCCCCGGGGGGCAAGGCAACCCAGATAGCTGAAATGGTCGGCCCAGAGGGCAAGGTGTGGGCCTGCGATCGCGCCCCTTCCCGACTTAAAAAAACTGCCGCCAATGCCGCTCGCTTAGGCCTCACAAACCTGTACATCCACGCGGGCGACAGCACCGACTTGGCCCCGTTTCACCAGCAGTTTGACCGGGTGCTGGTGGATGCGCCCTGCTCGGGCCTGGGCACCCTGCACCGCCACGCCGATGCCCGCTGGCGGCAGACCCCAAGCAGCATTGTCGGGCTGGCCAAACTGCAAAACGCCCTATTGACCGAAGCGGCTCGCTGCGTCAAGCCCGGCGGCACCCTGGTCTACGCCACCTGCACGCTGCACCCCGCCGAAAACGAGGCGGTGATCGGCGCTTTTTGTCAAGCTCATTCTAGCTGGCGCATTCAACCTCCTGAGCCAGGGTTTGGGGGCGGGCTGGAGGCTGCTCCCCAAGGCTGGGTGCGGGTTTGGCCCCACCGCCACGGCATGGACGGCTTCTTTATGGTGAAGTTGCAGGCGACTTAGGGTTTAGACGAGGGCTTTGATTCTAGGCTGGTGGGCAGTGCCTACCCCGCAGTACGGCCTGCGGTTTCTGGATAGACGCTTAGCCAAAACCTCAGGCTTTTTCTTCAGCTTCCAGCTTTTCGCGCGACTCGCCCCAGTAGGCGCTGACGGTAATCACTTCCTGGCTACCTTTGATCTCTGAAGTCCAGCGGTAGACAGTGTTTTTAGGGTTTACACCCACTTCCAGCAGTTTGGCCCCCATGTAGTACTCCATTGAGTCGCGGGTGCGCTTCTTGAAGAAATCGGATTGATCTTTAGGCACCGTGCGCGAGAGGTGAGCCTGGGTATGTTTGGACTGGGCCATGATTATTCAGCGAAATCAGCAAAAATTGGTCAGATCGCTTTCTATGATAACTAGGGAATGAAACCCGGTGCAGACTCTATTGGTGGAGGAACGGGGAAACCGGGGAATAACAACCCTAGTAGTAGGCGATCGCTTGGAGATACTGCGGTGAGACAAACTAATCTTGGCCAGACCCTGCTGACGGTGCTGCTGCTGACGGCGATCGCGGGCTGCAACCCGCCGCCACCCTCCGGCTCAGCCGCACCCGAGGCCACCGCCGCCCCCGTCAGCGAGAGCGACTTGCCCGCCGACGAGGTAATTCTACAAACCGTGCTAGATCAGGCAGAAAGCCAGGATATCTGCGACGGGTTTTATCAGCCGGAGGTGGCCGAAGCCGAGTCGCAGGTGTATCGTTTGGGCGATCGCGCTCTGGTAGAGCTACAGTGTGCCACAGCCGCCTATCAGTCGGTCTATGCCTACGTGGCGGTGCAGCCTGACGGCAGCCTGCAGCCGCTGACCCTGGACCTGTTTTATCCCAGTGAGGCGGGGCCGTTCGAGCGCACCAGCGAGCCTACCGTGGGCGGTTTGACCAGCTTTGACCCAGAGACAGGTCTCTTGACGGTATTCAGCAAGGCGCGAGGCGTGGGCGACTGCGGCTCCTTAGCCGAATACCGCTGGACGGGAAATGAGCTGGAATTGGCCACCTTTCGCTACCAGGAATGCAGCGACTCGCCAGGGGAGTTTGTGGAGCCCGCCGACTATCCTCAGGTTTACCCTTAAAACCCCCAGGTGCGCCGGGGGCCGGTGTCGAGGTGAATGATGTTGGGAATGTTGCTGTAGATGCCGATGCCCCCCGGCCAGGAGAGCATGAGCGCGTTGGCCACCTGCCGACCGCTGAGCCCCTGCACCTGAATATCCGCCGCTTTGCCGTACAGGTGCTGACTGCGAGACGCTCCACCCACTGCCGCGTTGATCGCGGGCGGGCGATACCAGGAGGTAATGCGAAAAGGCCGATTGAGGCGATCGCGGGCGGGCTGCAACGCTCGCGCCAGACCAATAATGTTGTCAACGATCGCCTGGGTCTCAGGAATGCGGGTGGCGTCGCGGGTGGCCTCGCCCCAGGTAAAGCTGCCGCCGGGAATAATCGGCTGGTCGGTGTAAAAGGTGGAGGTGTTGCCCGGGAGCTTAAAGGGGCGGCCGACGTACTGTGGCGGCGGCGGTGGAGCCGGTGGCGGATAGACCACGACTCCAGCTTGCTCAACGCGGGCATGGCCCTGGAACACATACCAGGTATTGAACCCGTTGATGTCGTCTTTGACGTACTTGATGGTGAAGCGAATGTGCCCGTTAAACGAACCCTGGGCGTTGGCAAAGGCGTAGGAGCTGAGCACAATTGTGGTGCCCGGCGAGGCGGCCACCTGCTCGCTGGGAGCCAGCTGGCTGCTATCCACCGGGCGACGCTTGAATAGCGTGTTGGCGGTTACTCGCAGCACAAAGGCGTTGGGGTCTTCCCGCGGAAAAACGACGTCGCCGTCGAGGGTGACAAAGGCGTGGGGCGTATACACAAACCAGGTGCTTAGGCCGTTGACAAAGTCTTCGGTGTTGCGAATGGCGAACTTGATGTGGTTGTTGAAGTTGCCCTGGCTGTCGGCAAACGCGTAGGACTGCAGGTTGTAGGTCTGGCCTCGCGGCACGGCCACGGTTTCTTCTGGCGGCAGCAAACTGGAGTCTAGGGGGCGGCGTTTGAGCAGGGTGCTGGTGTTAATCCACAGCACAGGGCTGGTGGCTTGGTCTTCGTGGGGATAAACCACAACGCCGTCGGCCTCTACCTGAATATCCTGGGTGGGCACAAACCAGGTGTTGAAGCCGCCAATGGTGCGATCGCGCAGCGCCACTTTAATGTGGCCCTCAAAGCCGCCGTTGATGTCGGCGTAGGCGTAGGACTGGAGCGGGTAGAGGGTACCAGCTGCGATCGCGGCCTGTTCATTGGCGGCTAGCTGCGACGGCGGCTCGGGCCTAATCACAAAAACCGTGGGTCGATTTACCCGTAAAACCTGATTCACCCTGCTGTCCCCACTTGCGCCACGGCCTATCATATACCACCACTTTTCAGTCCTGAGACATCCTCCTAAGGGTGGGTGCAAGCCGCCGATCTTTCAGTCAATCGTATAGACCAGGTTCAATTGGCGCTGGTTCCAGACTCGGGCGCGTCACTCGTTCTGACCACCATCCCATGCCCCCAGCGCTGCCACGCTCGATTCCCCCAATACAGACCAGAGCAAGCTAAAGGCCATAACCAATAATGCTCGAGCCGTCGGCAATCAATCGAATTTAGGTAATTTATAGATAGTTTTCTCCCCTATGCTGGGAGAAGCTTTGCTTGTTTCGCTGGCTGTTTTTCTCCCTGCCCATGACTTCTGTACTACGCCTCAAGGCCAAACTCCCTACCCCCCTAGTTGCCCTTGCCGACCTGGCCTACGACTACTGGTGGAGCTGGACTGAGGAGCGAGTTTCGCTGTTTAGTACGATCGATCCGTCCCGATGGCAGGCCTGCGGCCACAACCCCGTCGCCCTGCTGGAAGCGGTGCCCCTGGAGCGCCTCTGGCAGGTGGCCGAGGATCCCTACTACCTGAACCGGCTGCGGCACCTGGTCAGCCAGTTTGAGGCCTACCGCCGCGAGGGGCACTCAGCGCAGCGGGGCAATCGCGGTCCCTGGGCCAGTCAGGTTGCGCCCCAGCTCAGCCCCGATCGCCCGGTGGCCTACTTCTGTATTGAGTTTGGTCTGCACGAGTCGCTGCCCCTCTACGCGGGCGGGCTGGGGGTGCTGGCGGGCGACAGCCTCAAGTCGGCGTCCGACCTGGGGGTGCCGATGGTGGGGGTGGGGCTGCTCTACCGCCAGGGCTACTTTCACCAGCACCTCAACCGCAGCGGCTGGCAGGAAGAACACTACGCCCACTGCGAAGTCAACCACCTGCCGATGGAGCTGGTGCGCGACGAGTTTGGCCAGCCGGTGACGATCAAGCTCGACATTCGCCAGCGGCCCGTGCGGGTGCAGGTGTGGCGGGTGCAGGTGGGGCGATCGCAGCTCTACCTGCTCGACACCGACCGCAGCGACAACGACCCCCTCGATCGCCGCATTACCAGCCACCTCTACGGCGGCAACCCTGAAACCCGGCTGGCCCAGGCGCTGGTGCTGGGCATTGGCGGCGTGCGCATGCTCAACGCCCTCGACATTGAGCCGATGGTGTACCACCTCAACGGCAGCCACGGGGCCTTTGGGCTGCTGGAGGTGGCCCTGCGCGACCTGCGCTACAGCGAGGCCGACTTTGAGGCGATCGCGGCCCAGGTGCGCCAGCGCAGCGTGTTCACCACCCATTCGCCCGTATCGGCGGCCAGCAACGTGTTCGCCGCCGACCTGATCGAGTCGTTTTTGGGCGGCTACTGGCCCCACCTGGGCCTGTCGCGGGAAGACTTTTTGGCCCTGGGCAACCGCCGCCCCGACGACCCCTGGGATTTATTTTCGATGACGGTGCTGGCCCTGCGCCTGAGCGGCAGGGCCAACGGTGTCAGCCCCCGCCACGGCGAGATCTGTCGGGAGATGTGGCAGGCCCTCTACCCCGATCGCGCGGTGGATCAGGTGCCGATCGGGGCGATTACCAACGGCGTCCATGCCGCCACCTGGACAGCTCCGCTGATGAGTGACCTCTACCGCCAGTACCTGGGCTACGACGACCCCACCCCGACCACCGACCCCAGCCGCTGGTCCAGGGTGGATGCGATTCCTGACGACCAGCTGTGGCAGCGACACAGCCTGCTGAAAGAGCGACTCATTGCCTACACCCGCGATCGCGTGCGCACCGCCCGCCACAGCCGGGGCGAGGCCGCCGACGAAATTGCCGCCGTCGATCGCCTGCTCGACCCCGAGGTGCTGACCCTGGGCTTTGGCCGCCGGTTTAGCCCCTATAAGCGCGGCGAGCTGCTGTTTAGCGACCTACACCGGGCCATTCGCATTTTGGCCCACCCCCGCCGCCCGATTCAAATTGTGTTTGCGGGCAAGGCCAACCCCAACGATGACGAGGGCAAGCGCATTATTCAGCGGCTGATGGAGTGGTGCCGCCACCCGGCCCTGCGCGATCGCGTCGCTTTTATCGAAGACTACGACATGGCGGTGGCCAAGCTGCTGCTGCCCGGCGTCGACCTGTGGCTCAACCATCCCCGTCGCCCCGAGGCCTCGGGCACCAGCGGCCAAAAGGTGGCCCTCAACGGCGGTCTCAACTGCGCCACCCTCGACGGCTGGTGGGCCGAGGCTTACCGCCCCGGAGGCGGCGGCCAGGTGGCCAACGGCTGGGTGATCGGCAAAGCCAGCCCCGACCCCGACAGCCAAAACCAGCAGGATGCCGACTCGCTCTACGACCTGCTGGAGCACCACATTGCGCCCCTGTACTACCAGCGCGATCGCGCCGGGCTGCCCCGCCAGTGGATCGCGATGATGAAGGCGTCGATTCACTCCTGCGCGCCCCACTACAACAGCGATCGCATGGTAGCCGAGTACCTCACCCAGATGTACGTGCCCAGCCCTGGCCCGGTGGCGGTTAGCTCTGTTTCGTCGTGAGTACGGTGTCTAAGCCCGTCTGGCAGGCCGATCTGCACCGTCCACCCCTGGCTAGCGACAGCGGCGCACCCCTGTGGGAACTGCTGCTGTGCAGCGACGACTTTGGTTTTAGCTACGGAGCCACAGCGCCCCAGGCCGCGATCAACAAAGCCTGGGTGACTGAGCAGATCGCGATCGCCATTCAAAAAGCGGGCGTGACGCCCAGCCAAATCCAGGTGTTTCGTCCCCAGGCTCTGTCGCTGCTGACCACCGCCTGCGAACCGCTGGGCATTGCCGTCGAGCCTACCCGCCACACCCCGGCCCTGCACCAGTGGCTACAGCAGCGGGCCAAGTGGTACCCCGCCCAGCCCAACGCCATCCCCATTCCCTATAACCCGCTGCACATCGAGTCGCCGCCCCCGGTGCCCCTGCCCGAGCAGCTGTGGGGAGACCGCTGGGGCTTTACCGCCCTGTCGGCCTACGACTTTGAGCAAACCCTGCCCTACGAACCCATCCCCCTGCGCCATCTGCCTGACAACCTAATGCCCTCGCGCCTGGGCCTGGCCAGCACGACCCCTATTCCTGGGGTGGTGGTAGATGCGGGGCGGCAGGCAATGGCCCTGGCCCAGTGGATTCAGGCCCACTCCCCCGCCTGGTTGAGCTACCTGCGGGGAGAACCCGACGGGCTGATTCTGGAGGCTGGACTGAGCGATCGCTGGGTCTTCACCACCTTTAGCGACGCCGATGTATCCCAGGCCGGGCAGCGGTTTGAGCAGCGCAAGCGGGACAGTCGGGGCCTGCACTTTTTGCTGGTGCGCCCCGACGGCTCGGGCATGACTACCACCGGTCTGTGGCTTTTACAACAGTCTCCCTGAAGGATGTTAGGTTCATCCCAGACGGACGCTTCGACTCCGCTCAGCGACCGATTCCTGAGCGGAGTCGAAGGTGTTCCCTGAGCGGAGTCGAAGGTGTTCCCTGAGCGGAGTCGAAGGGAGCGATCATCTACCAAAAGAGCATTTCCCTAATCCTGCTCTTTTTTGCCGAAGCCCACTGAACTGAGGATTTGTCGAGGATCGGTTATTGCGACTTACCGACCGGCGCTAACAGCGGTAATCTGGCTGGGTTAGCACTCGCACGCAGTGAGTGCTAAGTTTGTCTCTGGAGAGCTGAAAGACAGGACATGGCAAAACGAGTTTCCTTTGATGAGGCGTCGCGGCAGGCCCTCGAAAAAGGCGTCAACGCCCTAGCTGACGCTGTTAAAATTACCCTCGGTCCCAGGGGGCGCAACGTTGTGCTCGAGAAAAAGTACGGGGCACCCCAGATCGTCAACGACGGCATCACCATTGCCAAAGAAATTGACCTAGAAGATCCCTTCGAGAATCTGGGTGCGCGCCTCATGCAAGAGGTGGCTTCTAAGACCAAAGACCTGGCGGGCGACGGCACCACCACCGCCACCGTACTGGCCCAGGCCATGGTTAAAGAGGGTCTCAAGAACGTGGCCGCTGGCACCAACCCCGTCAGCCTACGGCGCGGTATCGAGAAGGCTGTAAACGCTCTGGTGAGCGAAATTGCCGCCGTGGCCAAGCCCGTCGAAGGCAACGCTACCATTGCTCAGGTCGCTACAGTGTCCGCTGGCAGCGACGAAGAAATCGGCCACATGATCGCCGAAGCCATGGACAAAGTCACCAAAGACGGCGTCATCACGGTGGAAGAATCCAAGTCGCTCTACACCGAACTGGACGTTGTCGAAGGGATGCAGTTCGATCGCGGCTATATTTCTCCCTACTTCGTCACCGACCAGGAGCGCATGGTGACCGAACTCGACAACGCCCGCGTGCTGATTACCGATAAAAAAATCGGCTCCATTCAGGATCTGGTCTCGGTGCTGGAGCGCGTCGCCCGTGAGGGTGCCCCCCTGCTGATCATTGCTGAAGACATCGAGGGCGAGGCTCTGGCTACCCTGGTGGTCAACAAGGCCCGTGGCGTGCTGAATGTCGCCGCTATCAAAGCGCCTAGCTTTGGCGATCGCCGCAAGGCCATGCTGCAAGACATCGCCGTGCTCACGGGCGGTCAGGTGATCTCCGAAGAAGTGGGCCTCAGCCTCGACACCGCTGACCTGTCGATGCTGGGCACCGCCACCAAGGCCACCATCACCAAAGACACCACCACCCTGGTTTCCGACGCGGGCAACAAGGGCGACATCGACAAGCGGATCGCTCAGATTCGCCAGGAGCTAGAGCGCACCGACTCTGAGTACGACAAAGAAAAGCTCTCCGAGCGGCTGGCCAAGCTGGCGGGCGGCGTTGCCGTGATCAAAGTTGGGGCCGCCACCGAAACCGAACTCAAAGACCGCAAGCTGCGCATTGACGACGCCCTCAGCGCCACCAAGGCGGCTGTTGAAGAAGGCATCGTCCCCGGCGGTGGGGCCACCCTGCTGCACCTGGCCCCCAAGCTAGAGGCGCTCAAGGCCTCCCTCAGTGCCGAAGAGGCCATTGGCGTTGACATTGTCATGCGGGCGGTGGAAGCGCCCCTGCGCCAAATCGCCGACAATGCTGGCCAGCAGGGCTCGGTCATCGTCGAAAAGGTAAAAGCGATGGACTTCCCCATGGGCTACAACGCCCTCACGGGTGCCTACGAAGACCTGATTCAGGCCGGTATTATCGACCCGGCTAAGGTCGTGCGATCGGGCCTGCAGGATGCCGCCTCGATCGCGGGCATGGTGCTCACCACCGAAGCCCTGGTGGCCGAAATTCCTGAGCCTCCTGCCCCCGCTGGCGACCCTGGCATGGGCGGTATGGGCGGCATGGGCGGCATGGGTGGCATGGGCGGCATGGGTGGCATGGGCGGCATGGGCGGCATGGGCGGCATGGGCATGATGTAGCCCGCCACCGGTCATCCCCCAGACGGCCATCTCTGAATAAATGCTTAACCTCTAGGGGTGCAGCTACGGCTGTGCCCCTATCCTTTTTAAGTGGCAAAAACTAGTGGAGTAAGGTGATGTCGCAGCAAGGACACAATTTAGACTCTGAGGCGACCTCGCCAAGCTCACTGCCATCGGCGGCGGATAGTTTTGGCGCGGCGACGGTCAAGCCCAGCGGCCCCCACTGCGACCTCGCCCCTGTTGTCGATCGCGATGGCGACGGCCTGTTTGAATACCGATATTCGCCCCCTGGCGCGCTTCCCGGGACGCTGAGGATTCCCCCCGATGCCCTGCCCACGGAGCTGTTTTTGATTGACTACGGCCCCGATGCCGTGCGCACCGCCACCATCGACCATCCTGAGGAGTGCTCTGCGCTGGGGGTAAGCGACAGTGTGACCTGGCTTGACGCTCGCGGGCTGGGCACCGAAAAAACGCTGATCGACATGGGCCAGACCTTCGGCCTGCATCCGCTGCTGCTCGAAGACATTGTCAACGTGCCCCACCGGCCCAAAATCGACTTTTACGACGACAAAATTTTGATCATTATGCAGATGGTGCGGCCCAAGCCTTCGGGCACCGGGGTTGGCAGCGAGCAGGTCAGTTTTGTGCTGGGCCAGGGGTTTTTGATCACCTTTCAGGAAGAGCCCGAGTGGGATTCCTTTGGTCCGGTGCGCGATCGCATCCGTCGGGGTACCGGCACCATTCGCCGCCAAAACGCCGCCTACCTGGCCTACGCCCTGCTCGACACCATCGTTGACAGCTTTTTCCCGGTGCTAGAGGTAATTGGCGAAACCCTCGAAGAACTGGAAGAAGAAGTGGTCGCTAACCCAACCAGCGCCACAATCAAAAAAATTCACCGCATGCGCCGGGGGCTGATGAAGCTGCGCCGCTACATCTGGCCCCAGCGCAGCGTGATCAACAGCCTGATCCGCGACAGCGACGAGCTGATCAGCCAGGAGGTGCGCGTCTACCTGCAAGACGTGTACGACCACATTGTGCAGGTGGTCGACATCATCGAAAACTACCGCGAGATCGCCTCCAGCCTGATGGATGTCTACCTGTCCTCCATCAACAACCGCATGAATGAAGTGATGAAGCTGCTGACGGTAATCTCCTCAATTTTTATTCCGCTCACCTTTATTGCCGGGGTCTACGGCATGAACTTTAATACCGAAGCCTCACCCTTCAACATGCCCGAGCTGGGCTGGTACTGGGGCTACGTGATCTGCCTGGGGGTAATGGGGGCGATCGCCGTGCTGCAAGTCTACTTTTTCTGGAAACGCGGCTGGTTTGACAATTTTTCAGCGACCAAACGTTGATACCATAACAACGCCCACAACCCCGCACCACAATGGATCTCAAAGCCCACATTCGCGACATTCCCGACTTCCCTCAGCCCGGCATTTTGTTTCGCGACATTACGCCGCTGCTGGCTAACCCCACCGCCATGCAGTACAGCATTAATGTATTTGCCGAAAAAGTGGCCGAGCACCGCCCCGACTACATCGTGGGCATTGAGTCGCGGGGCTTTATATTTGGCATGCCGCTGGCCTACAAGCTAGGGGTAGGGTTTGCCCCGGTGCGTAAGCCCGGCAAGCTGCCCGCCGCGGTACATCAGGCCAGCTACGCGCTGGAGTACGGCAATGACACCCTGGAACTGCACCAGGACGCGTTTCCGGCGGGCAGCCGAGTGCTAATTGTCGACGACCTGATTGCAACCGGTGGCACCGCCGCCGCCACCGCCCAGCTGATTGAGAAAACCGGCTGCACCGTCGCCGGGTTCGGCTTTGTGATTGAGCTGGCGGGCCTAAACGGGCGCACCAAGCTGCCCGATGTGCCCATCACCGTCCTGTTGCAATATTAGATGCCCCTCACGTTGACAGGGCCAATAGCATTTGCCCCTGCCGATGGCCTTTGTGAAACCAGGGTTGTCTGATTCAAATTTGGGATCGCTTTAATCCAGCGATCGCAGCTGCGGTAGGGTGGGCACTGCACGACCAGAGAGGGCGGCCCCGATATCCCCTGAGTCTGAGTCTGGCTCTCACTCCTGGGGTGTCAGGGCCAGGGCATAGCGCAGGCAGCGCATCACCACAAACCACAGCACCGCCACCACCAGCACCAGGCCCACTCGGTTCAGCCACCAGCTTGACTCCAGCGCCAGAGCGTTAAACGCCGCATGGGAGAGAATCGCCGCCAGCAGACCGTTGCGCACCAGCCCCCGTCCCTGGCCCGGGGGCGAAAACTTGGCTAACCCCAGGCCATAGCCCCACAGCGACGACCACAGCGCCTGACCTGGGGCCGACAGCAGCCCCCGCAGGGCAAACATCGTCAGCACCGCCGTCCAGGCCGAGGCATTGACGGCGGCACCCGGCACCCCCAGCCGAGCCACAGCAAAGTAGGCGTAGAGCATTGAGCCAATTACCTCCAGGGTGGCAAAGCCCAGGCCAGCAGCGGCGGCAAAAATAAGGCCGTCGACAGGTTCGTCGAACTCTGGGTGGTTGTATACCCCCCGCTTGACCACCCAGAACTTAGCTAGTTCGGCTAGCACGGGCACCACGGCGATCGCCATCAGCCAGCTCGGCAACGGCACCAACTGCCGCACCAAAAAGACCGGCACATAGGCCAATATCCCCAGCAGGTAAAGCTTGAGCACCAGCCCGCGCGGCTCAGGGTTAAGTTTGTCGCGGGTGTAGAAAAACCAGAGCAAAAACGCCAGCGGTGCCAGGGCCAGGGCGACAATGCCCACCACCGTAGCCAGCACGTTCGGATCGCTCGCAAGATTCGCCATAGCCAGACTGTTGGGGTAAATCGCCCCTGAATCATACATCGGTGGGCGGGGGGAGGTGAGTGAATGGGTGGATGGGTGGATGGGTAGGTGGATGAGGACGCGAAGCGGCTGCCCGTAGGATTCGGAATAGATAAATTCAAAATTTTGTGAGTCCTTCAGACTGGCTTCGCCTACGCGCAGCGTCTTCGGAGGAGAAATTTTGAATTTTGAACTCCCCCTTCACCTCCTTCACCTTCCCCACTTCCTCATCCTCCTCACCTTCCCCATCTCCCTCACCACCTTCTCTATCTCCTCACCAACAAAGACCACAATCTTTGTAAGATAGGGTTTCACGGCAACCATTGAGGTGGCAAACGGTTCATGCAGGATGTGTTGGTCATTGGCGCGGGGCCAGCGGGGTTATCGCTGGTGGCAGCTCTGGCAGAGGCAGGGCTGGCGGTGCAGGGGTTGGCCCTGAACGATCCGGCACAGCCCTGGCCCAACACCTACGGCATTTGGGTTGACGAACTCGAAGATTTGGGTCTGGCGCAGTTTCTAGAGCACCGCTGGAAAGATTGTGTGGTGCATGTCAACGGCGGTGAGCTGCCGCTGCACCGCGAGTACGGCCTGTTGGACAGAGACCGCCTGCAAACCCACTGGCTGGCCCAGGGCAACCAGCACCAGGTGATCTGGCATCAGGGCAAAGCCTGCCGGGTCGAACACTTTCCCACCCATACTCAAATTACCACTGAGGCTGGAGACACTCTCACGGCCCGTTTGGTGGTCGATGCCACCGGTCACAGGGCGGCTCTGGTGCAGCGCCCAGAGGCGTCAGAGGTAGCCTTTCAGGCGGCCTACGGCATTGTAGGACGATTTTCCAAGCCCCCCACGGATCCTCAGCAGATGGTATTCATGGACTTTCGTGACGACTACCTACCCCCAAGCGATCGCCAGGAGCCACCCACCTTTCTCTATGCGATGGATCTGGGCGACGACGTGTATTTTGTCGAAGAGACTTCTCTGGCCCACCACCCGGCGATCGCAATGGAGACTCTCAAGCAGCGGCTGTACCAGCGCTTACACCACCGGGGCATTGAGGTCAAAGATATTCACCATGTGGAGCAGTGCCTGTTTCCGATGAATCAGCCACTGCCCGATTTTACCCAGCGAGTGGTGGGCTTTGGTGGCGCGGCCAGTATGGTGCATCCAGCCTCGGGCTATATGGTGGGGGCACTGCTGCGGCGCGGTCCGGGGCTGGCCAATGCGATCGCCGCCGCGCTCAGCTCACCCCAAACCACCTCGGCCCAGGCCGCGCGCCAGGCCTGGGAAGCGCTGTGGCCCGCCGAACGCGTCCGCAAGCACTACCTCTATCTGTTTGGCCTCGAAAACCTGATGGCCTTTGATGCGCCCCAGCTGCACCAGTTTTTTGCCGCTTTCTTTAGTCTGCCCACCGACGACTGGGCGGGCTTTTTGGCCGATAGTATGACCTTGCCCGAGGTGGTGCTGGCTATGATTGGGCTGTTTGGCCGCGCCCCCAACCCGGTGCGGCTAGGGCTGATGCGATCGGTCTTTAGCCACGGCCACCTGCTGGGGCGTACCCTGATGAGCTAATTCGAGACATGACGTATACTCAGGGGTTATACCCCTCATCCAAGTTCAGACGCGGAGTTCTGCCAGTGAGATAACTTCGGTAGCACAACTCTAGATCCGGCGCTGAGCTTGGTACCAGCCAGGCCGATTCAGACCATTAGCGTCTAAGGGCTGCTAGGGTATAGCCGGAGATCATAGCTCGGCTAACTTCTGCACCTAATGTGGGCAACCTGACTGTATTCCACGGGTAGCCGCGCTGTTTTTACCCGATTGTTGTACCTGTCGCTGTTGAGTCCATTATGGAGAATCCTTTTATGGCTGAGTCACCCAACGCCGCTGCGGCCCAACCCGCCCCGCCGCCGCCGCCCAGACCTCCCCAGTCGGCGGCTCAGGCCCAGGCTACTGCTCAGGCTCGCGCCCAGGCGGCTGCCCGCGCCGCTGGTCAGGCGGCTGCCCAGGCGGCTGCCCAGGCGGCCGGTCATCAGGCTCCAGTGGCTCCGCCCCCGCCCCCAGCGGCTCCGGCGGCAGCGGCTCCGGCTCCGGGGCAGGCTCGCCATCGACCCGCTTCACCGCCCCCAATGCCCAAGGCGGCTGACACCCTCAAGGTCAGCAGTGGGCTTACCCTCGAAAAAATTGTGCGTGAGGCCTTTGACAAAGGCTTTTCTGACATCCACCTGGGAGTAGGTGAAATCCCCAGGTTCCGCGATCGCGGCGATATTTCGCTCACCGAATACCCCGCCACCGACGAAGCCACCTTCTACAGCTGGCTGTCAGAGATCCTCAAGCCCGAAGAAATTCAAGAATTTCGCCAAACCCTCGACTTTGACGGGGCGGCCCAGTACGACTTCACCCGTATCCGGATCAATATTTTTGATTCGCTGCGCGGCCCGGCGATGGTGCTGCGTTTGATTCCGGTAAAAATTCTCACCCTCGACCAACTGGGCTTCTCGCCCATCTTTCGCGACGTGTGCCATTACCACAAAGGCCTGGTGCTGGTGACTGGGCCTACGGGTTCGGGTAAATCGACCACGATGGCGGCGATGATTGACTACGTCAATACGGAGATGCCCAAAAACATCATCACCATCGAAGACCCGGTAGAATTTGTGCACACCAGCCGGCGATCGCTGATCAAACAGCGGGAAGTGGGCATGCACACCCAAAAGTTTGACAACGCCCTCAAGGCCTCCCTGCGGGAAGACCCCGACATCATTCTGGTCGGTGAAATGCGGGACAAAGAGACGGTGAATACCGCCCTCAAAGCAGCTCAGACGGGTCACCTGGTAATGGGCACCCTACACACCAACAGCGCCGTCAAGACCGTAGAGCGGATTCTCAACCTCTACGAACCCGAGCAGCAGGCCCCCGTGCGGGTTTCCCTGGCGGAGTCGCTGGTGGCCGTCATTGCCCAGGGCCTCTGCCGCACCACCGACGGCAAGCGGGCCGCCTTCCACGACATCCTGATCAACACCGACGCCATCAAAGACTACATTCTGCGCGGCCAGCTCGACGAAGTCGAAGCGCTGATTCCCAAATGTACCTTCGACGGCATGTGCACCATGAACCAGTCGCTCTACGCCCTCTACGAGTCGGGGCGCATTACCGAAGAGACCGCGCTGGAAATGTCGCCCAAGCAAAACGAAATGGCCCAAATGCTGCGAGGCCGTGTCTAACTCCGCGATGTCTGACTTGGTTGCCCCCAGCTTTAAGGGTATTGCCCTGTTTACCCCTGGGGGCGACTGTGTTTATTGCCTAGACGAGCAAAAGCGCGCTCACTGGCATCTAGACCTGTGTGCCGCTCTGCAAACGCATCTGGGGCTGGCCGAGCCACCCTATTTTTTGCTGCCCTGCTTTACGGCCACCGTAGACCGCTGGGTCAACCCTACTACCCAGGTACCGGCTATGGTGGCTGAAGCCTACCCGCGCGCGCTGCGGTTTCAACCCCTGCTCAACGCTTTGTTTGGCCTGGGGCAGCTCCAGTGGCAGCCCAACTACAGCAGCGCCGAAGCATGTTCTGTGGCGCTCATCGAGTCGTATCGGCCCACTTTTCCGCAGCTGTGGGAATGCCATGACTTGATTATGAGGGTTGAGCAGGCCGCTGAGGTGTCAGAAGCTCCTTTGCCCGCCGATACACTCGATGCTCCCAGCGCAGGGCCTCAGCCCCACTGCTTCAAACTGTTTGTCAGCGGCACCGATACTGCGGCCACTGAGAGAATGCTGCGGTTTTTGTACACCACCCTGGAGTCGGCTCTGCCCAGCGCCTACACCCTACAGGTGATCGACGTGACTACTCACCCCGGTGAGGCCGAAGCGGCCCACATCTCAGCTACGCCAACCCTGATTCAGGTGTGGCCGGAGCCGGTGCGGCGGGTAGTTGGCAACGTGCTGAGCCAGGAGCAGATGGCGCTGCTGCTGGCCTAGTTTGAGCTAGTTTTGAGCGGTGCAATCCGATAGCACTACGGTGTTGTCAACCTCAACTAGAACGTTTTCGCCCTTATTCCACAGGGTTGTAGTGCCGTCGCTATAGCGTGCCCCCGAGGCCGCCTCGGTAGCGGGCAGGGTAATCGGGTCTTGGTTGGGTAGGGTAACGATCGCCTCATCTGCACCGATAAACTGAGCGGTAATCGTCTCGCCGCCGGGGCACTCAAATACCACGGTTGCGTCGGTGGTTGTGGTTTCATCGGTGGCGGTATCGTCGCCCGTAGGGGAGGTCGTGGTGCAGCCAGCTAGGGTCAGTCCGGCTAAAGCCGCCGCTATTACCGCTGTGTTGAGTAAAGATTTCATCGTGAGTATCTCCAAACGTAAATTTAAGGGGGATAAACCAGCCAAAGCAGGACAAAAACCTTTAGTTTTTGTTGGCCGCATTGATTGCCAATCGCTATCCTAGCGACCCCTATGACTAGCCAGGAGAGCAGCTTAGCCACTTTTGCTGACCGTCTAGCGATCGCTTAGCGATCAAATTGTGGGCAGCTTAGTAAAAAGACAGCCCAGATGATTGCGTAGAATGGTCTCTCGCCTGACAATAGGCAGAAAAATGGGTCTGCTACGACGGCTTTTAGTCAGAGGCTCTGGCTGGTCGCTACTGGTTTTAACCTGTTTGGCTAGACTACGCCCACCCTGGTCCCCAAAGCTGCGTGAGGGTTATATCGCTGCCCCAGTGCCCACCTAATTCCTTGAGCTAGTTATTTATGTCGATAAAAAATATTATTTCCCTGGGTCTGCTGCTCTTCATTCCAATCTCGATCGCAGCAGAACGACTGGAGTGGGGTGCCCTGGCGGTATTTGCTCTATCAGCGCTGGCCATTGTGCCCCTGGCGATTTGGCTGAGCACCGCTACCGAAGAGCTGGCTGTGGTTACAGGCCCCACCATTGGCGGCTTAATCAATGCCGTCTTTGGCAACGCCACCGAGCTGATTATTGCGCTGGTTGCTCTCAAAGCGGGTTTGATCGGCATTGTAAAGGCCAGCATTACCGGCTCAATTTTGGCCAACCTGCTGCTGGTGCTGGGGCTGTCGATGTTCTTTGGCGGGCTGCGCTACAAAGAGCAGGAGTTTAACCGCAACGTGGCGGGCATCAACGGCAGCACTATGGCCCTGGCGGTGACGGCAATTGTGCTGCCGGCCATGGTAATCAACACCTCCAACATCGTCGAGCCGACCGCCATTAGCCGCCTGTCGCTGACGGTGGCGGTGGTAATGATTGTGGTCTACGGGCTGACGCTGCTGTTTTCCCTCAAAACCCACAGCTACCTCTACGACGTGGGGGTGAGCGATGCTGAGGGCGAGCACGGCGCAGAGGCGCACGGTGAAGGCGAAAAGCCCAACGTGGTGCTTTGGCTAGGGGTGCTGCTAGCCGCTACCATTGGGGTAGCGGTTGAGTCAGAAATTTTTGTGGGCGCGGTGGAAGAAACGGCCAATATGCTAGGGCTGACCGACCTGTTTACCGGGGTGATTTTGCTGCCCCTGGTGGGCGGTGCGGCGGAATACGTGACCGCCGTGCGGATGGCGGTGAAGAACAACATGGATTTGTCGGTGTCGATCGCCATGGGGTCGAGCCTGCTGGTGGCGCTACTAGTGGCCCCGATTCTGGTGATCATCGGCTACTTTATTGGCCAGCCGATGGACTTGAACTTTGGCCCCTTTGAGGCGATCGCGGTCGTAATTGCCGTTGCGGTGGTGAACCTGATTAGTCAGGACGGCAAATCGAACTGGCTGGAAGGGGTGCTGCTGCTCTCCACCTTTGCCATTTTGGGGGCGTCGTTTTTCTTTCACCCGGTGTAGGCAGACCGGGTAAGAATGTGGGTCTCAATGTCGCGGACGCTCAGCGGCGGGTAAAAGAGATACCCCTGACCCAGCGTACAGCCGAGCTGCCGCAGGTGGTCTAGCTGCTGGCGGGTTTCGATGCCCTCGGCAACAACGGTTAGTTCTAGCTGGTCGCTCAGCGAAATGATGGTGCTGACGATCTTAAAATTGCGGCTGTTCTCGTCCATTTGGCTGACAAAAGAGCGGTCAATTTTGAGGTCGTTGAGGGGAAAGCGGTGGAGCGAACTCAGGGACGAATAGCCGGTGCCAAAGTCATCAACGCTGATGCGAATGTGGCGCGATCGCAGCTGTTCCATCAGGTCGATGGCCACATCGGCGTTTTCGAGCAGGGCGCTTTCGGTAATTTCTAGCTTGAGGCTGCTGGGGTCAACGCCCGTTTCGGCCAGCACGCGGTCAATGTCGATCAGCAGGGTGGGCGAGGCAAACTGGCGCACCGATAGATTGACGCTGATGGTCAGGTCTTTCCAGCCCTGCTGGTGCCAGGTCAGCAGCTGCTGGCAGGCCTGATGCAGCACCATAATACCCACGGGCACAATTAGCCCGGTTTCTTCCATGCAGGGAATAAACTCGTCGGGTGAAACCATGCCGCGATCGGGGTGCCGCCAGCGCACCAGCGCCTCAAAGCCGCACACCGTCTCAGTTTTTAAGTCAACAACGGGCTGGTAGTAAGCCACAAACTCCTGGTTGTCGAGGCCACGGCGCAGGTCTGTCTCCAGGGTGAGGCGCGCTAGCATCGCCACAGACATTTGGCAGTCAAAGATCTGGCAGCAGTTTTTGCCCCGCAGTTTGGCTTTATACATAGCCGTGTCGGCGTCCTGCAGGGGCTCTTCTGGGTGTTGGTAGGCGCTGTTGCCCAGGGCTATCCCCAGGCAGGCGGTCATAAAAATTTCGCAGTCGCCGATCATAAACGAACTGGCAAAGCTCTGGAGTACCGTGCGAATAAAGGGCTCTAGATCGGCTTCACAGTCAACATGACGCAGCAAAAAGCAAAATTCGTCTTCGCCCAAGCGTGCCAAAATATCGCTGGGATGTAAAAGCTGCTGCAAGCGCTCAGCGATCGCCAGCAGGAGCTGATTGCCGACGGCGTGGCCAAAGGCACTGTTGACGAGTTTGAACTGATCGCAGTCCAGGTAGACTACCGCAAAGGAGAAACATTTGGCCCGCAGGATCTCGTCCAGCTGCTGGAGCAAAAAAGTACGGCTGGGTAGCTGAGTGAGGGCATCGCGGTTGAGGCTGGCCTGCAGCTGGGCCGTGCGCTCCTGCACGGTTTTTTCTAGGCTGGCGTTGAAGGTTGCCAGCGCTTTGTACTGCTGGCGAATGCGCAGCATCGATCGCACCCTGGCGGTTAGCTCTAGCCGAGTGACTGGCTTGCCAATAAAATCGTCGGCCCCAGCCGTGAAGCAGCGGGCTAAATCGGCCTTAGAGGTGAGGGATGTCACCATAATGATGGGTACTGCCTGCCACTGGGGCATGGCTTTGATGCGCTGGCAGACCTCCAGCCCGCTCATGCCCGGCATCATGACATCGAGCAAAATGACATCGGGTTGAAAGAGGTCGAGCGCCGCGAGGGCCGCTGCCCCACTGGCTGCGTAGTGCAGCTGATAGGCTTGAGCCTGCTTGGAAAATGTCTCTTCTGCTGCGTCGATGGCGAGCAGGGTCTCAATCACTTCAAAGTTGCTGGGCTCGTCATCAACGATGAGAATTGAGTGAGGGTAAGCAGAGGACATAAACGCATCAATTGGGCTATTTGAGCAAATAAAGCGATCGGCTCTCGGTTTATGAGCGACGAGGCTTTGATTGTTCTCTAGAAGCTTTTTTAGCATTCCCCTACAGCGTTCCCAAACGCCTCTGCGAAGGCTGTTTACGCTAGAGAAGCAGCTAAAGTTATAGAGAAGTCCGAAAAATATCAGGAATGCAAGTAGCAGTCTAAATATCTGTTTTTTGGCAGAAGTCGCCTAATTTCGTCGATCTTTAGAACAGTACCAGACGCTTTTGGGCTGGAAAAAAGACCCAATTAACGACTTTAGAACGCCAACATGTCATAACAAGCTATAGCTCCAAGCGCTTTAAATCCTTCAATTTATAGACTTTAATCTATATTCAGGCTTTAGCCATTAAGCGCATTGCGGCGCAATGTAACCGCTCTTAGGTCACCCAGAGATGGTGCGCTGGCGGATACTTATATTTATAGGAGATACTGAGGTCTTTGGTTGAAAGAAAGTTGCCGATTGCCTCAATAAAGTCTTATTCCTAGATGTGCCAATGACGCAGCTGAGGCGGAATCTAGGGCAATCTGTTTTTAGCGTAATTTCCCGCTGCTTTATATTCCCCCCATGCACTATCCTTTTGTTGGTATTACTGCCTCGGTATGCGGCGATACATCTGTTGCCGATGCGCTACGGATTATGGGTGGTAGTCAACCGCAACTTCCCTGTGTTTTTGTGGCTGACGGGGCAAATTTAGCGGGTGTTTTTACTGAGCGCGATCTGATACCGCTGGTCGTTCAGGGGCGATCGCTCAGCGATTTGCCCATTGCTGTAGTGATGCGATCGCCGGTTGTCACAGTGCGGCAGGCTGACCTGGGCGACCTCTCGATGTTGATGCAGCAGCTAGATCAGCACGCTACCGATCACCTGGCTGTTCTAGACGATCGCGGTGGGCTGGTGGGGGTGGTTACCCGAGAGCGCCTGCAGCCTCACCTGTGGCAGGTGCTCCAGGAACAGCAGGCGTTAGCCGCCTCCCTTAGCAACCGAGATAGACAGTATCAATCCTTGACCCAGGCGCTGCCCGACTTGATCATGCGAACCTCGGCGGCGGGTATCTATCTTGACTGCGTTTTGTCCCCTAGCTCAAATGTTCACTGCGGCAACGTCTTCCTGCCGGGCAAGCGGCTCGATGAGATTCTTCCACCCGAGTTAGCGTCTCTGCGCTTAAGTCATATTCAGCAAGCACTTCGGACGGGGGAGCTGCAAATTTACGAACAGCAGATTGCTATCAACGGCAGCCTCCGCACCGAGGAAGTTAGAATCAACCCCTGCGGTGCCGACGAGGTGCTGGTTGTGGTGCGCGATATTACCGATAGCAAAGCGCTAGAAGCCACCAACCGCGCCATTGTCGACGCCATCCCCGATCTGCTGGTGCGAATCAACCGGCAGGGGCAATATCTGGGCATACTCAGCGGTGGCTCGGTTAAAAAAGTGCTGCTGCCCCCCTCAGTCTCACCCAGCTACACCGTTTACGATGTCTTGCCTCAGTCTTTGGCCGATCAAAAAGTTTGGGTGGCGCAACAGGCCATTGAGACCGGGACCGTACAGGTTTACGAGCAACAGCTTGAGATCGATGGCGAGCTGTTTTGGGAAGAAGTGCGGGCTAGCCCGATTAACGGTGATGACGTGTTGTTTGTGATTCGCGACATCAGCGATCGCCGCCGGGCCGAAATTGCTCTCCAGGCTCTAAACCGCGAGCTGGAGGAGCGCGTCGCGCAGCGCACCGCCGCCCTGCGCGAAAGCGAAGAGCGCTGGCAGCTGGCTATCCGAGGCAGCAACGCCTCTCTGTGGGATCTTAACTTGATCACCGGAGAGACGTTTCGCACCGAGCGCTGGAAGGAGCTGCGGGGGCTATCGGCGCTAGAAGACAGTAGCCAGGCCGTATGGCTGAATAGCCTTCATCCGGACGATCGCGATCGCGTTCTGGCCGCCTTTAACGATCACCTGGCCCAAAAAACTCCCTTCTACGAGGTCGAGTACCGCATTCGGCACCAGGCCGGTCACTACCTCTGGATTCTCGATCGCGGTCAGGCTCACTGGGATGACAGCGGCAACCCCGTCCGCATTATTGGCTCAGAAACCAACATCGATCGCCGCAAGCGGGCCGAAGAGCAGCTGCTCAAGAACGAAGCGCACCTGGCGGCGGCCCAGCGTGTTGCTCGCCTGGGCAGCTGGGAGTTTAACCCGTATACCTACGCCATTGACTGGTCAGCCGAAACCTACCGGATTTTTGGTCGAGCTGCTGAGGCCGGGCCGCCCACCTTTGCCGAATTTCTTGAGTATGTGCATCCCGACGATCGCGTTGAGGTCGAGCAAAAGACCCAGGCGGTAATCGATCAGGGCCAGCCATTTGAGGCTGAATACCGCCTTTTTCATCCCGATGGCAGCCTGCACTACGTGCTGTCGCGGGCCGAACTGGTGCATCGAGAGACTGGGCAACCGCTGGCGCTGGTGGGTACGGTGCTCGATATTAGCGATATTAAACGGGTCGAAGCGCAGCTGCGCTACAGCCAGGCTGCCCTGGCCGAAGCTCAGCGCATGGTGCATTTGGGCAGTTGGGAACTGGATGCGATCACCCAAGAGTTGACTTGGTCAGACGAACTCTTTCGCATTCTGGGCTTTGACCCCAGTGATCCTGAACCGGCCTACGCCGAGCACTTTAATTACTTTCCGCCGGAGGATCGCGATCGCCTGCAGCAGTACCTCAACCGGGCTATGCAGGCGGGCATGCCCTACGAGATCGAGCTGCGATTCGTTCGGCCCGACGGCGCTCTTGTCTACCTGGAAGCGCGCGGCAGCGTCAAACGCAACGACCAGGGGCAGGTGGTCAAAGTGTTTGGCACCGCCCTCGATATCACCGATCGCAAACTGGCTGAACTGGAGCGGCAGAAGCTGTCTGAGCGCCTGAGCCTGGCGCTCAACTCCGGCGCGATCGGCTGCTGGGAGTGGGATATTCAGCAAAACACCATCTTTTGGGATGAGCGCATGTATGAGCTTTACGGGCTCTCTAGGGCTGATTTTGGCGCTAATGCTGACGCCACCTGGGCCTACAGGTTTTGGGCCGACAGCGTGCATCCCGACGATCTGCTGGCGGCAGAGGCACTGTTGCAGCAGGCCGTACTGGGGCAAGCGACTTACGACCCTGAATTCCGCGTGCGGCATCCCGACGGCAGCATTCACCACATCAAAGCCTACGGCAAGGTGCGGCGCGATGCAGAGGGCAATCCCAAAAGCATGATTGGGGTGAACTTCGACATCAGCGAGCGCAAGCAGGCTGAAGAACGACTCCAGCAGATCAACGAGCGCCTGGTCTTGACCAACGCCGAACTGGACCGCGCCACCCGCCTCAAAGACGAGTTTCTAGCCAGCATGAGTCACGAGCTGCGCACGCCGCTGAACGCTATTTTGGGCATGGCTGAGGGGTTAAAAGAGCAGGTTTTTGGCCCGATCAATGACAGCCAAAGCCAGGCGCTCAGCACCATCGAGCGCAGCGGCCTGCACCTGCTAGACCTGATTAACGATATTCTCGATCTATCTAAGGTTGAAGCCGGCAAGCTAGAGCTAGAGCCCGTGGCGGTGAACGTAAAGCAGCTCTGCGAGTCGAGCCTGAGCTTTGTCAGGCAGATGGCGTTTTCAAAGAATGTTGGCCTCAGTTTAGAAAGCCTTCGCTCAATGCCTGACATCGCAGTAGATGAACGGCGAATTCGTCAGGTTTTGATCAATTTGCTCAGCAATGCGGTGAAATTCACGCCCGCTGGTGGGCAGGTCACCCTCAGGGTCGAGGTTGAATCGCAGGGCTCTGAGAGCGCCTTTAGAAATCTGCTGAAACTGTCTGTTACCGATACGGGCATTGGCATTGCCTCAGAAAATCTGGCCAAACTGTTTCAGCCCTTTGTTCAAATTGACAGCAGCTTGAGCCGTCAGTATACGGGTACTGGTCTCGGTCTCGCCCTCGTGCGCAAGATCGTCGAACTTCACGGCGGCAGCGTGTCGGTTACCAGCGAGGTCAACCAGGGCAGCTGCTTCACCATTACGCTGCCCTACCTGAGCGAGGCGGGCCTAGATGCGACCGTCAGCTCAACTGCCCCTGCCCAGCCCCTCGATACCAACAATACCTGTGTGCTGGTGATCGAAGACTCGGTTGAAGCGGCCGGCATTTTGGCTCGCTATCTGCAAGAGCAAGGGCTGGAGGCCATTGTCTGCCCCAGCGGCGATCGCGTTATGGAGGAGGTCGTGCAGACGCGCCCCGCCCTGATTATTCTCGACATTCTGCTGCCCGATCGCTCGGGATGGGACGTGCTGCGACAGCTCAAAGCTTCGCCTCAAACCCAGGCTATTCCGGTAATTGTCGTATCGGTAGTAGACGAGCGCTCCTACGGGTTGTCGCTGGGGGCATCTGACTATTTGGTCAAGCCCATCACTCGCCAGCAGCTCCAGCAGACCCTAGAAAGTCTGCAGCAAAGCCACCCCGCCCCGCTGTCGCCTGCCCTGATTGTCAGCCTGCCCGATCTGGTTCACCAGCCGGTAGACCGACCGCTGATTTTGCTGGCAGAAGACAACGACATGAACGTGGCCACTATTTCAAGCTTTCTCACGGCCTCGGGGTATCGCCTGATCTACGCCAAAAATGGCCAGGAGGCGGTCGAGCTGACCCAAACTCAAGCGCCAGATTTGATCCTGATGGATATTCAAATGCCCGGTATGGATGGCCTCCAGGCGATGCAGCTGATTCGCAGTGAGGCTCGATTTGCCACGTTACCCATTATTGCCCTGACGGCCCTGGCCATGCCCGGCGATCGCGATCGCTGCCTGAAGGCCGGTGCCAACCAGTATCTGCCCAAGCCTGTCAAAATGAAGGAGCTGAAGGCTCTAATTCAGCGGCTGCTGGCGCTATAGCGGGCTTTGCAACAAACCTGATCCCGCTCATCTACAGCCAGAGTCACCCAGGTTAGGACATCGATAAAAAGCCTAAAAACATTCAAAGGTTCGAACGCTATCGCTATCTGCCAGGCGTCCTAACCCAATTGGCTACAGCGACATACCGTGCCAACAGCATGGACGCTTGGGACCACTCAGGACATTGGCAGCCGTCACGAGCAAAACCTCGGGTGGCGTATAGCTATCGCTCCCAAACCTTTTTCGGCACAGCCCCAATGCAGTACCCAATTGAGCTAGAACATCCATCTTGAGGAAGATTTGTATTCGCATCAGAGTCGAGTTGAATGGATTTACCGTTTATATACACGGTTCCACCCTCCATGAAACGCGACGCGAGCGGCAAGTTTGTGAACAACTGGGAGCGAGAGACCAAACATCGAGTCAGCCTGTCTCTAACCCATACGGCTTGGCGATCGCTCGATCGGGCGGCCCAGCAGCGAGGCACGTCTCGCTCTGAAGTCATTGAACAGTTTGCCCGCAGTTTAGAGCTAAAAAACGCTGCTAGCTGCGACGACGAAAACGCTCAAATCGGGCGGCTGCAAGCCCAGCTGCTTGAGCTACAGCAGCAGAAACAGGCGCTAGAGGCTCAGTTAGCCACCTCTCCAGGTCAGGTAGATCGGGGCACGGACAAGGTCGTCGCTATTCTAGAAAGCATTACCGATGCGTTTGTGGCCTTTGACCACAGCTGGCGCTACACCTACGTCAACCAGGCGGCGGCCCAAATTCTGCACAGAGCCCCCGCAGACCTGATTGGTAAACAGGTTTGGAGCGAGGTCTTTCCTCAGCTAGTGGGTGGGGTGGCCTACGAGGCCATGCACCGGGCGATCGCAGAGCAAGTACCGGTGGCCTGGGAAGAATTTAGCGAGCCGCTGCAACGCTGCCTGGAGGTAAACGCCTACCCCTCTGAGGAGGGCATCACGGTTTACTTTCGCGATGTGACCGAACGCCAACAGGCTGAGGTCGAGCGAGATCAACTGCTCCGCGAGTTGGAAACAGAACGGGCTCAGTTTGAAGCTGTTCTGCGCCAGATGCCCGCGGGCGTGCTGATTGCCGAGGCCTCGTCAGACAAGCTTGTGCTGGCCAACGAACAGGCCAAACAAATTTTGGGCTACAGCTACGAGGAGTCCTACGCGCTGGAGGACTATGTCCCGATCACGCCCTTTGAGGCATTTCGCCCCGACGGCCAAAAGTATGCGCCCTACGAATATCCCCTGCCGCGATCGCTGAGAGCAGGCGAAGTCATTGCCCATGAGGAAATGGAGCTGCGCCAGGACGATGGGCGGCGCACCGTAATTGCCGTTAATTCTGCGCCAATTCTAGACAAGCAAGGGCAAATTTTAGCGGCTGTCGTGGTGTTTCAAGATATCACCGAACGCCAGCGCACCGAACGTCTACTGAGACAGCAGGCGGAAGATCTCGAGAACCAGCAGAAATGGTTAGAAACTGTTCTCGATTTAATGCCAACACCCACCGTTTTTATTGAACCCGACACCGCAAAAGTCGTGTTTGCCAACCGCATTGCCAATGAACTGGCCGGAGGTGATTTACCCAAAAACAAACCCCTGGAAGAATACGCCGACGCCTACTACTGCACCGATGCCCAGGGCGAGCGCATCCCCACCGATCGAATGCCCGCCGTACTGATCGCCCGGGGCGAGCGCTTAGAGAACTATGAGATGAACTGGCACACCCCCGGCGGCGTGCGGGCCACCCTCTGCTGGGGAGAAATCCTGCCCGCTATGTACGGCCACGGGGCGATCGGCATTGGCATGTTTCAGGATGTGACCCGCCTCAAGCAAATCGAGGCAAACCTGCGGCAGGCCGAAGAACGCCTCCAGCTAGCTCTCTCCTCAGCCCAAATGATGGCCTGGGATGTGGATCTAGAAACGCAGAACGTCATCTGTTCCCCCAATGCTGAAGCGATTTGGGGCATGCAGGTGGGCACCACCGATGAGTTTCGAGCCTTGATTCACCCCGATGATCGATCGCTGTTGCAGCAGGCCATGGCCCAGGCGGTGGCCGGGAATCAGGCGTTTGTCCAAGACTATCGCGTGATTGCTGCCGACGGTGAAGTGCGCTGGCTCAAGAGCCGGGGGCAAATTTATCTCAACGACGCTGGCCAGGCCGTGCGCATGATCGGGGTTTCGATCGATATTACCGATCGCAAGCAGATCGAAGCCAACCGCGAGGCCCTGCTGGTAGAACTCCAGCGCAAAGAACGGCAGCAGCAGTTTTTAATTGAGCTCAACGATGCCGCCCGCACCCTGCAAGACTCTGAGGAAATCATTTGGCAGGTGGTTAGCGCCACCGGCCAGCACTTCAGCGTTACCCGCTGTGCCTACGGTGAAATTGATACCGCCCAAGAGCATGTGATCGTCGATCGCGACTACTGCGACGGTGTTGTCAGTGTGGTGGGAGCCCACCGCATGGATTCGTTTGGAGTTGAGATTGCTGCCGAACTCATGCAGGGCAAAACCATCGTGGTCGACGATGTCGATCGCGATCCTCGCACCGCTGGAGCCGGGGCGGCAGCCTTTGCCACCATCAAGACTAAGTCGCTGCTCTGCGTGCCCCTGGTGAAACGGGGGCGGTTTGTGGCCCTACTGGTGCTACTTCACGCCGCGCCGCGCCGCTGGACGGCAGACAATGTGGCCCTGATGGAGCGGATCGCCGAGAAAACCTGGCTGGCTGTGGAGCGATCGCGGGCCGAAGCCGAGCTGCGCGAAAGTGAAGCACGGCTCCAGCTCGCCCTCAACATTGGCCGCATGGGCACCTGGGAATGGGACATGCAGACCGGCACCATCCGCTGGTCAGCGGGGCATTTCACCATTTTGGGTTATCAGCCCAACGAAGGCGAACCGAGCTACGAGATGTGGGCCAGCCGCGTCCATCCTGACGACCTGGCCCTGGCCAACGCAAAGCTTCAGCAGGCGGTTCAAGAGCGCACCGAGTACCATCACGAATACCGCCTGCGCTGGCCCGATGGTTCCACTCGCTGGGTCGAGGTCCGAGGGCAGTTTTCCTACGATGTGCAAGGTCAGCCCAGGCAGTCGATCGGGGCGGTGATCGACATTACCGAGCGCAAGCAGGCAGAAGAGGCCCTGCATCAGGCGCTGCAAAAGCTCAACTTCCACGTTGAAAACACGCCAGTGGCGGTAATCGAGTGGGATCGAGACTTTCGCGTGACTCGGTGGTCTGCGGGGGCAGAGCGCATTCTGGGCTGGCATGCCGACGAAATGCTGGGCAAAAGGCTAGCCGAGATCCCCCTGGTCTATGAAGACGATCTAGAACCGGTTACCGAAGCCTGTCGCCGACTGGTTTATGGCGAAGAGTCCCATATTTTTTCTTACAACCGCAACTACACCAAAGATCGCGCCGTAGTTCACTGCGAGTGGTACAACTCTAGCCTGAGAGACGAATCGGGACGGATGACCTCGATCTTGTCTTTGGTACTGGATGTCACCGAACGCAAGCGCGTCGAAGACGAACGCAAGCAGGCCGAGCAGGAGCGCGAGCAGCTGCTTGAGCGAGAGCGCCTGGCCCGCACCCAGGCCGAAGCCGCCCGGCAGCAGCTAGCCACCATTGTTGACACCTCTCCCATCGGGCTAGCGCTCTTAGATCAGGAACAGCGCTTTATTGCCATCAATGACGCCCTGGCCGAGATCAACGGCATACCCCGCGACGGTCACTTGGGTAAGTCGGTGGCAGAGCTATTTGGTCAAAGCGATCCCACCATCGTTGATGTTATTGACCAGATCTATGCCACCGGGCAGCCGTTTATTTCGCCTAGCCTGCCTCTTCACGCCCCTGGGCGCGACGATCGCCGCCCTGGCTACTACAACGTTTACTATCTGCCAACGGTGGACTCAAACCATCAGGTAGAGCGGCTTTTAGCCTACGTGGTCGACATCACCGATCGCGTCAAGCTAGAGCAAGCCCAGCAGTATCTCTCGGAGTCGAGCGCCGTACTGGCCTCATCTTTGGACTACCAAACCACCCTGGAGCAAGTGGCCCGGCTCACCGTACCGCAGCTGGCCGACTGGTGCACCGTCCACATCGTGGCGGAGAATGGCGCGATTGACCAAATTGCCGTAGCCCACATTGACCCGGCCAAGCTGGAATGGGCCTACCAAATTCGAGACAAGTATCCCCTAGATACCAATGCCGAGCGCGGTGCTGCCCTCACCCTGCGCACCGGGCAGCCCGACCTGGTGCCCGAAATCCCCGATGAGCTGCTGGTGCACGCCGCCAAAGACCCTGAGCATTTAGAGATTTTGCGGCAGGTGGGCTTTAGCTCGGTGATGACGGTGCCCCTGCGCAGCCAGGACCGCATTATTGGCGTGATCTCGTTTATCTCAGCAGAGTCGGGCCGCCGCTACACGACTGCCGATTTGCAGCTGGCTGAAGAACTGGCCCACCGGGCCTCATTGGCGATTGAAAATGCCCAGCTCTACCAGGCCGCCCAGCGCGATCGCGCCAAGGCCGAAGCCGCCAATCGCATTAAAGATGAGTTCCTGGCCGTTCTGTCCCACGAACTCAGGTCGCCCCTCAACCCGATTCTGGGCTGGTCCAGAATCTTGCGCAGCAAGCCCCTGGATGCGGCCAAAACCGACCAGGCCCTAGAAACCATCGAGCGCAACGCCAAACTCCAGGCTCAGCTAATCGAAGACCTGCTCGATGTCTCCCGCATTTTGCAGGGCAAGCTGACCCTGACCGTGGCCCCAGTGAATTTGGTCACCACCATTGAAGCAGCGACGGAAACCGTGCGCCTGGCGGCGGAAGCCAAACGGATTCGCATCCAAACTACGCTAAATGCGATTGCGAAGCATCCCCAGGGGGGAATCGCGGGCCAGGTGTTGGGCGACACCAACCGGCTCCAGCAGGTGGTGTGGAACCTGCTCTCCAACGCGGTGAAGTTCACTCCAGCGGGTGGGCAGGTCGCCATTACCCTGGAGCAGGTTGACGGCTACGCTCAAATTCAGGTGAGCGACACCGGCAAGGGCATTCATTCCGACTTTTTGCCCCACGTGTTTGACTACTTCCGGCAGGAAGATGGCACCACCACCCGCCAGTTTGGCGGCCTGGGCCTGGGCCTGGCGATCGTGCGCCAGCTCACCGAACTGCACGGCGGCCTGGTGACCGCCGAAAGCCCCGGCCAGAACCTGGGCGCGACCTTTACCGTGCGGCTGCCCCTCACCCTAAACGGGCAGGATCAACCGTCCCCCGCTGCCCCCCTAACCCAATCGACCGACTTAGCCGGGCTACAGATCTTGGTGGTCGACGACGAGGCCGACATGCGGGAACTGGCGTTGTTTATTCTCACCCAGGCGGGGGCGCAGGTGACCACCGCAGCCTCCGCCATTCAGGCCCTGGGCCAGCTCAATCGGTCGGTGCCCGACCTGCTGCTGTGCGACATCGGCATGCCCGAGATGAACGGCTATGCGCTAGTTCAGCAGATTCGCCAAAGACGCCATGACCAGGGGGGCAATATTCCCGCGATCGCCCTCACCGCCTACGCCGGAGATGTCAACCAGCAGCAGGCCCTCGCCGCTGGCTTTCAGCTGCACCTGGCCAAACCCATTGAACCTGACCTATTGGTGAGCACGATCGCAGCGCTAGTGAGGCCACGATTGCAGGAATGCTAGTGCCGCATCTGCACTGCTGCCGGGGTTGGGCGATAATACCTTCGCGTTATCTGACCTATCACTATGCCAAACTACGTGCGATCGCGCTTCCTCCCCTACCTGCGCACCCAGCTGCTTCCCTCTAAGCCTGCCCAGCTGCTGATTCAAACCTGGCTCAAGTGGGATCGCGACAATGTGCCTGGCATGGCGGCGGCGCTGTCGTACTACGCGCTGTTTTCACTGTTTCCGCTGCTGCTGGTGGTGCTGAGCGTTGCCGGGGCACTGGTGGGGCCAAATACCGAGGTATTTGAGGCCATTGAGGGGGTGATTGTGCGCTACCTGCCGCCCGAAGTGCACGAGCTGATCAAAGACACCATCGTTTCTCTCTACGAAAACAGCGTCGGGGCCGGGCTGATTGGCTTTGGTATTTTGCTGTTTGCCGCCAGCACCATCTTTGCGATTTTAAAGCGATCGGTAAACAAGATCTGGGAAACCCCCAGCCGCGTCAGCGAAGCGGGGTCGCCCGTTCGCATGGCGCTCTTTTTTGTGGTCAACAAGCTGTCGGCCTTTGTGCTGGTGCTGGCCACGGCGCTGCTGCTGCTGGCCTCGCTGCTGTCGAACATTGTTATTAAGGTTATTCTCAGCCTGGTGAATACCTTTCAATCGACCTTTGACCTGCTCACCATCGACGAAGCTATTCTCAGTCGCAGCCTGGAGGCGGGCTGGTCGTTTTTGGCCCTGGGTTTTGCGATCGCCGGTCTGTTCCGCATTCTGCCCTCAATCAAACTCTCCTGGCGCGATATTTGGCCCGGTGCGCTGCTCACTACCCTGCTGCTGGCGGGTCTGCAGTGGCTAGTCAGCAACAGCATTATCAGCCTGGGCAGCCGCTTTGTCTCCTACGGCGTGATCGGTAGCGTCATGATTCTCATGCTGTGGATTTTTCTGGCCTGTCAAATTTTCTTTGCGGGCTGCGAGTTTTCGTATGTGTATGCCCACATGTTTGGCACCCGACGGCGGGCCGCACAATCTGGCGAATAGAAGGGATGGTCACTAAACAGCGGGCGTTGCCGAATACAGGCCGAAATTAAACCCTAGTGATTCTCGTAGGGGCAAACGACCGTTTGCCCTCACCCAAAGTCAAGCTTCAGCTTACTCTCCGCAGTAGGCAATCAAATCGATCTCCACATCCCCATAGCCTGCCAGCGCCGTCACGCCCACTGTGGTGCGACTGGGCTGAGGGGCACCGCCAAAGTACGACTGGTAAATGGTGTTTACTGTTTCGTAGTAGCGAAAGTCGGTGACAAAAATGCGCGCCATCACCACTTTGTTGAAGCCACTGCCCCCGTGGTCGAGCACCAGAGCCAGGTTTTCCATCACCCGCCGGGTCTGCTCTTCAATCGGGCCTTTGACCACTTCGCCCGTAGCCGGATCTTCCGCCAGCTGCCCAGTCACAAATAAAAAATCTCCGGCCCTGACCGCGTGGGAATAGGGAGCCACCGGGGGCAGCACGTTATTGGGCAGGGTCATAAACTCCAGCATGGGCTTAATTTTTGAGACAACCGCCCTATAGTGTCGCTTAAATTGTGTGACAGCTGCGTAATAGGTTCCGCAGAAGGTGGCTGAACCTACGGCTAGAACAAAATATCGGATGCCAGATCGCCCAGGTTGACGGTGTAGATGCGACTGCGATCGCCCTCATTGACGCTCCACAGGTACTGCGTGGGCGTGCGCTGCACGATCGCCGCTGGCCGAGGCAGCCCGGTCATGCGATTCATAACCCGACCTTCGTCGTTAATCAGCGCAAATTCCCCCGCTTGACTGAGCAACCCGTAGCCCACCGCCGTCTCAAAGAGCCAGTAAGGCGCGATATCAACCCGATAGCGCAGCACCTTAAAGGGCATCAGATCCACAATCAGCACGGCATTGGGGCAGTTTTCTTCGAGCGCCAGGTAGCGGTAGGGCTGGCTGGTGGCTACCAGATTGTCAATCGCTACCGAAGCCGAAATGGTGCCCAGGTAGGTGCCCCGACGGGTAACCCCGTGGAACAGCGTGCGGCTGCCCCGGCGTACTACCAATGTCACGTGGCGGTCATCCGTAGCGATCAAAGTCATCAGCCGATCTCCCGACTGGCTAGAGAGGGTGGCCGTCTTCGGAGCCGATATTTTGACCCCCTGACCCGGCGGCATCGTTAGCTGGCGGATCGAAACCTTCACCGAGTCGTCTGTGGTCTTGGTAGCGGCAGCAAACCAGCGTCCGCTGGGGGCAACCGCAACCTGGTTGGGGTGAATGCCTTGGGCAATACAGCCCAACCCGTGGGTCATCGACAGCAGGTGCAGCGACTCGGCGGTTACAATCACCCCACCCTGGGGTATGGGCAAAAAGGCATGCACCGGGGCGGGTAGCGTAAACCCCTGACTCACCTCAGGTGCTGCCATACCTGCCTGAGCCCAGTGGTAAAACCACACCCGCTGCTGGCCGCAGGTCACAACCAGATGCCCCTTGAGTAGCGGTACCAGCCCCATCACCACCGTTGGGTGGGGCAGCGGCACAGAGGGCAAGTCCGGGGCCAGCTCAATCTCAGGCAGCACCTTGGGACAGGCGGGCTGCGATAGCAGCCCCTGGGCTTGGCATGTTTCGTACACCGTCATCAGGTCGGCGCGCATGTCTCGGGCCGTAGTGTAGCGCTTAGGCAGCAGCTTTTGCAGAGCCTTGCGCAACACCCGGCCCAAGGCTTCGGGCACCTGTGCCGGTACGACCGGGTGGCGATTTAAGTGAGCCACCATGAGCTCCGTGGGGGTGCCCGAGAAGGGGCGCTGACCCAGCAGTAGCTCGTATAAAATAATGCCCACCGCGTAGAGGTCGGCGGCGGGGGGATGCTGATTGTAGAATCGCTCGGGAGCCATATAGGCGGGCGACCCCGTGTGGCCCATGTCGGCTTCGGTGGCCTCCTGGCTGAGGCGGGCAATACCCAGGTCAGACACCCGTGCTACCCAGCCGCCAGGGGTCAGCTCCATGAGAATGTTTTCGGGCTTGATGTCACAGTGCACAATGCCCTGGCGGTGGGCACACTCTAGGGCCGCGAGAATATCGAGCGCAAAGCCCAGCACCTCCTGCACCGTCAGCGGGGTGTCGCTCTCCAGCAGCGATCGCAGGGTGCCCCCCTCGCAGTAGTCGAGCACCAGCTGCCGCCCGCTGGTAGAGTGCTCCAGGGCGTGGCAGGTGACAATGCTGGGGTGCTCCAGGCTGATTAAAAACCGCAGCTCCCGCAAAAACTTGTGGGTGGGGAAGCGGTCTTTGTGGAGGTCTTTAATAGCAACCAGCTCGCCCGTCGTGCGGTGAATGGCGCAGTAGACTCGGCCAAACTGCCCGTGGCCGACCAGCCCCAGAATGCGATACTGCGATCGCCTAATCTGCCGGGTTAGGGCCGCCACTCGGTTACCCCTGCTGCATAAGGGTTTGCATAATGGCCTGATGGGCCTGGCCGTTCGCCACCATCCCCTCTACCGGGGCAAGTCGCTTCTCTAGACCCAAAATAAAGCGGTTGCAGTCGTCGCCCTTGGCGGTGCAGCTGGTTTGAGCGCAGCGCAGTTCGCGCCCGGTGAGCTGGGTAAAGAAAATCTCTAAAATGCCGCGCTCGAGATCGCCGGAGGGCTTTTGACCCTGGGGCGCTGCCGCCGTGAAGGGCGAATGCCAAATTTCTACACCCAAGAACCCGCGATCGCGGTAGGTAATATCCAGATGAATTTGGCCCCAGCCGTGGGTTTTCCAGCACTGCTGTAGCGACTGCAAGAATTCGGCCATCGACAGGCTAGCCAGGGGCTGTTTGTAGTAGTCGGCTAGTTCTTCGCAGAAGCGGGCGTAGAAGTTTTTGCCCCACCAGCGGCCGCAGTTGTAGAGCACCAGCCGCGAAGCCTGCCCGGTTTCTTTTTCCAGCCCAGAGTAAATGGCCTGCAGCAGCGGGTCGGGGATGGCCAGCAGGCGATCGCCGCGGCGGTTTTCGAGCAGACCGAGTTCGGTTGACCCCCGCACGTAGAGATCCTGGGCAAAGTAGTTGCCGGGGAGCCGGCCATCGGTGAGTAAATCGGCAACAGAAACCATAGGTAATGTCCTTTACAGGAGAGTGATGATGGTGGTCAGACCCGCCGACGCTGGCGGGACAGGGGCAACCCCCAAACGCTAAACGGGTTAGACATCCACTGCGCCTAGAGCAGCCCGGCCAGGGTAACGGTCTCGCGAGTGTTGAGCATCAGGCTTTGCGCTTTCTCAAGGCTGGGTCTGAGCAGGCCCAGCTGAGCCGGCGAAAATACCTTGCCCAACTGCTTGTGCAGGAGCTGAAACAGCTGCTGATCAACCGCCTGGGTTTCGTAGGCTTTAACCATCTCGGGTAGCCAACCCTGCAGGCGTTCTTCCACAAAGCCCTCGTCGTCGAGCAGCATGGCCATAGCGGCATAGCGCAGCACCATCAGCCCGTTGCGCACGCTGCGCTCGACCAAAGGCTCAGGGTGACCGGCCTGCTGCTGTAGGGCATCGGCAATGGGCTGCATAATGGCAATTTCCTGATCGCGCAGGGTGCGATAAACCGCCATCCGCTCTGGAATCGAGCTCACGTACTGGCTCAGGATGCTGAGGTCGTTGGCATCGAGGTATTGCTTATCGGGTGAATCAAATAGGGCGTCGAGCTTAAAGGTCATGACAAAATCCTCTGGATCGGAGGGGCAGGGTTAGGTCGGGCAGGCAACCAGGGATAACGGGATCTGGGGTCAACTTTGAGGTCAGTCTGCGCCAGCGCGGCGGTTAACCAAACAGGTCTGAGAACCCATCTAGGGTCAAGTCGAGGTCAGAATCCGCTGGGGTATCCGGGGTAGCCTCTAGGGGAGCGATAGGCACCCCAATGGTGGGCTGTCCGTCCCAGGCAATGTGGGCAAAGAAATCGCTGACGGTCATCGTCATGGCCGATTCTGCGCGGCCGGTGCCCCCCAAACCAGGGGCAGCCAGCACCGTTCGTCCATCCCAGGCCACCGCTTCAAAGAAAGCCTGTACCGTTTCTTTCAGCCAGGGTTGGGGAGCATCGGACTCGGTCATCGCATCGAGAGAGAAGGCGCTCATTGGCCACCTTCCCCGGCCCGCAGCCGCTTCTCAATGTCGCGGGCGTTGGCCCCTTCGTTCATCCAAAAGGCGGCGGCATCAATGCGCTCGCGGCCCCCCAGCAGAAACTTGCAGTAGGTTTCGCCCATGGAGTAGCACTGAATTTCAATGCAGCTCAGCTGCTTGCGTACCATTTCGGTGAAAAATCCGGCGAATAGCCCGGCGTACAGGTGGCAGACGGGTTTGCCCACATCGCCCAGGGTACGGGCCACAGCGGAGTCAAACAGGTTGATAAACATAAAGCCCTGCTTGCGATCGCTCATGTCTACTTCCCAACGGCCCCAGCCCTGAGAAATGTAGGGCCACCACCAGGTCTCGAGCAAAAACATCAGGTTGGCTCGGCGGGGGCTCATGGCAAACTCGCGCTCAAACCAGGCTTCAAACTGGAGCGAGTCGATTTTGCCCCACTCCAGCCCCACGGTGTACATGATGGCTGAAGAGGCATCGCCGACTTCTTCCTGCAGCCCTTCTAGCAGGCCGATAATAAAGTCTTCACTGGTAAGCACATTGCGGGTATCGTTCCAGTCAGTAATGGTGCCGTATTCACCATTAAATTGAAAGAAATCCCGCAGGGCATAGTGGTTATGCTTCTTAGGAAATTTTTGGTGCAGACGGTGGGCGGTCTCGGTGGTCATAACCATGATTGAACAAGCCTTGTAAGACTGTTTTCAGCGATAGATGTAATGTGCCCAGGCCGGTGCAGAATTGACCACGGCGAGGCGATCGCACTCTAGGTTCACGCTGCACCATGGCCCAAATAGTAGAAGACAGAGGGGTTTAGACTGTGTGTCAGTTGACTTAGTCGATACAAAACGTAGTAATTCTTGCAAGACAAATCGCCCAGGGAACCAAACAGGTTGCCTGGGCGATGCCGGTAATATCTTATTGGCTGGCCTTACTTAGCTGCTTACCCCAGCCTGCCTAGCTGCTTCTAGCCTGCTTAAAATTCTAGATACGTTCTCATAGCTGAATTTGCCGTAGCTAACCCCCGATTGGTTTGGGCAAACACCGTAAAGCTGTTGGCTTAGCTACGCCTATGCTCCTACGCAAGCTGCCTGCCTGAAATCGGGGTTCTGCGATTTGGATTGGGCATCACAGATCTCAGCGGCCAAGGGTGACTCGGCTTAGCTCCAGGATGGGCAAAAACAGCTTGAGTTCTTCAGCGTTGAGGTATTGGGGTATTACGGCCTGCATAGCGGCGTAGGTGAGGTCGCAGCTCTCCTGAGCGCCAAAGGCTCGCATAATGGTCTGAAACCAGCTCAGCAGCGTTTCTTTGAACCGCTCGGGGTCATCTAGCAGCAGGGCAGTGGCGCTATAGCGCAAGACACGCACCGTATCTCGCTGCCACTTGGCGGCCAAATCTTGGCCATTAACCTGAAACAGGTCAGGTGTTTGAGCTTTTAGCCGAGTCATTACCTGCGCGACGATCTGCGGTTCGGCAGCCTGAATTTTTTGGTAAGCCCGCAGCCGGGTGCCGACCGTGGATAAGTAGGTTTGAAAGAACATTAGCTCCTGGTCGGAGGCGTAGCGGCCATCGGTAGCCTGAACCAGAGCCTCAACGTTGGTAAGCACGCTAGGTAAGTCTCCTGAGGTAGGTAATGTTAGAGTACCCGAATGTTGCGAAGTGTAAACAAAACTCTAGACGAAAAAATTAACCTGCGATCGGCAAGCATTTGACTTGCCGTTGCCCCCACCGATTGCTGTCTCTGATGGCTGTGCTAGTGACCTCAGAACTACTTTGGGTGAAGCTGGATCCGCTTTTCGGCTTGCAATAAAACTTAAACCTCCTGTGGCGGTGAGACCTAAGGACTCGTAGTAATCTGGTGGACATGGAATAACCCCTATCCAAGCTTAGCCCCAGGCTTTCTGTGATTAGCCTAAGCTAAGGTTTGTTGGGGTCAAGCTGCCATTAATATTGATTTTTCAAGAGGGCATTGTTCATGGTTCAACGTGGTTCTCAAGTTCGTATTCTCCGCAAAGAGTCCTACTGGTTTCGTGAAGTTGGTACCGTTGCCACCATTGACCAAAGCGGCATTAAGTACCCCGCGGTAGTGCGCTTTGACAAGGTAAATTACGCTGGTATTAACACTAACAACTTTGCGCTGTCTGAGCTCCAGGAAGTTGAGGCCCCCAAGGCGGCTAAAAAAGCTGCTTCTTAGGCGGTTAACCCCAGGGTTGAGCTACTGACCCGGATTGCCGGGTTTTTGGCCCACCAGTTTGACTACGGCTTACAAACTGCAAGGCCTGTGCTTCGGCACGGGCCTTTGCTGTCTACCTACTGCGTTAGTTCGATCGCTAAAAACGTAAGCTGATCGCTAAAGAGCGCAAGGCTGGGATGTTACCAGGTGCGTCAGCGTTCTAATCAAGCTGATGCTCGGAGATCAGGTTTCTGGTCTACGCTCTTCTCGGTGGGCGTTGCTATAGTGCAAAGATACACCGTAACGGGGGGCAGAGGCCCAGAGCTAGGCTGTGCCAGAACTACCTGAAGTTGAAACTGTGCGGCGGGGGCTGGCGCGGGTAACGCCCGGCCATCGGCTAGAGGGCGGGCAGGTGCTGCTCTCCAGAGCGATCGCGCACCCTGCCGACGAGACTGCTTTTTTGAAGGGCCTGATTGGCTCTACCCTGAGCGACTGGCATCGTCGCGGAAAATATCTGCTGGGGCAGCTAACTCAGGCTGACGGTAGCCCAGGCGGCTACCTGGGGGTGCACCTGCGCATGACCGGTCAACTGCTGTGGCTCGACCCTAAAACTCCGGTGCAGACTCACTGCCGGGTGCGGCTGTGGCTGAGCGAAAACCACGAGTTGCGCTATGTTGACCAGCGTACCTTTGGCCGTCTCTGGTGGGTGCCCCCTGGAGTTGCCCCAGAAAGCATCATGACGGGGCTGTGCACTCTGGGTCCAGAACCCTTTGACGACAGTTTTTCGGTGGCCTACCTGCGCCAGCGTCTGGCCCGCAGCCGTCGCCCAATCAAAAATGCGCTGCTTGACCAGGCTTTGGTGGCGGGCATCGGCAACATCTACGCTGATGAAGCCCTGTTTTTAAGCGGTCTGCGCCCGCTTACCCCCAGCGATCGCATTAGCTCTCAGCGCCTGCAGCGCCTGCACAGCGCCATTCGCAAGGTGCTGACTACCAGCATCGAGTCGGGGGGCACCACCTTTAGCGACTACCGCGACATCTACGGCATTAACGGCAACTACGGCGGGGTTGCCTGGGTCTACGATCGCGACGGCGAGCCCTGCCGAGTCTGTGCTACTCCTATCTGCCGCCTCAAGCTAGCGGGGCGATCGGCCCACTACTGCCCCCAGTGCCAGCGATAGGGAATAGGCCAATCGACGCTAGGGCGTCAGTTTCAGCGAGGAGCAAAGCAGCTGCAGCGCAATTTCGTGTACAGTAAAGCTGAGGTTGATAGCAAGTAGATCTATGGCAGCAGCGTTGAAGCGAGGCGATCTGGTGCGGGCCGTCCGCGAAAAACTCGAAAACAGCCTGGAGGCCACCGCCAGCGATACCCGGTTTCCGCCCTACCTTTTTGAAACCAAAGGCGAAATTTTAGAAACCAGCGATGACTATGCTCTGGTTAAGTTTGGAATAGTCCCGACCCCCAACGTCTGGCTGCGCCTCGACCAGCTAGAGAAGGTTTAGACCCTGTCGCTGCCGCCTAACGTATAGCTAAGTTCAACCATACTTGCCCCTCTACAGGGGTGATTCCAACGCAAAGCGCCTCACTACCTTTCAAATAGCGAGGCGCTTTGCTTATTTGAGGTGCAGCTAAAGCTGAGGCTTCAAATGATTGTCTTAAAGTTCAGAGTCAATGGGTAGGCCACCGGCTTCGAGAGGAGTAGTAAGGTCAGTAGGCATGACCGCCGAGGCTTCGGGAATGGGAAAAGCGGGCTTGTCAAGAGCAATCTCTAGGGCTTCAGGCTGGGCAACGGTAGCCATTCGCCAAGCCGGAGTACCAATTCCAGCCCCAGACAAAAGGTTGATGACGCCAATAGCGGCTACTCCAGCGCTAGCCATAGTAGCTAGCTTAAGACGGTGGTTGAGACATCGAAATACACCCACCAGGGTTGCTTCTGCACTGCAATCTGGAGGGGCACTTTGGCTGCGTAAGCCCTGACGCAAAGCTAGCAAACGATTGTAAAGGCGGCGGGTACCGTCGTCATGCTGAATCCAGCGCATTACCTGCTGGCGCTCCTCAGGGGTGACTTCACCATCAAGGTAAGCGCTCAGCAGCTCGAAGCGATCGCGCTTAGTAGCATCTAAGTCGTGACAACAAGACGCAGCTAAGGTCAGAGGCCCATCCGAGCTACCTCCCTGAGAGGGCGACGGCTGAACCTGATTAGGCGTGTAAGGAAAGGTAGTCATACCAAAAACAACACCTGAAATAAGCAACTAAACAACGACCAAGGCAGAAATCGGGCCCTATACGCCCCCTGATTGACTAAAAGCCGATTCAGGTATTTTTGCTGCCGGTACTGATCATAATGCCAACACCCTAAAATCGGTAACCTCTCGGGAGTATTTCTAATCGGTAAAACATAAATCAATAGGTAGAGGTTTACAGACTTTTCTAGAAGCGCAATTTGGGCATGACCTCAAAACAGGTCTTCTCACCAAATTGCACGTCATATAGGAATTGGCAGAGCACCCTGCGAAGTGACGGTTGCAGGTGGATCTAGTCGCCTAAATAGGGCTGTAGCTCAGTTTGCAAGCGCTGACGAGCACGGGCAATGCGAGACTTGACGGTACCCAGCGATACCTCAGTCAAATCAGCAATCTCCTCATAGGAGAGCCCCTGGATCTCCCGCAGTACAATAGTGGTGCGAAACACCTCGGGCAAATCGGCAATAGCGCGATGCAGCTGGTCGTAAAACTCCCGCGTCATCATAGTGTCTACAGGGCCGGGAGCGTTGGCAGGTACATCCCAATCAATAGTGCCATCCTCTAGGTTTAGAGGGGCATCGAGGGAAAGAGTGGCTCGATTGCGCTTGCGCCGCCGTAGCTCGTCATAGAACAGGTTGGTGGTTATGCGGCCCAGCCAGCCTTTAAACTTAGCTGGGTCGTTCAAGCGACGCATGTTGCGGTATACCCGAATCCAAACCTCTTGGGCCAGATCAGCTCGATCGGGCCAGTCGGGAGCCAGGTGGTAGAGCAGCTTATCTACATGACTCTGGTAGCGGCGCAGAAGTTCGGCGAACATGGTTCGCTCTGGCCGTAGCCGCTGCTGGCAAAGGGCTACCAGTTCTGTGCTGGTCAACTGTTCAGGCTTGACAGCAGACTTAGGGTGACTAAGGGAAACAGGCCAGGTCGAGAACATGGATTGGCTCATAGCTTTTAATAGTAGGCCGACATTACATGGCCACCAGCAAGCCGCTGAGGGCTAAATGCCAGGTGGCGCTGTGGCTCCAAAGATAAGCGTGATTAATGTGAACCATTGTGACGAAGAGCTCCTGCTTTGAAGACCAGCCTTGTGCCTGTGAATTGTCTGGCACACCGTTAGCAGGCAGGAAGTAGACCTGTAGGCAGGCAGATTAGCCTTTGAGCCGGGCCAGCGGAGTGATATAACAGATTAGAGGGGCTGCTATCGCGGCAGTCATCCCCCTTTGGAGAGGTGGCAGAGTGGTCGAATGCGCCCGACTTGAAATCGGGTGTGCGCAAGCACCGTGGGTTCGAATCCCACCCTCTCCGTACTGGTTTGTGGTCAGTGCTTACTGGTCAAACCCCTGGCGTTTCTATATATAGCGAGCGGAGTAGAGGATATAGAGCAGAGCCGGGGTTGACCAACGCCACACCGCTGGCCAATGTCGGTCTTAAGCCCTGTTGCTAGCCTGCTTTGGCCGTTGCAAAACGCGATTTGAGCCGTTAATCAAGGCTTTCTTGCTGTGAGACAGTGACAGCAGGAGCTGAGTCCTGTAGAGGCTCCCTTGCGGTAGAACATGGTTTAACTCAAATCATTCATTGAGTAGATGGTGATTTTTGAGGGGGTGACTAGATTGAACCTAATGATTTTGTGCAATCAAGAGGTTAACAGCATGACTACTGAAGAGAACAAATCCTACGCTGAGAAGAACGAAGAGCGCATTCGCGAATTTGTTGACAATCTTGACGAGAAAGGAACTGAAAAGAAGGAGCAAAAGAAGGAGGAATTTGAAGCTGCTAAGGAGTCTGAGTAGACTTTGAGGCCTGCTTCGCGGCGATTTGGACCCTTATGCCAGCGTTCTAATTTGCCTGCTGGACAGGCGTGTAGCCTGCGATATGGCTAAGTGAACACCCTTTGAGCGTGCTAAAGGTGGCGCGGTTAAAGGGTGTTTCTCTAGAGATAGAAATTGTTGGGTGACTAGCAATTGCGTCATCAGCGATCGCGCAGGTTTAAAGGCTAGGCCCTCGATCGCACCTGGAGCAGCCTAAGCAGATGCGGGGATAAAGTTTACCGGTGCGATCGCCGCATGTTTTAATCTACTAAAACTCTGGGAGTAGTCGATGCGATCGCAACACTCCTTGGCCTGTCTCAACCGCTGATAGATTATGCCTGAAGACGTTGGCTTGTTTTTAATTGGCGTTGCGCTGCTGGTGCTTTACCTGGGCTGGTCGGCGGCTACCGAAATGGGTACTCGCTGGCCCTGGCGCAAGTGATCTCGCGCTGAAACAGCCATACTTTGGTATTCGGAGGTATTCGGATAGTTCTGATTAGAGGCGCAGAGCGACGTTACAGTATGCGTCAAAAATAAGGGAATGTAACGTTTGTAGCAGATTCAGGCGAGTAGATGTCGTGGACTGAGGGCTGAGTCTAATTGGCCTTGTGGGTCTCTATCGGCCAATCATCTATCCATTCACAAGGAGTGCTACTGTGACCCAGCCCACTGAACAACTGCCTCAGGCACCCTCGACCTCGGGACCTGGCAGCAAAATTGCGGAATTTTTTGATTTCGCCGCCCATCGCACCAGCTTTCGCACCGAGGCGCTGGCGGGGCTAACGACGTTTGTGACGATGGCCTACATTCTGATTGTGAACCCGGCCATTTTGTCGAATGCGGTCTTTCTCAACGAGTCGGGAGACTTATTTGGGGAACTGGTGATGGCAACAGGTCTTTCTGCGGCCCTGGCTACACTGATTATGGCGCTCTACGCCAAGCTGCCTTTTGCCCTGGCACCGGGCATGGGCATCAACGCCTATTTTGCCTTTACGGTGGTGCTCGGCCTGGGAATTGACTGGCGGGTGGCCCTGGCGGCGGTGCTGATCGAGGGAATTATCTTCATCCTCATGACCATCACCAACCTGCGCAGCAAAATTGTGGAGGCGATTCCCGATGCGGTAAAACACGCCACCACCGCCGGAATTGGTCTGTTTATTGCCTATATTGCCCTCAAGAGCGCGGGTATTATTGTGCCCTCGGAGGCGACCTTTACGGCCCTGGGCAACCTGCGATCGCCCCAAACCGCTATGGCGCTGCTGGGACTGGGCATTACGGCGGCGCTTTTTGCCCGTCGGGTAACCGGGGCGCTGCTGTGGGGCATTTTGGGTACCGCCATTCTCGCCTGGATTTTTGGCGTGTCGCCCTGGCCGACCGGGCTGATGGCCGTGCCTCAGGCTCCCACCGATCTGTTTGGCCAAGCCTTTGTGGGATTGGGCGAACTCTTTCGCATCAACTTCTGGGAGATGGTGAGCATCATCTTCGTGTTCTTGTTTGTGGATCTGTTTGACACTATTGGTACGCTGACGGGGTTGGGGTCTAAGGCAGGCTACATCAGAGAAGATGGCTCTTTCCCAGGGGTTGAAAAAGCCTTTATGGCCGATGCGATCGGTACCACTGCCGGGGCGGTGCTGGGTACCTCAACGGTGACCACCTACATTGAGTCGGCCTCAGGCGTGGCCGAGGGCGGGCGCACCGGGTTTACGGCCCTGGTGGCGGCGGCGCTGTTTTTGGCGTCGGTGCTGTTTATTCCGCTGCTACAGGGCATTCCGGCCTTTGCCACTGCTCCGGCGCTGATCATTGTCGGGGTGCTGATGATGTCGGGCGCTAAGAATATCGATTGGGATGAACCCGCCGATGCGATCGCGGCCTTTCTCACCATCCTCATGATGCCGCTGGCGTTTTCGATCGCTGAAGGGCTGGCCATGGGCCTGATCGCCTTTCCGCTGATCAAAGCCTTCCAGGGTAAGACCAACCAAACCACGATTGGCATGTGGATTTTGGCGGCGATCTTTCTGCTGCGCTATATCTTCGTGGCGGGCGGCTAGGGCTTTGGCCAATCCTGGTTGTCTAGGTCCGAAGGGTCAAGGGCCAACAACCGTTTGCCCCTACTCAAGGAATGCCTATTCGCAGGGCAAATTCCGAACGAATAATCTCAATCTGCCGTAGGGGCGTAGCATGCTACGCCCCTACGGCAGATCTGTATGATTGCAACTACTTCAGTGCATCAAAGGTGTCGCCCAGAGCAGCGGTAAGGGTTTGGCGGGTTTGGGCGTGGGCCTGTCGCTCGGCCTCCAGGCGATCGGTTAGCTCCTGACAGCGCTGCACCAGACCATCGAGATGCTGCTGCAAGTCTTGAAGCGAGTTCACCCCGCTGAGGTCGCTGGCCTCGGTAGCCGGGGCTGCCTTCAGCTGCTGCTGCAGGGCTTCGAGCTGGCTCTGAAACTCAGCCGTTTCTTCGCGGCGCTGGCGGGCTTCGGTTTCGTAGAGCCGACGCCAGTTGGCGGCGCTGTTGTAGGCCTGGTCACGCTCTTTTTGAGTGTCGGCCAGCTGCCGCTGGAGGGTGCGCACCTCCGCAATCCACTGAGTGAGGTCTTGGGACATGGCGGTTACCAAAACAATGGCCAAAACTTGGGGGCAGCCCTGGGGCTAATACAGCAGCCGAGTCAGAATTCCCGGTGCTGGCAGCACAATCATAACCAACAGTGTCAAGGCCAGCAGCCCCAGAAAGTCGCGGCGATCGTCTAGCTCGCTGACATCGTTGAGGGCAGGCTGGTCGGCCGCCGGAATGAAGAACAGCAAAATTGCCCAGATCATTAGCTCGGGATGCACCAGGGCCAGGCCAAACACCAGCAACCGGGCCACCTGACCCACCACGCTGCCCACCCGCTGGCCGTACATGGCGTGGACAATGTGGCCGCCGTCGAGCTGGCCCACGGGCATCAGGTTGAGGGCGGTCACCACCAGGCCCAGGCAGCCCGCGATCGCGATCGGGTGCAGATGAATCGCCTGATCGGCTGCAACGCTAGCCCCCAGCACCAGCTTGGAGAGCAGCGTCAGCATCAGTGAGGCTTTGGGGTCGAGGGCTTCAAAGTTCAGCAGGCTAGAGCCTTCCTCAGGCATGGGCACCACCGTCGACTGGCTCAGCCCCCACAGCAAGAGCGGTACCGCCACCACCAGCCCTGAGAGCGGCCCGGCAATGCCGACATCGAACAGGGCGCGGCGGTTGGGCACCGGCGACTTCATTTGAATGAAGGCCCCCAGGGTGCCCAAGAAAAACGGCACCGGAATAAAGTAGGGCAGCGTCACCCGCATTTTGTACCGACGAGCAGCCAGGTAGTGGCCCATTTCGTGGCAGCCCAGAATAATCAGCAGGCCCAGGGCGTAGGGCAGCCCCTGCAAAATTAAGGCGGGCGTAGCCTGCAGCTGTTCTTCGGTGACTCCGGCCAGGTAGGTGCCCACCGCCGTTGTGGTGAATAGGGTAACCAGCAGCAGCCCCAGGGCCAGCCCTGGGCGGGTCAGGGTTTTGCTGCTGCAATCGCCCTTTTCGGTCTGGGGGTTGGGCACCAGCGCAAACACCGGCTTGCCCTGTAACCCCTCCTGAAAGAGAACCAGAAAGCGATCGCCAAAGTGGCGGCGAATGTTGTCGCGCACGGTGTCGTAGGCTACAGTGGGCGAGGCTCGCAGCGTCCCCCGACAGATCATTGCCTGAGGGCGGTACTCAATGTTTTGCAGGTAGTACACCGACCACGGAAAGCAGCCCTGCAGCGTCGCTTCTTCTTCTTTGTCGATGGGGCGCAGGGTGGGCTTGGGCGGGGGTGCGATCGCTCGTTTGGCCTCACCGGCTTCGGCTTCGGGTTTAGCGCTCGGCGGCACCGCAATTCGCCCCTTTTGAATCAGCACCCAGTACAGAATAGGGCAGACAATAAACAGCCCCAGCAGCAGGGCCGTGGGGGCAGGTTCTTCGCTGCCGTTGACGATCACCCAGCCCGTTAAAATGAACGCCGGCAGCATCATCACCAGCCACAGTAGCCACACGGGGGTACGGGTGATGCGGCTAACGCTGCGCTGAAGCAGCACGTAGGTCAGCAGACCAAGAACAAAAAGCCAGAAAAACACCATCGAGTAGCCAGTGGAGTGCAACGATTGAGGCGGGGCAGCTTGCGTTATGAGCACAGGGTTCAACAAAAACAGACCCCCAAAACAGAGCCATTAACATAGTCCTGTTGGGCGCTAGCCCAAGCAGTGGGGGCAGGGTTCAGTTAGTATAGGCGTTTCAAAGGTGTTTCTCACCCCTTCTCCTGCACCCATGACAGCCGCTTCAGCCCCACTTCCATTGCCTGGCCCTAAGGCTCCGCGCTTGGTGTTCGACACTGTGTACGCGTTTCCCCCCAACCGCGATACCCAAGGAGCCACCGCCTACTTTATTGTAAACAACACCCCCGAAGGCCAACCGGCTAATCTGCTGATCGATGCCCCCGCCTGGGAAGAGAGCAATCGCGAGTGGTTGGTTGCTCGCGGCGGGGTGCAGTGGTTGTTTATCACCCACCGAGGCAGCATTGGGCGGGCGGCCGCGATTCACAAAGCGCTGAACTGCGAGGTGGTGATTCAAGAGCAGGAGGCCTACCTGCTGCCCGATACCCCCACCACGACCTTTCACCGCAGCTTCAGGTTTAGCCCTGAGCTAGAGGCGGTCTGGACCCCCGGCCACTCGCCTGGCTCGGCCTGCCTCTACTACAGCGCCCACGGCGGGGTGCTGTTTACCGGGCGGCACCTGCTGCCCAACCGAACGGGCGAACCAGAGCCGCTGCGTCTGGCCAAAACCTTTCACTGGCCCCGTCAGCTCCAGCAGGTTGAGGCGCTAAAAACTCGCTTTTCTGCCGAATCCCTTGCCCACCTGTGCCCTGGGGCCAGCACCGGCTTTTTGCGGGGCCAGCGCAGCATCGATCGCGCCTACGAACGGCTTCAGCAGATCGATATTGAGGCATTCCGTCAGGTACAGCCGCTGCTCTAGTCAATCTTCTTCACCAAAATGAAGTCTGGATCACAGCAGCGGGCCATTTTTGCTGCTCTACCATCTCTGAGCCGCCATTCTGTGGCACTCTGGGAGGTAGATAACACACTGCCAAAACCTTTACTGCCAAGCACCGGCAACCATTGAGCAAAGGCTATGCAAACGCTTCCCAACCCCGTCTCCTCGACCGCCGCTACCCCCGCCTTTGATCCTTTCGACACCACCATTCACCGCCGCAAAACCCGGCCGGTGCCCGTGGGCAGCGTCACCATTGGGGGTGGTCACCCGGTCGTAGTGCAGTCGATGATCAACGAAGACACGCTGGATATCAAAGGCTCTGCCGCCGCCATTCGCCGCCTGCATGAAATCGGCTGCGAAATTGTGCGAGTGACGGTGCCCAGCATGGCCCACGCCAAGGCCCTGGCCGATATTCGCAAAATTCTCGAAGACACCTACCAGCCGGTGCCCCTGGTGGCCGATGTACACCACAACGGCATGAAGATCGCCCTGGAGGTGGCCAAGCACGTCGATAAGGTACGCATCAACCCCGGCCTATACGTGTTTGAAAAGCCCCAGGCGGGACGCACCGACTATTCCCAAACCGAGTTTGACGACATCGGCAGCAAAATTCGCGAAACCCTGGAGCCTTTGGTGGTCTCCCTGCGCGACCAGGGCAAGTCGATGCGCATTGGCGTCAACCACGGATCGCTGGCCGAGCGCATGCTGTTTACCTATGGCGACACCCCCGAAGGCATGGTGGAGAGCGCCCTGGAGTTCATCCGCATCTGCGAATCTCTAGACTTTCGCAATCTGGTGGTTTCGCTGAAGGCGTCGCGGGTGCCGGTGATGGTGGCCGCCTATCGGCTGATGGCCCACCGTATGGACGAGCTGGGTATGGACTACCCCCTGCACCTGGGCGTCACCGAAGCAGGCGACGGCGAGTATGGCCGCATCAAGTCGACGGCGGGCATCGCCACCCTGCTGGCCCAGGGTATTGGCGATACCATTCGGGTGTCGCTGACCGAAGCGCCCGAAAAGGAAATCCCGGTCTGCTACAGCATTTTGCAGGCCCTGGGGCTGCGCAAAACCATGGTGGAATACGTGGCCTGCCCCTCCTGCGGTCGCACGCTGTTTAACCTCGAAGACGTGCTGCACGAGGTGCGCGAGGCCACCAAGCACCTGACCGGGCTCGATATTGCGGTGATGGGCTGCATCGTCAACGGCCCTGGCGAAATGGCGGATGCCGACTACGGCTACGTGGGTAAGACCCCCGGCTATATCTCGCTGTACCGGGGCCGAGATGAGATTAAAAAGGTGCCGGAAGACCAGGGCGTGGCGGAGTTGATCAACCTGATCAAGGCCGACGGGCGCTGGGTGGAGCCTGGGGAGAGTAAGTAGGGGAGTGGGATTGTCAAAATCAGTAATCCTCCATCGTGGCTGAGGCACCTATCACCATTTCGATGGGTTGCAGGGATGCAGCTGGTTGTTGGCCCAGGCTAGGGGATTGGTGGTGATGTAGTGGCGTATGTGCTGGAGCGATCGCTCGTCTCGAACAATGTGGTCATAATAGTTGCGCTGCCAAACGGGTGTGCCCGCTGCATCGCGCAGGATGTTGATGCGTTTGATAGTGGCCGATTTGTATGAACGAACAATACCAAATCCGACCTGTATACCCCCGAAATAGTACAGGGTTAAGGAATGCCTAGACCCCTCCATCTCGAACCTCATTTTTCAGCCGACGAACTCAAAGGGCGATATCGTGCCAGCCAAGACCCGGTCGAGTCTCGACGTTGGCATCTACTGTGGCTTGTTCACACGCAAACAGCCCTGACGGATGCAGCCAAAGCTGTTGGCTTGAACTTGCAAAATCGCACGAACTTCGGCACCTGAATCGCGCCAACTTCGGCAGGTGAATCGCATGAACCTCGGCACCTGAATCGCATGAACTTCGGCAGGTCATGACTACCCCATCGGTGGATCTCGATA
>NZ_JBNXVS010000023.1:0-92895 GCF_050565655.1 Nodosilinea sp. AN01ver1 | reverse complement strand
GCCAAAACCTGGCCGAGTTCACCGCCTTTGATGCCCCGATGGCGGTGCAGTACTCCAACCCTCAAGATCTCAGCACAGTGCCCACCGGCATGTTTTCGACCGCCGACCTGCTCACCGAGTCGATGCTGACCAACGGCCCCCAGGGCAACCAGCACCTGTTCATCAACCTCAACCACCCCGTCAGCCGGGTCGAAACCCAGGGCAACCGGGCTACTCGCGTGGTGGCCTACGACCTGATCGCCCAGCAGGAGCGCAGCTACCAGGCCAAGGCGATGGTGCTGGCGGCGGGCACCGTCGAGAGCGCCAAAATTGCCCAGCTCAGCGGGTTGACAGACCCCAGCAACAAAATTGGCGTCGGCATTACCGACCACCCCATCTACTTCACCCACTTTGCCCTGCCCGTCACCGCCGACCTCTACGACCCCAACAGCACCAGCAAAGTGCTGCTGCAGCCCAACGACGGCAAGGCTCGGCCTTACAACATTGTGCTGGAGTTTGGGGCCGACTTTAACCAGGGCCGCTACGTCGATCTCGACCTGCTCGATCGCCACCGTCGCGAAAAAGGCAACGTCATGCTCTGCGAAATCGTGTTTTTGATGGATGCCCCGCTGATTGAGCAAAACACTGTGCAGCAGTTTGGCCCCGCCTACGCCAAGCCCGTGGTGCAAATGCAGCCCAGCCCCCTCGGCGGCCAGTACTACGGCGAAATGAACGCGATTAAAGACCAGCTGATCGCCGCCCTGGGCGGGCAACCCCTGGTCAACAACGACCTCAGCCTCAAGGGAGCGGGCCTGGGCGGCGTCGCCCACGAGGTCGGCAGCCTGCGCATGAGCGGCGAAACCGACGATGGCCAGTCGCTCAACGATGGCGTGGTCGATACCAACCTCAAGTTTTTGGCCTACGACAACCTCTACGCCTGCGATCTGTCAGTGTTTCCGTCGTCGCCAGCGGCCAACCCGACGCTGACTCTGGCCGCCCTAGCGATTCGTCTGGCGGAACACCTGAAGGAGGTGGTGTAGACAGTCCACCCGTTTCGGCCCTTGCCCCCCCTACAGGGCAAAGATCCCTAGCGCCCTGTAGGGTGGGCAATGTCCACCCTCATCCCAGGCAAGAACAAGAATTACGAATTGAGCTGCCTGCCGCGATCGCGCTTTTCATCATCGCCCCCTTCCCATTCACCCCAGGCCCAGTATTTCCACCCCCAGGAACCTATTGATGGCCTCAGCAGTCAGCATAAAGCTTGGCCAGGGTTTCCCCTGTTTCGGGTATGCCGCTGAGCGCTAACCCTAAGGGGGTTACCGGCATCTACTCAGTACCGTCTATAGTTCATAGATTGACTACTTTTGCCGATGGCTATGACCGCTTCGTTTCCCAACTCTCAACCCGAGTCAAGACCGCTGGGGGGTCGCTACCACATCGTGCAGCCCCTGGGCTCGGGGGGCTTTGGGCAAACCTTTAGCGCCCAAGATCTGCACCTGCCGGGGCACCCGATCTGCGTGGTAAAGCAGCTCAAGCCCCAGGTCAGCAGCGCCGAAGAACTGCAAACGGCGCGGCGACTGTTCGACACCGAGGCCCAGACCCTCTATAAGCTGGGGTCGCATCCGCAGATTCCGGGGCTGCTGGCCCACTTTGAGGAAGACCAGGAATTTTACCTGGCCCAGGAATACATCGAAGGTCATTCCCTGGCCGACGAGTTGGGCACGCCCTGGAATGAGGCCCAGGTGGTCACCTTTCTGGGCGATCTGCTGGGGATTTTGGCTTTTGTGCACAGCCACGGCGTGATTCACCGCGATATCAAGCCCTCAAATTTGATTCGCCGTGCCAGTGATAAGCGCATCGTGCTAATTGATTTTGGCGCGGTCAAGCAGGTCAGCAACCAGGCCACGGCCCTGCGATCGCATCTCAGCCACACCATTTCGATCGGCACCCAGGGATATATGCCCAGCGAGCAGGTGGCCGGGCGGCCCCAGTTTAGCAGCGATATCTACGCGGTCGGCATCTTGGGCATTCAGGCCCTGACCGGGTACCCCCCCACTGAGCTGCACCCCGACCCCCACAGCGGCGAGCTGGAGTGGCAGCATTATGCGCCCAAGGCCGATCCGGCCCTGCTGGAAGTGTTGGATACCATGGTGCGCTACGACTTTCGCACCCGCTACACCACCGCCGCTGAGGCTCTGGCGGCGCTGCGAGGCTTGCCGCCCCAGCTAAGGCGGTACGTTCCAGCGGCGGCTTCATCCCCCGGTCAGACTCCCCGGACTACCGTCCCCACTGTGGCGGTCGGGCGTCGTCGCGAGCGCACTCAGCTCACGACTCCCCAGGCGACAGCCCCCCAGGCGACCGCTCGGCGGCCAAAGACTGCTCTACCGCTGTGGCTGCCGCTGGTGGCGGGGGCTGGCGTGGCGATCGCGGCCCTGCTGGGCTGGCAGATGTGGCGATCGGCGTCCTCACCCGATGCTGAAACCCCCGCAGTCGCAACAACTCCCACAGACCCGGCTGCGATCGACAATGAGCCGGAGACCGCAACGACACCTACCGATGCGGGTAATGAGGGTGATGAGGGTGATGAGGGGACCGACCCGGTAGCTGAACCCGCTGCGGTTGAACCAGAGGAACCCGCCTCGCCGGAGCCTGAGGCACCCACGCCGCCGGAGCCCGTCGCCGCTGAATCTTCCGAAGCCGCTGAAGATGTCCCTGCGCCTCCAGAGTCGGGGGGTGAGCTGACGACCGGGGCGGCTCAGGCAACCGTGGGCAGCTTGTATAGCTACGTGTCTAGCAAATCATGGGATGCGGCGCGATCGCAGTTTGGCGGCTCTCTGGCGCAGCAGTTTGACCCCGGCTTTTTCGCCCAGTTCGATCGCGTCTCGGTTGAAAACCTGCGGGTGACCGGGCAAACCGCCGATACCGTCGAGCTGGTGGGCGAGAACACCTACGTTTACCCCGATGGCTCGACCCAGCGAGAAGAGCGATCGTTCACGGTGCAAATGCAGGACGGGCAGCCCCGGATTGTAGGCTCCAGCTTTAGAGGAGTATTGCAGTCTCGACAATGAGGTGTAGCTAGGGTTGCAAGCCTAAAGAAATGAGCAGCGGCCATGCGATCGCCAGAATTTGCCGTAGTCTGGATGGACTAGCTTTTGTATCGTTAGCGACCTTTTTGCATGCCTCAACAACTTTTCCGTCTTTCTGCGCTGCTGCCCCTGGGGCTAACCCTGCTGCTGACTACGGCTGCCTGCACCCGCACGCCAGATACCGCCGACGTCAACGGCACCGAGCCAACCACCGCTGCCCCCGCCCCGGTTGACCCAGTTGAAGATACCGAGTCTCTCCTGGCGCTCTCGGGCGAAGGGCTACAGCTGGTGGGCGACCAGAGCGGCTCAACCGATACCCTCGCCTTCGGCACCGAGATAGCCGTGGTCGAAAACGCCCTTACCGAGCTGCTGGGAGAGCCTGTAGAGTCGGGAGAGAACACCGAATGCGGTTCCGGCCCGCAGATGATTACCCAGTGGCCCAACGGTCTGTCTGTACACGCCGCCGACGGCGAGTTTATCGGCTGGTCAGCAAGTCCCAGCACCGATGCCGATTTAACCACCATTGCCGGAGTGGGCGTCGGCTCAACGCGGGGTGAGCTAGAAGCGGCTTACACCATTGAGGTGACTGAGAGTTCCCTGGGCACAGAGTTTTCGACTGGCGACCTGTTTGGCATTCTCAGCTCTGCCGAACCCGATGCCACCATTGAGAACCTGTGGGCTGGAACCGTCTGTAACTTCCGCTAAACATACTAAAAAAGCCGCCCTGATTCAGGACGGCTTTTTGCTAATTAACCTTAGCTTTCGTTAGAAAGCGTCGGCGATCGCTTAGTAGTCAAAGTCGCCGCCCATGCCGGCACCTGCGGGGGCACCCTCTTTGGGTTCGGGCATATCGACGACAATGCACTCGGTAGTCAGCACCATGCCAGCGATGGAGGCCGCATTCTGCAAGGCAGAACGGGTCACCTTGGCGGGGTCAACGATACCAGCATCGAACATATCGACGAACTCGCCGTTGGCGGCGTTATAGCCAACGTTGAAGTCCTTCTCTTTGACGCGCTCGGCAATGACCGCCCCGTTTTGGCCAGCGTTTTGAGCGATGCGCATTAGAGGAGCAGCCAGGGCGCGGGCCACGATCGCAGCACCCGTGTGCTCTTCAGCGGTGAGATTGGCCTCTAGCCAGGTGGTGAGGTCGGGCACCAGGTGGGCCAGGGTGGTACCACCGCCGGGAACAATGCCCTCTTCAACCGCCGCTTTGGTGGCGTTGATGGCGTCTTCGAGGCGCAGCTTGCGGTCCTTCATCTCGGTTTCGGTGGCGGCCCCGACTTTGATCACGGCCACACCGCCAGAGAGCTTGGCCAGGCGCTCCTGCAGCTTCTCTTTGTCGTAGGTCGAGTCGGTTTCTTCGATCTGACGACGAATCTGCTCGCAGCGGGCCTTAACATCCTTCTCGTTGCCTTCGGCGACGATGGTGGTGTTGTCTTTGGTGATGGTGAGGCGGCGAGCCTGACCCAGCATGTCGAGCTTGGTGTTCTCCAGCTTGAGGCCGGTGTCTTCGGAGATCACCTGACCGCCAGTCAGCACAGCGATGTCTTCGAGCATGGCCTTACGGCGATCGCCGAACCCAGGCGCTTTCACAGCGGCCACATTCAGCACGCCGCGCAGACGGTTGACCACCAGGGTAGCCAGGGCCTCTTTCTCAATGTCTTCGGCGATGATGATCAGCGGACGGCCAGAGCGGGCAACCTGCTCCAGCACGGGCACCAGGTCCTGCACCAGGGCAATTTTCTTGTCGGTGATCAGAATGTAGGGCTCATCCAGCACCGCTTCCATGCGCTCGGTGTCGGTGACAAAGTAGGGAGAGACATAGCCCTTGTCAAAGCGCATGCCCTCGGTGACCTCCAGTTCGGTGGTCATCGACTTGCCTTCTTCCAGGGAAATGACGCCCTCGCGGCCCACTTTCTCCATGGCTTCGGCGATCATGGCACCGACTTCTTCGTCGTTACCGGCAGAGATAGAACCCACCTGGGCGATCGACTTGGAGTCGCCAACGGGGCGGGCGTGCTCGGCAATTTTGTCGACCAGGTAGGCGGTGGCTTTGTCGATGCCGCGCTTGAGGGAGATGGCGTTGGCACCAGCGGCGACGTTGCGCAGACCTTCTTTGACGATCGCGTGGGCCAGCACGGTAGCAGTGGTGGTACCGTCGCCAGCGGCGTCGTTGGTCTTAGAGGCGGCCTGACGAATCAGGGCAACGCCGGTGTTCTCGATGTTGTCTTCGAGCTCAATTTCTTTGGCGATGGTAACGCCGTCATTAACGATCTGGGGTGCGCCGAACTTTTTCTCCAGCACCACGTTGCGGCCTTTGGGGCCAAGGGTTACGGCAACGGCTTCAGCCAGGGTATCCATACCCTTTTCGAGGGCGCGACGGGCGTTTTCGTTGTAAACAATGCGCTTAGCCATAAAATCGAATTTCTCCGAGAAGAAGATAAGGAGTGAACAGAAACGTGTCGGTCACAAGGCAGCGAAAAGGGATTCTGGCGTCTTGTAGGTTGGGTAAAGCGGTAGCGAAACCCAACTAAATCAGCGTGGTCAGTGGTGGGCAGTGCCCACCCTACGCGGCCAAAATCCGAGCTTCGACTTCGCTCAGCTACCGAGCTTCGACTTCGCTCAGCTACCGAGCTAAGTTGGGTTTAGCCGAGGACGGCGAGGATGTCTTTCTCAGACAGCAGCACAAACTCGTCGCCGCCCAGCTTGATGTCGGTACCGGCATACTTGGAATAGAGCACCTTGTCGCCAACTTTGACTTCCATGGCCTGACGGCTGCCCTTGTCGTCGGCTTTGCCGGGGCCTACAGCGGTAATCTCGCCCACCTGAGGCTTTTCCTTGGCGGTGTCAGGTAGCAGAATGCCGCCAGCGGTGGTCTCTTCGGACGCACTTACTTTAATCAAAACTCGATCGGCTAGGGGCTTAACGCTAGATGCCGCCAAAGTGATAGCTGCCATACAATGCTTCTCCGGATTTGCTATTAAGACAGCGCCTGAAGCACGTACCCTACGAGATACAGGCGCACCACACAGATAAAGAGCTTAGCACTCGCAAGCTCCGAGTGCTAATCTACGGCGGAAAGGGGGGCGATCGCAACGCCGAGAGCTGTACGGGTTCCCGAACTGGGTGGATGAGTGGATGGGTGGATGGGTGGATGGGTGGACAGATGACTGTCCCTGAGCGGAGTCGAAGGGAGCGGAGTCGAAGGGAGCGGAGTCGAAGGGAGCGGAGTCGAAGGGGTGGGGGCGATCGCTGTCAGAATTAGGTTAAAAGCGATTTTTTATTTTGCACTTTTCATTTTGAACTCCGCGCAGCGGTACTCGCTATGTCTTTATTGCCCGGCCTTAAGGTTTTGCTGCCTGTGCTCACCAGTTTTTTGTTTGCGGGCAGCTTTGTGGCGGGCAAGTACACCACGGTAGAGCTGGGGCCGCTGACGACATCTCTGCTGCGCTACATGATTGCGATGGCGGTGCTGGGGCTATTAATTAGCCGTAGCGCTCAGCCTGCCAAGGCTCTGACGGTGGCGCGATCGGACTGGGGCGCGATGGTGCTTTTGGGCCTGTTTGGGGTGGTGGGCTACCACTATTTTTTCTTTAGCAGCCTGCGCTACACGGCCACGGCCAACACCGCCATCATCAACGCCTTTAATCCGGTGGTGACGGGGGTGATGGCGGCTCTATTTATTGGCGAACGGCTGACTCGCCGCCAGTACGGCGGCATTGTGCTGGCCCTGCTGGGGGTGCTGACGCTGCTGACGCGGGGCAATCTGGCCAACCTCTTAGCCCTGGAGCTAAACCGGGGCGATGGGCTGATGCTGTGCGCCGTGCTGTGCTGGGTGGTGTACTCGCTGATTATTAAACAGCTGAGCCAGCGCTACTCAGGGCTAACGATTACCTTTTACGCGGCGGTGGCAGGGGTGGGGCAGCTGCTGGTGCTGGCTGCCGCCGAGCGCTGGTGGCAGCAGCTCACCCTCATCTCCTGGAACTCGCTACTCGCCATTGTGTACATGGGCGTGGCGGCTTCGGGGGTGGCCTACCTGCTGTTTAACCTCAGCATTCAGCAAGTTGGCCCCACTCGCACCGCCAGCGTGGTCTATAGTCTGGTGCCGATCTTTGTGGCGGCGCTGGCCTGGCTATTTTTTCGCGAGCCGCTGACCGGGGCAATGGTGGCCAGCATGGGGCTAATTTTGCTGGGGGTGAATGTGGTGCTGAGTCAGCCCAAGGTGTGAGCCAGGCGTCAAATCCGGTCCGTTATTCTGTCCATAGTTCTTTTTTTCACCTAATTTTCTGCCGGGAGGCGTTATGGCATCGCTTTTGTCGCCTTTTTCAAGTTCACTCGCGGCTATTTTCGGACCGATCAATATTTTTGACAGCACCGTTTTGCTGGGTGGTTTTGGCGATGATGTGATCAACGGTGGGCCAGAAAACGAAATCTTAGCCGGTCTCTGGGGCCACAACGAGCTGTTTGGGGCTGGGGGTAACGACTGGCTGGTGGGCGGCTTTGGCGACAGCGTTCTCGACGGTGGGCCGGGCCGCAACCAGCTGATCGGCGGGCTGGGGCAAACCACCTTTGTGCTCAAAAACGATGGCCGCATTGATACGATTGTGGACTTTGCTCCGGGGAGCGATCGCCTGCGTCTGGAGGGCGGCCTGAGCTTTGGGCAAATTGCGATCGCCCAGCAGGGGGCCGATACCACAATTCGCTACCTGGGCCAGGCGGAACCCAGCGTGGTGCTGCTCAATGTCGATGCCAGCCGCCTTACGCCTGAGAGCTTTTATACCCAGGCGCTGGTGCCCAGTTTCAACGGGCTGACCGTTTTTGGCGACAGCCTGTCTGACCCCGGCAATCTGTTTGAGCTAACGGGTTTTTTCCCGCCGTTTCCCTACTTTGAGGGGCAGTTTACCAACGGCGGTATTTGGGTCGATTATTTAGCCGATGACCTCGGCTTTGAGGCCAGCCAGGTGCAAAACTTTGCCGTCGGCGGGGCAACCACGGGCCGCGACAACGGCCTTGACCCGCTAATCAGCCTGCTGACGGGCACCGAGCAAAACTTACCGGGCCTGCTCGACGAATTGGATAGCTACCTGGGCGCTTTGGGCAATGCCCCCGCCAACCCCGATGGCCTCTACGTAATCTGGGCCGGGGCCAACGATCTGTTTAACCTGCCCAGCGACCCCGCCGCCATTCCGGCTTTTTTGGCGAATGCCGTGCAGAATGTGGCCACAACCATCACCACCCTGGCTCAGCGCGGGGCCGATACCTTTTTGGTGCCCAACCTGCCCAACCTGGGCCTCACCCCTCGCGCGGCCGACGAGGGCAACAGTGCCGCGGCCACGATGCTGAGCAGCGCCTTTAATGCCGGTTTAGCCAATGCCCTCACCGCCCTGGAGCAAAATCCGCAGCTGGCCATTGACATTATTCCGGTCGATATCTTTGGCCTCACCACCGAGATTCTCGGTGCCCCCGCTGAGTTTGGTTTCACGAACGTCAGCGACCCTCTAATAGAGCAGATCGAGCTGCAAAACCCCGGCTTCTTTTGGTGGGATCAGCAGCACCCCACGACGCGGGTACACGACCTGTTGTCGGATGTCTTCCAGGTCACTCTGGCGGAGGCCGGCTATTTAGAGGCTGGGGATGCGATGCTGCCTGCGTTGGGCGCGGCAGCCCAGACAGGCGGACTGCCCCAGGGTTTAGACGGCGGTCTGGCTGTGGCCTCGAATAGCCTAGTTCCCAGTTCCCAGGAGTGGCTGGCGGTAAGTAGTGATTTGGGCTAGGCCAACCGAATGGGTTTAAAGTTCAAAGTGACATCAAACCTGAGACCTAAGGTTAACGACGGGCTTCGACTCCGCTCAGCCACCGGTAGCTGAGCGGAGTCGAAGCCCGTCTCCAAAGGGAGAAAGCCCGTGCTGTATCGGCTTAATAGCTTTCCTCGGGGGCAACGGTGTGCAGGGCCAGGTCGTGGTTGGCCTGGTTGAGGCGATCGGCGATCGCGCGTCGCCATTTAAGACTAACGGTATCGTCGGCCAGTATCTCCTGGGCCTCTTCGCGGTATAGGGCGCTTTGCACCGTATCAACTTCTTCCAGCTGCTTCAGGTGCTCAAATACTTCTTTGGGAGTTGTCATAGCAGTTGTCCTTATATAACAAAGGCTGGGCAACCTAGGCCAAACGGCTGAGGTTGCTGGCACATCTCACCATTTTCTGAGAAGCCCACCCCAACCGCTACTGTTCTAGCTGAACCTTTACGCCCCGATAAATTTTGTTGTGCTTCGCAATGGGCTGTTGCACTTGGCAGCAGCCATTCCGGCGGTGTGGCCTTCTATACAATTGGTGATTTTTCGGTACTGAATTAAATCGCTGGTAGTTAATAATTGAACGTTTACGTCTGATTGGCCATTTACAGGCCTAGGCTAAGAGCAGGCAGGGGCATGTTGTAGGAGCGAGTCAAACATGGAGATTGCGGCCAATGGGGCGATCGCGGCGGCGTATTTTGTCATTCCCCTCACGCTGCTGCCGCTGTTGCGCACCACCAAGCGAGACATTTGGCTCAACCTGCTGCTGGCGACACTCTTTATTTTTAGCTGCGGCATAGGGCATACCCTGAGTGCCCTGCACCTGCACAGCGCCCTCTGGCATTGGGTAACGGCGGGCATATCGTGGGCGGCGGTGGTGGCCTTACTGCGCAGTCAAACACGTCTGCGCTACCTGGGCGAAACCTTTAGCCTGCTAGAGGCGACCTGGGAGCAGGCCCTCACCGGCAAAGTGCTGTGCGAGCGCATGGGTGACGACCTCAAGGTGCTCAAGCTCAACCCAGCGGCCACGGCCATGACCCAAAATTTGCTCCAGCCGGGCGATCGCCTCTGCGAAAAGATGCCCTTTCACCGCCAGCAGGTTTACCCCTACGAGGTGCCGCTCATTGACCTCTACTTTGCAGCCCTCGACTCTGGCGAACCCAACCGACTGGAGTACCAGTACAAGGGCGAAATTTCTGGCTGGTATATGACCCTGGTGACCCCCCTATCGCCCCAGCTGCTCTATATGACCTTTGCCGAGGTCAGCGGCATGATTCACGACCCCCTGACCGGCCTCTACAACCGCCGGGTGCTGGAGATGGAGCTGGATGACTGGGAGGTCTGCCTGTTTATTGACCTCGATCGCTTTAAGCTGATCAACGACCAGCGGGGTCATTTTTTGGGGGATGAGCTGCTGAAGGCTGTGGCTGAGGTGCTGCAAGACCAGGCCCAGCGCTACGACGGCATTGCCGTACGCAACGGCGGTGACGAGTTTTTGCTGCTGCTGCCCGCCCCCGATGCCGCATCCCCCGCAGCTTGCCCTACCCCGGCGGCGATCGCCGAAGATGTGCTGAGCGATATTCTCGCCATAGAAATTGAGGGAGCCAATCTTAGCGCCTCCATTGGCGCGGCCAGCGGCACCATCGACGCGTTTCAAGAAGATGTGCCCATCAACCGGCTGCTACAGGCCGCCGAAACCGCCCTACGCGAGGCCAAACGCAACCGCCGCTCTAACCTGCCCCAGCACCGCATTCAGGTGTGGAATAGCGCCCTGGCTCGACGGCGGCTGCGCCAGATCACCCTCGAAGCCTACCTGGCGCAGCGCAGCAGCGAGCTAGAGTTTTGGCTGGCCTACCAGCCCATCTGCTGTCTGCAAACCGGCGCTATTGTCGGGGCCGAAGCCCTGATCCGGTGGGATTCTGCCCGCCTGGGCCGGGTGTCGCCGTCGGAGTTTATTCCGGTGGCCGAGGCGACGGGGCTGGTGCACCGCATTAGCGACTGGGTGCTCTGCCACGCCCTAGAGCAGCTGGCCCAGTGGCAGGAGATCTCGACCCAGTTCAACCTCTCCGTCAACATCAGCCCGCTGGAGCTAGAAGACGACGACTTCTTAGACCGCATTATGCAGCGGGTGGCGGGGGCGGGTATTGCCACCCACCACTTCGGCATTGAAATCACGGAGCGGGGCATCTACAACAACCTGGAGCGCTACCTGCAAAGCCTGCAAGAGCTGCGCGATATGGCGCTGCGGCTCAAGGTCGACGACTTTGGCATGGGCCAGTCGGGGCTGGCCCAGCTGTTGCAGTTTCGCTTCGATGAGGTCAAAGTCGATCGCTACTTTATTCCTGCCAACGCACAAAATTTGGAGAAAGTGGCAATCTGTCGGGCGATCGCCAATCTGGCAGACGGCATTAATTTTGACCTGGTGGCCGAAGGCATTGAGCATGCCGGCCAGCGCGACCTCATGCTGGGGCTGAACTACAGCTACGGCCAGGGCTATCTTTTCTCTAGACCAATAACGGCACAGAACCTGACAACACTGCTGCGGGAGGAGAGGCGGCTAGGGGTAGATGGGTAGATGGGTAGATGGGTTAGTGGCGGTCCCTGAGCGGAGTCGAAGGGGGAGCGGAGTCGAAGGGGGGAGCGGAGTCGTTTGTCCTGTGGACAGGCTTCGCCAACGCGCTAGCGTCTCCCATAGGGAGAAAGGGGATGCATGGGTAGATGGGTGGATGTTGATGCGGAGTGGCTTCCCGCAGGGTGGGGATGGATGAATGCAAAGTTCAAAATTGAAAATTCAAAATTTTGAACTTTGCATTTTGCATTTTGAACGTTCCGGAAAGCGGGCGCGAGAGTTAAACGGTAGCTTTCAATACAAAATATTGCTTTTTGGCTGAGCCGATTCGACCTGGCGGAACCTTAATAGCAGCGGTGAAATTCGCTGCTCCACACATTCCTTCACCCCTGGTGTTCGTCTATGGCCACCTCTATTTTGTCCGATGCCAACCGTCGTCTAGAGCGAGCGCTCAAGTACGTTTCGATTTCTGAGGATGCGTCTGAACGGTTGCGCTACCCCAAGGCCAGCCTCACGGTGTCGATTCCGGTACGGATGGATAACGGTACTCTAAAGGTGTTTCAGGGCTACCGGGTGCGCTACGACGACACCCGTGGCCCCACCAAGGGCGGCATTCGCTTTCACCCCGATGTCAACCTCGACGAGGTGCAGTCGCTGGCATTTTGGATGACGTTTAAGTGCGCGGCGCTGAATTTGCCCCTGGGCGGGGCCAAGGGCGGCGTGACGGTAAACCCCAAGGAGCTATCGAAGTTTGAGCTAGAGCGCCTGAGCCGGGGATATATTGACGCGATCGCCAATTTTATTGGCCCCGATGTCGATATTCCCGCCCCCGATGTCTACACCAACCCCATGATCATGGGCTGGATGATGGACCAGTACAGCATCATTCGCCGCAAGCTCAGCCCGGCGGTGATTACCGGCAAGCCCCTCAGCATGGGCGGCAGCCAGGGGCGCGATACCGCCACCGGTACCGGCGCGTTCTACGTGTTGCAGGCGATGATGGCCCGGTTTGGCCAGTCACCTCAGACGACTACCGTAGCGGTGCAGGGGTTTGGCAACGCGGGCAGCGTGATCGCTCGCCTGCTGTTTGACGCGGGGTACAAAGTTGTGGCGGTAAGCGATTCCCAGGGTGGGGTCTATGCGCCCGGCGGACTGGATATTCCCAGCATTCAGCAGTTTAAGGCCTCGACCCGCAGCCTCAAGGCGGTGTACTGCGAGGGCACCGTGTGCAGCGACATCAATGATCACACCACGATTACCAACGCAGAACTGCTAGAGCTGGATGTGGATGTTTTGATTCCAGCGGCGCTGGAGAACCAGATTACCGCAGAGAATGCTGACGCCATTCGGGCTCGCTACATCTTTGAGGTGGCCAACGGCCCCACCACCTCCGAAGCCGACGACCGGCTAGCGGCCAAAGGCATTTACGTTTTCCCTGACATTTTGGTAAACGCGGGCGGGGTCACGGTGAGCTACTTCGAGTGGGTGCAAAACCGCAGCGGCCTCTACTGGTCGATCGAAGATGTCAACACCCGGCTGAAGGCGATGATGGTGGCTGAGGGCGAACAGATCTGGAAAATTGCCCAGGATCTCGATATCCGCCCCCGCACAGCCGCCTACGTACATGCCCTGGAGCGCCTGGGCGACGCCCTCAACGCCAAGGGCACCCGCGACTACTACGTCAGCGGCATCTAGGGAATTTTGGATTTTGGATTGGCGATTTTGGAGAGGTAGTTAACCTCCAATCAGGGCTCTCTCCCCAAGACAGGAAGCCCAATCCAAAATCCAAGATCGACTCAGGCAGCCACGGCGACTTTGGGAGCAGCCCAACGCTGGTACGGCCCAGCAGCACCCACCGCCCCCCAAAAGCTAACGCTATACTCCCCCTCACCTACCCATCCACCCGCCTACCCATCCATCCGTCTTCACCATCCCAAAATGCCGCTGATCTCCGCCGCCAGCTTCAGGGGTCGAAACGGCTTGGCCAGTACCGCTGCCACCGCCAGATCAGGCTCATTGGCCTGCTGAAACGCCTGAGCCTTGGCCGTGACCAAAATTACCGGAATGCCTTCGGTCGTGGGGTTAGCCTTGAGCTGCTGAAGGGTAGCGCGACCATCCATATCCGGCATCATCAGGTCGAGCAGAATGGCATCGGGACAGCGATCGGCGGCGGTGACTAGCGCCTCGGCACCGGAGCTAGCAGAGAGGATTTGCCAATCGGTGGCCATCTCTAAACCCAGCTGAATAACAGCGCGCACGTCGGCTTCGTCGTCAACAATGAGAATGGATTTGGGCATGGGGTAGTGGGTAGGCGGGTAATGGTCCCTGAGCGGAGTCGTTCGCGCTAGCGTCTCCCGCAGGGAGAAAGGGGAGCGGAGTCGTTCGCGCTAGCGTCTCCCGCAGGGAGAAAGGGGAGCGGAGTCGTTTGTCCTATGGACAGGCTTCGCCAACGCGCTAGCGTCTCCCGCAGGGAGAAAGGGGGAGCGGAGTCGTTTGTCCTGTGAACAGGCTTCGCCAACGCGCTAGCGTCTCCCGTAGGGAGAAAGGGAGTAGGGGCAAACGGCGTTTGCCCTGGCAACCGGGGGTCAATTAGCCAGAACCGGGGGCTAGGGGGAGGAGGACGTGGAAGGTGCTGCCCTGGCCGGGGGTGCTTTCGGCCCAGATATCGCCGCCGTGCTGGCGAACGATCTGGCGACAGATGGCGAGGCCTAACCCGGTGCCGCCTTTGGCGCGGGCGTCGGAGGCGTCGATTTGCTGGAAGCGCTCGAAGATTAGATCAAGCTTGTCGGCGGGAATACCGCGCCCCTGGTCGGTGATGGAGAGGTGGAGGGCGGGGAGTGAGGGGGTGGATGGGTGGAGGGGTAGGCGGGTGGATGGGTAGGCGGGTAGGCGGGTGGATAAGTCATTACAAGCCTTATGATCGCCATCACGCTCCCACACTCCCACACTCCCACACTCCCACGCTCCCACTCGCGCATGAAGCCAGACGGTACCGCCGGGGGGCGAAAACTTGATGGCGTTGCTGAGCAGGTTGGTGAGCAACTGCTGCATGCGATCGCCGTCTACCCACACCCTTAACGGCAGCGACTCGACCACCAGGGTAATTTGGGCCTGATCAGACATGGCCTGCATGGCGCAGGTCGCCTGGTCGAGCAGATCAGCCAGGCTGCAGTGGGTTTTATGGAGCGTCAGCTGGCCTGACTTCATGCGCTCCAGGTCGAGGATGTCGTTGACCAGGCGAATCAGCCGCTCGGCGTTGGTGATGGCAACCTGCACCATCTGCTGCCCCCTGGGGTTGAGGTCGCCCAGCTGCCCGGCGGCCACCAGATCGAGGGAGCCAATCAGGGCGGTCATGGGGGTGCGCAGCTCGTGGCTGACCAGGGAGATGAATTCGTTTTCGAGGCGTTTGCGCTCGGTGATGTCGTTGGCGATGCTGAGGGCACAGCGCTGGCCCTGAAGCTCGATCAGCTCTACCGAGAGCAAAATGGTGCGGGTTTCGCCCGAGCGAATGCGCAGGTCCACTTCGCGGTTGTGCAAAACTCCCGCCTGGATCAGGTCTTCGATGCCCTGGTCGTAGGTGGGGGTGTCGATGCCCAGGTTGAGGTCGGTGACCCGCTGGCCGATCAGGTCGTCGCGGCGGTAGCCGGTGAGGCGCAGGTAGCTGGGGTTGACCTCCACAAAGCGGCCCTCGGCCAGGGTAGTGATGGAGATTGGGCTGGGGCTAGAGCGAAAGGCTTTGGCAAAGGTGTCTTCGGCCTGTTTGCGCTCTAGCTCGGCTCCGGCACGGGCGGCAAAAATTTTCAGGATCAGCTCTTGGCCGGGGTTTTCGGTCAGGGGGGTGGCGCTGAGCACCGCCAGGTGGCCCAGCATGTGGCCGCTGGAGTGCATCAGCGGCGCGCCCATGTAGCCCTCGGCCTCCATTTGCTGAAGGCGGGGCGAGTGGGGAAACAGGGTTTTGACGTGGCGGGGATAGATCAGCAGCTGATCGGGAGTCAGCCCGGCACAGGGGGTGCCGGGGATGGCATAGGTGAAGTTTTCGGCGATCGCATCGTCTTCCCAGTAGGCCAGGGTGGTGGCGGTGCCGTCGCCGTTAAACTCAGACAAAAAGGCGTAGCGCACGTTGAGCACCTGGGCCAGGTAGCGCACGCAGGTGTGAAAGAAGGCCTGCCCGGTCTGGGCGGCGGTGCCCTCGACAATCAGCCGCAGGGCCTCTTCCTGGCGTTTGCGCTCGCTGATGTCTTCGCCAATGCCCAGCAGGTAGGTGGGCTGGCCGTCGTCGTCAAACAGGGGCACCTTGAGGCTGCGAATGTGGATAGTTTCGCCGGTATAGGGCTGGGTGATGGCTTCAGAATTTTCGACGGTCTGCCCCTGGGCGACAATCTCTTCGTCCTGGCGGCGGTAGTGCTCGGCTAGGGGGGCGGGCAGCAGGTCGTAGTCGTTTTTGCCCAGGCCCTGGTAGTGAGAAAAGCCGAGGATGCGATCGCAGTTGGGGTTAATCAGCTCGTAGCGATAGTCGTCCTGAATATTCTTGGCAAACACCGTGATTGGGATGTTTTCGACCACGATGTTGAGAAAAGCCTCGGAGCGGCGCAGGCTTTCTTCGAGCTGGCGGCGCTCGGTATGGTCGGCAATCACAAACTCCAGGTAGCCCTCGGCAGCATTCAGCCACAGCGACAGCAGGCCCCAGATCTCGCGGCCATCGCGCCGCCGCAGCTGCAGCTCAAAGTCGTGGTGGACGCCGCCCTTTTGGGAAAGCACCTGGAGAATGCGATCGCGATCGCCCGACTGCACGTAGAACGCGGCGGTCGAAACCCGATCGATCAACTCCGTCGGCGAGCCGTAGCCCACGATGTCGGCAAACCGCTGGTTGGCGTCTAAAATCAGCCCGTCTGACAGCCGAGTGCGGCCAATGCCCACCTGGGAATTTTCAAAAATCGCCCGGTACTTGGCTTCTCGCTGGCGCAGGGCGGCCTCGGCGTGCTGGCGCTCTAGTTCAGCCCCAGCGCGGGCCGCAAAAATCTGCAAAAACTGCTCCCGGCTGGGGTTGGCTGCCATGGGCTGGGTATCGAGAACGGCGATGTGGCCAATCACCTCCCCCGCCGACCCCACCAGGGGAATGCCCAGGTAGCTCTCCAGCCCCTCATCCACCAGCATGCCATCCCAGGGAAACAGCGTGGTCAGCTCTTTTTCGTAGTACACCATCTGCCCTTGCAGCACCGGCTCGCAGGGGGTGCCCGCCAGGTCAAACTCAAAGTTTTGCTGCAGGCCCCCCAGCCACAGGGCCAGGGTGCGGACGCGATCGCGGGCTTCACTGGCATACTCGGTGATCATCACCGACTGCACGCTCAGCAGGTCGGCAATATAGCTGACGCAGGATTCAAAAAAGGCATTGCCGGTCTGGGCCGCCGTGCCCTCGACGATCAGCTGCAAAGCGGCTTCCCGCTGCTTGCGCTCGGTGCTGTCTTCCACAAAACCTTCGTAGTAGGCGGGCTGCCCAGCGCTATCGAGCACCAAGCGAGCGCTGGTCGAAATCCACACGGGCTGGCCGTCGCGACGCCACACCGCCGCTTCAAACCCAGCCACCACCCCACCCTGCTGGAGCCGATCGTGCAGGGCTTGGTAGGCTTCCGGCTGGCAGTAGCGATCGCCCCCCATACCCACCGGATCGGCCAAAAACTGCGTGGGCGACTCGTAGCCCAGCAGCCCCACCAGGGCCGGGTTGACGGTAATGCAAACGCCGTCGAGCCGGGTCTGGTAAATGCCCAGGGGGGCGTGCTCAAACATCGATCGGTAGCGGTGCTCGGCCTCTTGGAGGGCAAACAGGTGGCGCTGGCGCTCCTCGCCCCGGCGCTTGGCGGCGGTGACATCGCGAACCACCATCACCGCCGAGCAGTGGTCGTCGTCAAAGTAAATTAGGCTGCCAGAAATCTCCAGGCAGCGGGTCTGCTCGCCCTGGCCAAACTCGTACTGGGCCGTCTGGTAGTCGCCCGTCAGCACCTGGTAGGAGGGATAGTCGCAGTGGGCGAGCGGCTGCCCCTGCACCTGAAGCGGCAGTACCTGGGGCAAGGGCTGGTTCAGAATGCTGGTGTGATCGCGATCGACCAGGCGATCAAAGGCGGCATTGCACCACTGCACCCGGTTGTCGCAGCCTGTCCACACGATCGCATCGGCGATCGCCCCCAGGGCCAGCTCCATTTTGCTCAGGGTGGTCTGTAGCTGGTCCACCCGTGCGGCCAAGTCAACACCCATAGTCCCTGCCCTCCCTAGCGTTGGGCGATGCCCAAATTAGTTTCACTCTACGGTTCAATCGAGAAGATATCGAGAAGAGAAGCACTCCCTACCCCGTCAATCGGCAGGCCCGTGAATTACAGACACCTGCGATCGCTGCGCCTGGGTCACAGCGCTCTGGTAGAGCCGCTGCAGGCTCAACCCATCCTCTGGGTAGCCAACGACAGCCAGCTCAAAGTCAGGCTGAATTCTCTCCCCGGTGGGCAGGGCCACAATCTGCCGCCGTAGGGCGCTCAGCAGTGGCCCCAGGTAATCGTGGGCCTCGGCGGTGGTCAGCTCGGGTAGGCCAATCACAAAGTCGCCGTTATCCCAGTAGCCCAGGGTTTCGTTCCTCGGCAGCAATGCCTGAAAACACTGGCCCCAGGTTTGCAGCAGCCGCTGCCCGGCATCGGGGCCGTACTGCACCGTCACGGGGCGCAGATCGCTGAGGTGAATTAGCGCCAGCGAGAGCGGTGTTTTGTGGGCGTGCGCGGTTTCAATCAGCTGGGTTAGCTGTCGCTGCGAGTGGGGATAGTTGGGCAGGCCGGTGGCGCGATCGCGCTTGGCCAGCCCCTGCAAAAACCGATTGCGCTCCAGCCGATTTAGCACGCGGGTCAGCAGTTCTGGCCCCACAATCGGTTTTGAAATGTAGTCATCGGCCCCGGCCCGAAACACCTGCTGCACCGTGTCGGCATCGCGGTGAGCAGTGAGAAAGAGAATCGGCAGGTTTTGCCAGTGGGGGTCGGTGCGCACCGCCTGGCACAGGTCAATGCCGCTGAACTGAGGCATGGCGACATCCAAAATCAGCAAATCGGGGGCGGTCGCCGTCAGCACCGGCCAAAACTGCTGGGGATTGTTTAACCCGGTGACACTCATGCCCCAGGGTTCGAGCAGGGGCCGCAGGGCTTGAGTCACCAGGGGGTCGTCATCGACCACCAGCACCTGGGCCGTGGTCGCCCGTTGGCGCTGCAAGACCTGGTGAGTCACCTCCCAAAGCTGAGCCGGAGTCACGGGCTTGATCAAGAGCCGCTGTAAGCCGGTGCGGGCCAGGGCCACCCGATCGACCAGGCTGTCGGTGGCAATCAGCGCCAGGGCGGGCACGGGCCTGGGCTGCGCCGCCAGATGCTGCAAAAACGCCAGACTAGAGGCCCACTCAGAGGCCGCTGCAATGTCAATCACCACCCCAACCACGCGGTGATGCTGCAATTGGCTCTGGGCCTGGTCGGGGCTAAGAACCTGCACCCAGCGATAGGCTGCCGCCTGACCAATTTCCTGCATCTGGGGTCCAAGGGCGACATCGCTGGATACCAGCAGCAACACATCGGCATCCGACGGTTCCTCAGAATTAGTGGGAGGCTGCAAATTTAGGCTACTGGTCAGCTGAGCGACCAGGGGAGGCACGGCCTGCCAGGTGTCACCCTCCAGCAGAGTTTCAAGCTGGCGGGCCAGGGTGGTGCCTTCATCGCGATCGAACATGCCCAACACCCCGGCCAGTTTGTGGGCCGCCTGGGCCGCTTCAGCCTGGAGGTCCGAGGTCAGTGCGTTGGTCTGAATCGCAGTGGCCGCTTGATTGAGAACAGCCAACCGCTGGGTCATGACGTTCTGGTATTTAGACCAGAGGCCCTGCATGGATTGTTGAAAGGCTTGTTCTAGGGAAGGGGTGGATAGGTGGATGGGTGGATGGGTGGGTGGGTAGGTGGGCGAGGAGAGTGGAGGTGGAGGAGATAAGGGGGATGAGGCGGTGGAGAGAGGGGGAGTAGGGGTGTGGGTTTGGGATTGGGGAAGAAGGTAGGGGCTGAAGCGGTAGCCGATGCCGTAGACATTTTCGATCCAGTCGGCGGCACCGACGTCTTTGAGCTTGCGGCGCAGGCCTTTGATGTGGGCTTTCACGCTGTCTTCCAGGGGTGGATCGTCGAAGCTCCACAGGTGCTCGACCAGGTGGGCGCGGCTAAACACCCGCTCGGGGTGGCGCATAAACAGCTCTAGCAGGCTGTATTCCTTGGGGGTGAGCTTGAGGGGCGTGTCGCTGTAGGCGACCTGGCAGCTAGCCGGGTCTAGCCGCAGCGGCCCCACCGCCAGCAGCGTGTCGGGAGTCACTTCGCCCCGGCGCAGCAGGGCCCGCACCCGGGCCAAAAATTCATCCAGATTCAGGGGTTTAATTAAGTGGTCGTCGGCTCCGGCATCGAGCCCGCGCACCCGTTCGGCGGGGGCGTCTTTGGCGGTCATCAGCAAAATGGGGGTTTTGCAGCCCTGGTGGCGCAGCCGTTCGCAGAGGGCAATGCCGTCGAGGCCGGGCAGGCCGACATCGGTAATGATCAGATCGTAGGCGGTGGCTAGGGCATAGCTTTCGGCGGTTTGGCCATCGGCGATCGCATCCACCACGTACCGCTGACTGGTTAAGCAATCGACCAGCCGATCGGCCAAAACACTGTCATCTTCGACCAGCAGAATTCTCACCGTGGCCTGCTGCTATCGGAAAAGGCTACTGCAACGCTACCGCAGTCCAAGGGCGGGGGCGAGATTACTTAAATATTGTTGAGCAATTGTTGAGCCTTGGCAGGTCGCCCCCGTAGCGCAACGACCCTCCCCAAAACTTCCCGATTTTCTCTCAGTTGCCTCCCGGCATCTTCCCGACTGCTCTCTACCTTGAGACTCAAGAGCAGCCCACAGCCCCAGCACGAACAATTCCCCAAGCTGTTTCCTCAGGGCTGAGCAACCGCGCCAGGCCGCCTTTACCGATGGTCCTAAGGAACCTACGTTGATGCCACTATCCACAACCACAGTGCCGAGTTCGCCGCTGGTGCCCTCGGCCCTCCAGCGATCGCCCCTGCCCAAGCCAAATGCCGTTCGCCTGGCCACCCAGGCCGACCAGAAACAACTCACTGCCGCCCTGGTGCTAGCCTTTGCCGACGACCCCATCATGCGGTGGATGTACCCCGACTCCCACCAGTACCTCACTCACTTTCCCGCGTTCGTTCAAGCCTTTGGGGGCCGAGCCTTTGAGCAACAAACCGTCTACGCTGCCAGTGGCCACGCCGGAGCTGCCTTCTGGCTGCCGCCGGGGGTAGAGGTTGACGCAGAAGCCCTGATCGAGCTGTTTCAGCACAGTGTATCTGAAGCCCTGCTGGGCGACCTGTTTGCGGTGCTAGAGCAAATGGACCACTACCACATCCACCAGCCCCACTGGTATCTCTCGCTGCTGGCGATAGAACCCATGCACCAGCGCAAAGGCTACGGCTCAGCTTTGATGGGTGAGATTTTGGCGCGGTGCGACCGCGATCGGCTACCCGTCTACGTCGAATCTTCCAAGCCCGACAACATCCCCTTCTACCAGCGCCACGGCTTCGAGCTGCTAGGCACCATCGAGGCCGGTACCTCACCCCCCCTATTCCCCATGCTCCGGCCCCCCCAATAGCCTTTCCCCCTCCCCTAATTCCTTCGGACAGGCTTCGCCACCCACCCATCCACTCGCCTACTCATCCACGCGCCTACTCATCCACTCATCCACCCATCAAAGGCTCTCTCATGTCACCCACCCCCACCCTCCCCCAACTCTCCGATCGCCTCTTCCTCGCCGACGGCGGCGTCGAAACCACCCTCATTTTCCGCGACGGGTTTGACCTGCCGCTCTTTGCTTCTTTTACGCTGCTGTCAAATGCGGCGGGCTACCAGGCGCTAGAGCGCTACTTTCGCAGCTACATTGCGATCGCCCAAACCTACCAGGTGGGCCTGGTGCTAGAGAGCGTTACCTGGCGGGCCAACCCCGACTGGGCCGCCAAACTGGGCTACTCCAGCGCCGATTTGGTCGAGATCAATCGGCAGGCGATCGCCCTGCTGCAAGACCTGCGCCAGGCCCACGCCACCCCGCAGACCCCCATCGTCGTCAGCGGCTGCCTGGGGCCACGGGGCGACGGCTACGTGCCCGCTGCCGCCATGACCGCTGAGGAAGCCGCCGCCTACCATCGACCCCAGATCGATAGCCTGCGCGAGGCCGGGGCCGACCTGGTCAGCGCTATAACCATGAACTATGTCGAAGAAGCCCAGGGCATTGCCTTGGCCGCCCGCGCCGTCGGCATACCCGTGGTGATTTCCTTCACGGTAGAAACCGATGGTCATTTGCCCACCGGGCAACCCCTGGGCAAAGCCATTGAGCAGGTGGATGCCGCCACGGAGCGTGCCCCCGCCTACTACATGATCAACTGCGCCCACCCCACCCACTTTGCCGAGGCCCTGCCCGCCAACGCCCCCTGGCTAGAGCGCATTCGCGGCCTGCGGGCCAATGCCTCTACTAAAAGCCACGCCGAGCTGGACGAAGCCACCGAACTCGACGCGGGCAACCCCGCCGAACTGGGCCAGCAGTACCGCGCCCTCAAGGCCAAGCTAACCCACCTCAACGTGATGGGAGGCTGCTGCGGCACCGACGAGCGCCACATTGAGGCCATCTGTCAGGCCTGTCTGCCCCTGGCCTGGGCGCACCTGTCGCAGCCCACCCTGACTTTCTAGGGTGATTTCTGCCGAGACAACTCAATGCGATAAACGCCCTCAGGAGAGTGCTGAGGGCGTTTTTGCTTTAAGTCAGAATTCAATATCTATAGCCATCGCCAGGACGGTTAGGACATTCTAGAGTTTCTGAAGCGATGGCTATACGCCAGTTCGCCGCCCGAGTTTTCGCCATTGACGGTTAGCGATGTCCTAAGCGAACTGGCCACCGCTATATTACGAATGTCCACTGGTTAGGACAGATTTGGCATAGAGGCATTGCACTATGTCACCCCTAGTAGCCGATGTCAATGGGCTAAAAACTCAATTACTAAACGATTAAACGCATCGGCATGTTCGAGGTAGGGCAAATGCCCACATGAGTCAAACACCTGTAGTTTGGCATTGGGTATTGCGATCGCCGCCCGCTCCCCATGGCTAACCGGAAAAGCCCGATCCTGCTGGCCCCAAATTACTAATGTAGGCGACTGAATTTCGGCCAGGCGATCGCAAATAGAGCGCCAGAAGTCTGGCTTTATGCCAAAGACATTGCCCATAGTGCGAAAAGTGCGCGTTTGAAACTGCAAAATATCTGATGACATATTCCGCAGTACCAGATCCATAAAAGCTTTGTCATGCAGGTAAGGCTCTGGATCATAAATACACTGCTGCACCATAAATTTTGCGGCCCTAGGACTGGGGTGGTTCAGCACTTCTCCAACCAGTGGCAGGGAGGTTAATCTTGCTGGCAGGGCGACCTCCTGACCCAGCCCGCCCGCTCCGATTAGAACCAGCTTATCTATCCGCTCAGGCGCAGCTAGGGCGATTTTTAGGGCAATGGCACCACCAATAGATCCTGCAATTAAAGACGCCTTTGATAGGCCCATAGCCTCTACAAAGTGAAGGATAAACTGGCTGATATCATCGACCGTGTAGGTTTTTTCAGGCTTGTCAGTCTTGCCTGAACCCACCCAGTCTAGGGCATAGACCTGATGGTGCTGCGCCAGGACAAAAACATTTTTGTACCAGTAATCCACGGCTCCACCCTGCCCGTGAATTAATACCACAGGTGAACCTATTTCACCCAAAGCCCAGTAGCGCGTATTGATGCCATCAACTTGAATATATTTATCTTCTGGCATAGCAAGGGTCATCATTCACCTGCTGGTTGTCGAATGTATTGAATAGCGTTGATCAAGGCATTTAGAATTACGTCATAGCTTTCCTCAGTAGATGCATCTAGGGTGAGCAAACCGGCCTGTTCTGTGGCCACGAAACCATAAAATGCAGCATTTAACATGCGTACGGCATGGATGGTTTCTTGGCGAGTTAAGTTGTAGGGCTGAAGCACCCGTTGATAGAAGGTCAAGATAACTTCGACGATTGGGGCACAGTCGGGGTCGCTGGGCTGTAGGGGCAGAGCTGTCATCACGGCATAGAGGGCGGGGTGCGATCGCGCAAAATGTCGAGCGATGTGGGCCACTGTTCTCAACAGTTCTGACGAATCGTCCATGCCCTCAATCGGTTGACAGCACAGCGCCAAAAACCGCCGCCAAATTTCCAGCGCCACCAGCCGCCGCAGAGCCGCGCCATGCTCGACATGCTTATAAATTGAGGGCGGCGTAATACCCAACTCACGCGCGACGCGATTAACTCCCAGGGCGGCCTCTCCCTCCGCCTCTACGCAGGCGATCGCAGCTTCAATCACATTCCGCTGGGTCAGAGATTTTGCTTTGACTGGACGCCCCACAACAACCTCGACAATTAGCTAACACCATTTACTAAAAGCGAATAGCATTAGCTTTGTCAAGTCTGTTCCCAATAACAAAAAGGGTGGACTATCCGCAGATAGGCCACCCGATCGCGCTCCAGGCGAACCAGAGGTCTAGGTATACTGGCTCGGAGCTGGGTATTCCCCATTGAGCACGTAGTTGCCCACATCGCGAAACTTGTAGGCCACCGGGTCGTGCAGGGTAAAGGTGCGCAGGTCGCGCCAGTAGCGGTCAAAGCCGTGGCGGCTGGCGGTAGCTCTGGCCCCCATACCATCAAAGATCTGGTTAGTGATGGCCAGCCCGGCGGTGATCGCCACGGCCTTGGCGGCGGCAACGGTGACGGCGATTTCGCCCCGTTCGGCAAAGGTTAGGGCCGTCTTTTTCTGCCAGCCCATTTGAATTTGCTCGGCGGCCTGATCGGCCAGGGCGATCGCTGCTTGCAGCTGCGCCCACGCTTCGCCATACCGATGCAGAATGTACGGATCCTGGCTTGCCGACTCAACCCCTGAAAACATCCAGGGGCGGCTTTCGCTCTTGGTATAACTGCGGGCGGCCTTGAGAGCACCCTCGGCGATGCCCAGGTAGGTAAACACCTTGCCCATCTGCGCCACCAAAAAAATCAGCGTTGGAAAGGCGCTTTCGGGCACGGGCGGCGGCCCGATCAGCTCATCATCATTCACCACTACGTTGTCAAACTGGTAGCTACCGCTGGCGGTGCGGCGCTGGCCCATGTTGTCCCAGTCGTGGTTATAGGCCCAGCCGGGGCGATTTTTGGGCAGCACAAACACCAGGGGGATGTCGCCTTCGGGGGGCATTGCGCCAATAATGCTGAGGTCGGCCACCGCCAGCCCGGTGCCAAAGCTTTTCACCCCGTTGACTCGAAAGCCGCCCTCGGGGGCCGGGGCTATTTTGAGCCGCGAGTCTCGCCCGTTGAGGGCGTTGGCCCAAAACAGATTGTGCTGGGCGGTGAGACGGTAGTAGTACTCCGCCTGGCCGGGGCGACCAATGGCTTCAGCCGCCACCACCAGGGAGACGTGGTTGGCGTAGAGCTGCCCCACTGACCCCTGGGCATTGGCCAACGCCTGCACCGCTTGATATACCTGGGGCCAGGTCGCCCCAGCGCCGCCGTACTGGCGAGGGATAGGCAGCAGCAGCAGCCCAGACTGCTTCAGGGCCTCGACCTCGGCGGTGGGCAGACCCGCTTCACGGTCTTGAGTAACGGCGTCGGCAGCTAGCTGCTCGGCCACCTGGGTGGCCGAGCTGAGATAGTCCGTAAAGGTAATAGAAGGACGTGTTGCTTGCATTAGGGTAGGTCTCCTTTGGGGAATATGGGGGAGGGAAGATTGCATTGGTGTATGGGTTAGAGCTAGACGTAAGCCCCGCCGCCCCCTTGGCATAGCTATACCAAGGGGACGGGGTGGCTCTACCCGGCTGTGGATGGGGCGCAATTTAATTGGCCTTGTCGCGGTTTTCGTCGCGCAGTTTGTCGAAATCTACTTTGTCGCGATTTGCTTCGCGCAGTTTGTCAAAATCTGCTTTGTCGCGGTTTTCGTCGCGCAGTTTGTCGAAATCCACTTTGTCGGTAGTTACTTCGCCCGATCCGTAGGCAGAATAGGCGGCGGCAAAGGCGGGTGAAAAGGTAGTGGCTGCGATCGCAGCAGTCAAGACAAACAATGCAGTGCGTTTCATAGTATTCGGCTCCTTATAGAGTTCAGAAAGGGTTGTGCAAATTAGCTTGATTGCTCCTTAAGGTGACGATCGCAAACATTTTTGCGAGAACAATACTGCTCCAGAACATGCTCTGGCGATCGCACCCTTGAGGTAGCTTTCCTCACTACATCGAACCCTATTGCCCAAACGAGAATAAGCCGAGAGAGAATCGAGAAAACTTTGAGAATAATTTGAGAAGTTGCGCTCAATCCCACCAAAGTTCCCGAGTTTTTCTCAGTTTTGATTCCAGTTTTTCCCTATTGCTGCCTAGGTTCAGAGCATCCCCACCGCTAGAACCCCCAGGAGCCAACCATGTTTATTGCCCCCAGTCTGCCTCGGCTAAACGCTACGGCTAAAGCAAGTCAGCAGCGATCGCAACCACCGCTGATCGAGCATCCCTTCGGCTATGTTTATCGCCCGATCTGGCACAACCGCTTTTGGGAGGTGCTGTCGATCATTTGGGGCGATCGCCAGACCTCAAAGCCCCACTGCCACCAGGTTTCTTTTAACCTCACGCGAGTGCAGTCGGGCTGCATTTTAGAGCGCAAATATCGCACCTCCGGCGGTCAGCTCGTGGTGGCCTCCGAGCGGGTGCTGACCGCTGGCCAGTGGACCTGGACGCTGCCGTTTCAGGTGCATGAGCTGATTGGGCTGGGCGATCGCAGCCAAACCCTGCATTTCTATTTTCCGGGCAGAAAATCTACCGTTCACCATCCCTGAGTTGTGCAAAAAAATCTCGACTTTCTCCCCGGTTTTCTCCTGGCATCTTCTCGACTGCTCTCTACCTTAAGACTCAAGAGCAAACGCAGCTCTCCTTCCCACCTCTTCAGGAGCCACTATGTATCCCTTCATCTCGACCGAAACTTACTTAACCGCCAGCCAGCCAGCCCTCCGGTTGCGACCGCAGCTGATCGCCACCTCTATTTTGCTGACGCTCACCGCCTTTTTCAGCCAGGGGCACCAGCCCAAAATTCGCGAAACTGCCAGCGATGGCAGCAAAACCTGGCAGGTCTACGACCCCGCCAGCCACCAAAAAGCTACCTTTTATTCAGAAGATGACGTGCGGATATGGCTGGAAAACCGCTACCGACAGTAACTCGCTGAGCACCCCAAGCCAAAACCTGGCCTGCACCTCACAAAAAGCTACAGTTTTGCTTGAGCGCTACTTTGAGCAGGCTTTTGTACTCGCGATCGCCCATCACATAGGCCCCAAACCGCTCCAGATGCGGGTTCATCATTTGGGCGTCAAACAGGGCAAAGTGGCGCTGGCGCAGGTGCTCGACCAGCTTGACCATCGCCACCTTAGAGCCCTCAGAAATGCGAAAGAACATCGACTCGCCAATAAACGCGCCACCGATCACCAGGCCCAAAATTCCGCCCGCTAGCTCGTCTCCCTGCCAGGTTTCAAAGCTGTAGGCCCAGCCTGCCCGATAAAGTTCGCTGTAGACCTGCCTGAGTTCGTTCGAGATCCAGGTGGTGTCGCGATCGGCGCAGCCGCTGACCACGTCTTCAAAAGCCTGGTTGATGGCGACCCGAAAGCGGTTTTGGTTGAGCGATCGCCGCAGCGACTTGGGGTAGCGAAAGCGATCGTCCAGCGGAATCAGGGTGCGCTGGCGGCTTGAATACCAGCCCAGATCGTCGCCCTCACCGTCGGCCATTAAGAAATACCCCTGGGAGTAACCGCGAATAATGGCGTCTAGGTCGTACTTGAGAAAGGTCACGATATTTTCAAGGGATGGGGGCTCAGCGAATGGATTCTCAATGGCTAGAGTCTCAACGGATGGTCGAGTACAGATCGGTGAGTGATGATTCTTTACGCTCTGCCGCCTTCGGCCCAAGGCCAGAAACTAAGGCGGTAGTATTGAGTGTACAGAAGGTTTTCTCAGGCTGCTTCCCCCCCGCACCGATGACTGACCCCCTCGACCCAATTATGCTGCCGCCCCCGGAGGATGCTCAACAGGAGGGGCAATGGCTCAAGTCGGCACTGCTGACCTGGTTAAATGCAGAATATTTGCCAGAGCCAGCCAATCGGAAAATTGCTGAGCGAGCGGCCCAGGTGTTTGTGCGCCAGCGCATGGAGGGCGAAAACGACGTTGGCTCGCTGGTGATGGCCATTTTGACCGAGCTACAGGCCTTCGATTTTTCAGACAGCTTCTACGGCGAGTTTGCCGTCGCCAATGCCGTCGGCGACCTGCTGTTCGACAGCCTGGGCATCGATCGCTGCTGCGGGCGTTCTACTACCCTTGAACCCAACCGCGTGGGCAGGCTCCCAGATGGCGACGATACAGAAGGCGATATCCACTAACCTGTAACGATACGCCGTTATCTCAGGCCTATGACTTCTCTAACCCTGACCCTTGACCCGGTGGTGCGGCTCACCCGCGAGCAGTTCTATGAGCTGTGCAAAGTTAATCACGACATCCGCCTGGAGCGCAGCAGTACGGGAGATTTGATCCTTATGCCACCTACGGGCTGGGAATCAGGTAAGCGCAATGCAGACCTAACCACCGACTTGAATATTTGGAATCGCCAGTCTCAGGCGGGTATTGTATTTGACTCTTTCACCGGGTTCTCGCTGCCCAACGGGGCCGATCGCTCGCCTGACGTGGCCTGGGTCGAAAAATCGCGCATCGAGGCCATCAATCCAGACCCAGCCAAATTTCTACCCCTGGCTCCCGATTTCGTGATTGAGCTGCGCTCGGCAACGGACAAGCTGGCCACGCTACAGCACAAAATGGCCGAGTATCGCGATTGCGGCGTGCGGCTGGGGTGGCTGATTGACCCCCAAGAAAAGCGAGTAGAAATTTACCGCCTGGGACGACCTACTGAGTACCTAAACCAGCCAGAACAGCTCTCAGGTGAAGACGTGCTGCCGGGCTTTGTGCTCACGCTAGCAACAATCTGGGAGTAGATTCTGAGCACTCAAACCAAAAAGGCTTGAGCAATGCCCAAGCCTTTGAAATAGAAAAATATAGAGCTGAGGGCAAAACCCTTGAGTCAGCTCGGATAGCTAAATCTACCAGCTCGACTTAACCACGCCGGGCAGTAGCCCCTGGTGGGCCATCTCGCGCAGCTTGTTGCGGCAGAGGCCAAAGTCGCGGTAGTAGCCCCGAGGGCGACCCGTCATCCAGCAGCGATTGTGCAGGCGAGTTGGCGCGCTGTTGCGGGGAAGCTGCTGAATCTTGCGGTGAACTGCCACCTTTTCCTGTTGGTTAGTGGCATTGCTAAACTCTTCCAGCAGCGCCTCGCGCTTCTGGGCGTACTTTGCCACCATCTTTTCCCGCTTGCGCTCCCGCGCAATCATGCTTTTCTTAGCCATTTGGTTTCTCTAGCCGTAAGACCTTTTTATCACAGACACAGTCTACTACTATACGCGACGCGAGCCAGGAGAGTAAACCCCACCCAGTGGTTTTTTCTGCCCGTGCCGTTGGCTGTTGGCTTCGACTTCGCTCAGCCAACAGCCAGCGGCGAAGCACAACGCCACAGCTAGCGTGAAAAAGCCTGCCGCCGCCGGTTCGGTTTTCTGCCCTCGGAATGGTCTCACCACCCCACTAGAGTAGAGTCAGAAGATTTTTTATTGTCAGAAGAATTTTTGGGAGGTATCCCCATGGCTAGCTTAATTCCATGGATTTTCTTTGCCTGGGCGGTCGGTATTATTGTGATGCAGTTTATTAGCTAATGCTCTTTTCCTTAAAGGCAGCCCTATGCCCGCTCTAGGTTCGGTGGTGACAACCCCCAGCGATCGCTTTCAGTACACCCCGCCCGCTGCTACCCACCAGGCCCGCCGCATTCTGGTCAAGCCCAATCTCGGCTACCCCGTGGGGCCACCGGCCACCGTCAGCCTGGCGGTGCTGGGAGAGGTGATTCGAGGCTTGCAAACCCACAGCCCCAGGGCGGAGATCTTCATCGTCGAAGGGGTGTGCTCTAAGGTCGCGTTTGAGACCATCATGGCTAAGTTGGGCGTACATGAGCTGTTGTGCGATCGCGTTCACCTGCTCAATGCCGATGAGCTAGAGCTAGCCGAGTACCCCAACCGCTCCCCCAGCCCGGTGCGGTTCAAAACCATGTGGGCACCCAAACTGTTGCAAGAGGTAGACTGCTGTCTGTCGGTGAGCGCCTTCAAACGAACTCAACTCAAAGGAGAGCCGCTGATTTCGGCCTCGCTTAAAAATCTCTACGGCCTATTTCCCAGAGCCAAATACAAAGCCCGCAGCGCTAGCTCTCGGGGGCAGCTGCATCGGCCCTCGGTGCCGCTGGTGTTGCAGGATGTCTACTACACCCTAGGCCCGTACTTCGCGGGCGGCGTAGTGGACTGCACCCAAAAGTTTGTCAGCCGCGACTGGCAGCCCGATCGCGGCGACAGCGTTCCCATTGGCCAGGTAATTTACGGCGACAACCTGCTCGCCGTCGATCGCGCCGCCTGTCAGGCGGGGCAGGAAGCGATCCCTAACTACGTTACCGCCCTGGAACGCCAGCCCTAGCGAGCAAAGATGAAGGTAGGGGCCACATCGGTGGGAACATAGCCAGCGGCACTGCACTGCAGCAGCGAGTCAACCACCGCCAGTTCGGCGGCAGTAGCCACGCCCACCACACAGTCAGAAAAGCGCAGGGGCAGCACGCTGCGACGGCAGCCGTTGAGCACGGCGGTAGAGTTGGCGACCTCTAGGCTCTGGTGGATGTCACCGACGCAGGTGGCCAGCTCTTTGGGGCGGCGATCGCTCTGGCAAGCTACTAAAGCCTGCTCGACGTCAATATCGCCAAAGCCAGTGACATCGAGGGTGCAGCTGGAAAGGTCGGTCGGGTCGAGGGCTTTACCGCAGGCCCCCGCTGCCGCCGAGCCGTCTAAGCCCGCCTCGATCAGGGCGCTGGCGCAGGTCTCATAGTCGTTGGCAAAAGCCTTTGGGGCCGAGAGCAGCACCATGGGCGTGGCCAGCCCCGCGACTAGGGCAAACGGTATTGCAAGGCACTGGCGACGGGTAGCAGAAGCTAGAAAATAAACCATAACAGAACGTTAAAGGTTATATCGGTTGGTTAACGGGCGTAATTAGCGGTTACAGTCTGTTGATCAATTGATTACAGAGGATTAGCTCTCTAAAGTTAGCTCAGGCAGCATTGGCTTAAACCAATAGCCGCCCTCCTCAATGTTTCTGGTCGTTGAATCTTCTACAGTGAAGAGTAGCAGGAAAAACTCAATTTCGTGACACAGAGGTTAAGGCAGTATGCACCTGAGTGACATAACTCACCCCAATCAACTTCACGGCCTATCGATTCGCCAGCTGGAAGACGTCGCCCGTCAAATTCGTGAAAAGCACCTAGAAACCGTGGCGACTAGCGGCGGTCACCTGGGCCCAGGGCTAGGGGTAGTGGAGTTGACCCTGGCTCTGTATCAAACCCTTGACCTCGATCGCGACAAAGTGACTTGGGATGTGGGTCACCAGGCCTACCCCCACAAGCTGATCACGGGTCGCTACCACGACTTCCACACTCTGCGCCAAAAAGACGGGGTGGCGGGCTACCTGAAGCGCAGCGAGAGCACGTTTGACCACTTTGGCGCAGGCCACGCCTCCACCAGCATTTCGGCGGCCCTAGGTATGGCCCTGGCCCGCGACATGGCGGGCGACAACTACAAGGTGGCCGCCATCATCGGTGATGGGGCGCTGACCGGCGGTATGGCGCTGGAAGCGATCAACCACGCCGGGCACCTGCCCAACACCAACCTGCTGGTAGTGCTCAACGACAACGAAATGTCAATCTCACCCAACGTGGGGGCGATTCCGCGCTACCTGAACAAAATGCGCCTCAGCCCGCCGGTGCAGTTTCTCACCGACAACCTGGAAGAGCAGTTCAAGCACCTGCCCTTTGTCGGCGAGTCGCTGTCGCCCGAGCTAGACCGGGTGAAAGAGGGCATGAAGCGGCTGGCGGTGCCCAAGGTGGGGGCCGTGTTCGAAGAACTGGGCTTTACCTACATGGGGCCAGTCGATGGCCACAACCTGCAAGAGCTGATCACCACCTTTAAAGAGGCCCACAAGCATACCGGGCCGGTGCTGGTGCATGTGGCCACCACCAAGGGCAAGGGCTATGCGATCGCCGAGAAAGATCAGGTGGGCTACCACGCTCAGTCACCTTTTAACCTCTCCACCGGCAAGAGTTTGCCCTCCACCAAACCCAAGCCGCCCAGCTACTCCAAGGTGTTTGCCGAAACCCTGATCAAATTAGCTGAAGACAACCCCAAAATTGTCGGCATTACCGCCGCTATGGCCACCGGCACCGGCCTAGACAAGCTACAACAGGCCCTGCCCAAGCAGTATATCGACGTCGGCATCGCCGAGCAGCACGCCGTTACCCTGGCCGCCGGTTTGGCCTGCGAGGGTATGCGTCCCGTCGCCGCCATCTACTCCACGTTCTTGCAGCGCGGCTTCGACCAGATTGTCCACGACGTCTGCATTCAAAAGCTGCCGGTGTTCTTCTGCCTCGACCGAGCGGGTATTGTCGGGGCCGACGGGCCCACTCACCAGGGCCTCTACGACATCGCCTACCTGCGCTGCATTCCCAACATTGTGCTGATGGCCCCCAAAGACGAGGCCGAACTTCAGCGCATGCTGGTGACTGGCATTAACTACACCGATGGGGCGATCGCCATGCGCTACCCCCGTGGCAGCGGCTACGGTGCCCCCCTGATGGAAGAGGGCTGGGAGCCTCTACCGATTGGTGAGGCCGAGGTGCTGCGCCAGGGCGACGACGTGCTGCTGTTGGGCTACGGCTCGATGGTGTACCCCGCCATGCAGACCGCCGAGATTCTCAGCGAGCACGGTGTAGAGGCCACAGTGGTGAACGCTCGCTTCGCCAAACCCCTGGATGAGGCGCTGATTTTGCCCCTGGCCAAGCAGATCGGCAAAGTGGTGACGCTGGAAGAAGGCTGCTTGATGGGCGGCTTTGGCTCCGCCGTGGCCGAATCGATTTTGGATGCCCAGGTGCAGGCCTCAGTGCTGCGCATCGGCGTGCCCGATGTGCTGGTCGACCATGCCTCCCCCGATCAGTCGAAGGCGACCCTGGGGCTAACGCCACCCCAGATGGCCGATCGCATTCTGGCTACCTACCAGGTGGAGAGGCCTGCCCTAGTGCGGTAAAGACACCTCTCAGATAGCAGAAGCCAGGAGTCAGGAGTCGTGGAAAACGGCATTTGGCTCCTGGCTTTTGACTCCTAGATGCTGGTCGCACACCTTTGAGGAGCATGTCACCCCAGCTGCCCAGCTGGCCGCCGTTGCCCACCAGTCTCAACTGCCCTTCGGTATTGATGCCAGCGCGTAAGCGATGGCGGGACATCGTCAGTCATAGATTTCGCTGCGGTGTCCAACTCGGTCAATGGTGAGAATGCGAAGGGTGCGATCGCATTCGTAAATTACCCAACGGTGTACGCCATTGCTAGCTCAGCCCGAGCTCTTTCAACGCTTCACTGGAAGACAGTGTTTGGGTTTCTCCAATCCGCCTTTTTTCTTGCAGGGTCAAAAGTTGTTGCTTAAACGAAGCTTTCAGCGGCTTCCCAGCATCAGGATCCAGCAATAAATCTTGCAGGGCATCTTCCACGGTTTCGCGAATCAAGTTCATAAACTCATCTAGGGTCAAGTCTTTGATTTGCATAGCGGTTTTACTCTGGAAGGGCGCTCAATCATCCCTCCATACGATCGAATTTTAGGGGACGACAAGAAGCAAGTATTGTGATAACCCTCTCCTCGATAGGTTTATCACAATGCCCCATCGGGAGAGGCATATGGGGACTCAGCAATTCCTCTTATAAGGGGATTGATGAGATGGTTTTACCAAGGGGTTACTGCCTGAACTTAGGCTAAAAGCCAGTGATGATAGTACTTCTTAGTTGCCAAAGACTATATCTCCACCGGATCGCAGCGAATTTCGACCATAAAGCCGTCGGGGTCGTAGAAATACACGCCGCGCCCGGTGGGACGGGTGACGGGGCCGTGAGCGATCGCGATCTGATTCGCTTTCAGCACCGCCAAAGCGCCATCAAACTCTGATGGCGCAATGTCAAAGGCCAGGTGGTATGCGCGGGTGAAAGATTTGTCGGGGTCAGGATCAGGCGGCTCCAGGTCTGGGGCACCAAACAAATCGAGAATGAGCCCGTCGGGCAGTACAAAGTTAGCCACTTTGCCCGTGGCAACCAGCTCCTTCAGCGTGTCGTCCACCTCATCCCCCGTTAATTCTCGCAGCCCTAGCAGGCCACCGTAGAACTGGCGCGAGGCATCCATATCCTTTACGTTCAGCGCCAGGTGATGAATGCGGCGCAACTGGCCGGGTCGCAAGGTGGCCTGAGTTAATGGTGCAGGGCTGGTGCTCATGGGCATCGTCCAAGAAGAGAGCGACTTATGATGTGATTATAGAAAACCTACCGCGCTCAACTTCTGGCCATCGCAGACCAAACCCTCGAACTCACCGTTGATCATCCCGACCCGGAGCGGCTCGATCGCTGGCTCACCGCCAACGTCAAGGAACTTTCCCGCAACCGCGTACAAAAGCTGATCGACTGGGAGTACGTGCAGCTCAACGGACAGCTCTGTACGAATAAAAAGGAAGCCGTCCAGGCGGGCGATCGCATCCACCTGACCATCCCCGAGCCCCGCCCCCTGGAACTGACGCCAGAGGCTATTCCCCTCGACATTCTCTACGAAGACGAGCACCTGATCATTCTCAACAAGCCCGCTGGCCTGGTCGTGCACCCCGCCCCCGGCAACATGAGCGGCACCCTGGTCAATGCGGTGCTGGCCCACTGCGGCGACCAGCTGTTAGGCATTGGCGGCGTGCAGCGCCCCGGCATTGTGCACCGACTCGATAAAGACACGACCGGGGCGATCGTGGTGGCCAAAACCGACCTGGCCCACAGCGACCTGCAGGCCCAAATGAAAGCCAAAACCGCCCGGCGCGAATACCTGGGTTTGGTCTACGGTGCCCCCAAAGCCGACTCGGGCACCATTGATGCACCCCTGGGTCGCCACCCCGCCGACCGCAAAAAGAATGCTGTCGTGCCGCTCGAAAAAGGTCGCACCGCCATCACCCACTGGCAGATTGAAGAGCGCCTGGGCAATTTCTCGCTGCTGCGCTTTCGCCTGGAAACCGGGCGCACCCACCAGATCCGCGTCCACAGCACCCACATGGGCCACCCCATTGTCGGCGACCCCACCTACGGCTCGGGCCGCGATGTAGGGGTAAACCTGCCGGGACAGGCTCTCCACGCCGAGCGGTTAGAGCTGCGGCATCCAGCGACGGGGGAACAGGTGGTGGCGATCGCCCCCCTGCCCGACCACTTTCTCAAACTGCTGGCGGTGCTGCGAAGTCGTACTGTCTAGCCTTTGGGTAAGGGTTACGACTCCGTCAGCAGCCAGTCAACCAGCTCTTGCACGCCCGCGCCGCGATCGCCAGCCATTACCCGGTCGGCCAAAGTTTTCAGCTCGGGCACCGCGTTAGCAACGGCTACCCCCAGGCCGCAGGCCGCTAGCAGACTGCGATCGTTCTCGGCATCGCCAACGCCCACCGCCTGCTCTGGCCCCAGGCCCAACTCTGCCAGAGCCACCGCCAGCCCGCTCGCCTTGTTGATCCCCTGGGGCAGCACCATCACCGCTTTTTTATTGCGAATTACCGTCGCCGCTAGGCCCAACTCCTGCACGGTGCGCTCCACCGTTTCACCGTGGGGTTCCCAGGTGGCCACCACGATCTGCCCCTGGCTGATGGGGCCTACGCCCTGGGCCATCAAGGTGTCAATCAATATCGACGATAAAGGTTCAGCCAGCAGCCGCGTCGTGTCCTGGGCGGGTTGGTAAAAGACTGCGCCATTCTCGGCCACAATACCCTCAAACAGGTGCTCGTGAGGAAACACCTGCAACAGCTCATCGAGCTGTCTCCCGGTTACCAGCAGCAGTCGCCCTCCCGCCTGCCGGTAGCGCTTCAAGGCCGCCAGAGTGGCCCCATCGACAGTGCCCTGGGTGGCCAGAGTCCCGTCGTAATCGGTGGCAATCACAGCGTATTTCATCGGTGGGGGTGTCGCATCAGGCACAATAGAGTTTAAGCGCTGGTCAGAGAAACAAAAGCTACACCAGGTACAGACCTCAGAGGATAGATTGACCACAGCACGGTTTCCAAACGCGGTTGGGCCATACGCCTGACCCAACTACATCCAAACCGCGATCGCAGCCGTACCGGTTCCAGAATGTTGATATTGCCCCACCCGTTGTCATGCTTAAGCTTACTTCCCTTCCCTCCCCCCTGCATCGGCTTTTTAGACGTTTAGCAACTATCGGTGGCGCAGGTGGGTTATTAGCGACGTTGGTCGTTCCGGTTCAATCTTCAGCAATGGCTCTGTCAGGACCCGCCGCCCCTCGTCTTAGCTCAAATGCACCGGGCATAGCAGCCCTCCCCGCCCTAACCCCCAGAGACAAACAAGACCCTTCTTCCCCAGCCATCCCCCCCCTGCCAGACCCCGTTCCAGCTGCCATTGACCCAGACGAAGCTGGCATTATCAGCCTCAGCCCTGCCCCCAATGACGACATCGGCCTGGGCCTCCTGCGCCCGACTGGCCCTAATGCTCCGCTACTGGGTGCTGAATGGCTGCGCGGAGTAGCCCTACCCATCTATCCGACCCCCGAAAGCGAGCCCTGGGGCTGGTTAATCAACGGCTGGCTGATTCCCAACGGCGCAGATCCCCTGGCCATTGGTCGCGATGCAGCTTTTTCAATGGTGCAAACCGATCAGCAGCTCTACACCTTTCCAGTGCTCGAAGTTCGCCCCGACGGCTGGTTTCGTTTTCAGTACACGCCAGCTGGAACAGCCTGGGCCCACACCTCCCATTTAGCGCTCGGCAATGTGCCCCTCGCTATAGAAACCTGGGAAGCTTCGATGAAAAATGCAGCTCGCATTCAGTTTCGACGGCCTGGGCTATCGCAGCCGATGCGGCTCGCCCCCACGGGCACCGCTCCGCTCCAGGCGCTGGTGGGGCCAAACAGCATTATTCAACCCCTAGATCTCGACGGCGACTGGCTGCGGGTGCGCGTTACCCAACCCGCTCAGGGCTGTACCCCACTGCCGGGTTCTAGCACAGCAGAAGGCTGGGTGCGCTGGCGCAGCGACACCGATGTGCCCCTGATCTGGTTTTCTGCTACCGATTGCCAAACCGGCAGCCGCCCCTAACTGCGGCACCCTAGCCCGGCAGCCGCTCCATTAGCCTTTGCAGGCGAATTTTGGTCATAACATAAAATGGAAACTGGTAGTGCTCAGCCACCAGCCAGCCCACCATCGTGCCGTGGGCGACCAGGGTGCCGATGGCCCAGGCCAAAGACCAGTTGATGCCCGCGCTCTCTTCTAGCGGAGGAAACACGTACCCCCCCAGCGCTACAATTCCGGCGGGAAAAATCACCAGAGCCAGACCTACTACCCACAGAGTGAGGGTAATATCGCTACGGCTTTGGTAGAGCGGCTGCCAGCGCCATCCCTGCCAGCGCCACCCCATGGGCTGCACGCTATCGACGACATGCACCGTCTGCTGGTCCAGGTTGACGTCGAAAATATGGCGGCAAAAGCTACAGGCGTAGGCATCCATAAGGGCCATAGGCTGTATCTGCCCGTGCCGACAGACAGGGCAATCGTAGCTATCGGCCCCGTCGAGACCGAGCAGCCGCTGCGTTTTTTGCTTACCTGACGCTATCTTGCTGCTGCCCATAGGCAATCCTCAACCCAATTGGCTAGCTATTTTGGGTACGGTGCTGACCAGATAGCCCCTAACAGAACTCAGCCACATCTGACTCAGCTTAGGAGGCGATCTGATACAGCCTCCTAAAGTTTAATCGATACAGCTAAGCCCAGGGGTAAGCCGCGATCGCTCTCCCCGCTTATCTATCCTTCAAAATAAGGCTACAGGGCGACGCTACAGCGAGCTAACCATGGGTGCGCCTACGGTGCGGGTGTAGTCTTGCCCCTCATAGGTCATGATCACCACAGGCTCTTGCCCAGACATATCGACCGACTTAACTTTGATCCGCCCGCCTGCCAGCATATCGCCCTGGCTGACTCGACGGCTCACGGTGCTGCCCGGCTCGGTCACAATCACGCTGACGCCGCTGCCCACCTGCACCACGCCGCTGACGACGACCTGATCAACCAGGTTTTGAAATACTGGGCTGCCGGTGGGGGCAACCGCAATATCGGTGGGGAGGGGGGGCACGCTACCCGGCAGGAAGGGAGCAGGCAAATTGGGCAACGCCACCGACTGAGCTGGAGCCTGGGGCAGAGGGGGTAGGCTCTGGGTAGCCACTACGGGCACCGTCGGCAGCCCCCTAGACGCGACAGCGGCCGGTACCGGCGTTAGCGCAGCCGCCGCTGGGGTAGGGCGCGAGGCTTTGGGGCCAGGCAGCACCACCGAGGCAAAGGGGTCAGGACGACCCGCCGCCACGGCTTCGACCCGAGCCTGGGAAGAGGTTGAGCGCAGCAGGTTAGGCTCGGCCAAACGCAGAGGGGCCGAAGGCTGGAAGAAAGGCTTGGACTGAAACGGCGTCGCTGATTCGTCAGTTTGGGGTACCAGCGCTTCCTGGGGATCAGCCGAGGCCGTGTCGGTGGCCATCAGGTCAGAGTTTTCGGAATCTACCCCAGCCGCCTCAGGACTAGAGCTGCCCATCGTGAGTTTGAGCGCTGCCCCTGCGGCGATCGCCAGCAGCAAACCACCCGAAATAGCGGCGTACAGCTTGCGCTTAGACAGGCCGTTGAGCTTAGTTTCCCCAGCTGGCCTGGGCTTGGCAGAGTAGGTCATCGCAGCATCTCCCCACAATTTTCTCCTAACATTAGCGAATTCTGCAGAAAGTGGCGCATTTCGAGCGCACTTTAGTATCGCTACGGCTAGGGCATGCGATCGCAGCGTGATCCCAAGCGCAATATCAACTTTCGACCCTGAGGCGCGGTTAAACGTTTTCGGCCGCGATCGCGCGGGTTCTATGCCGCCGCTGGTGCATGGCCTGTAGCTGTAGAAGCAGAGCCTCGGCCTCAGCCTGCAGGTGCAACAGCTCCACCTGCTGATTGGGAGGGTAAGGGGCCTGGTGCACCTCAATCCAGCAAATTTTGTCGTCGAGGGCGGGGGTCGTCTCACGCCCTGCAGCCCCGAAGGCTAACTCTGGCGCTGCCCTCAAGGCTGTCTTACTAGATGGAGCAGCAGCTTCAGCATTGGCTTGGTCTAGGGGGGCGTTCATAGGAGAAGTAATACGATAGGAAATTGTACTCAGTCAGAAAGTTAAGGCATTTTAACCCTACTGTCCAGAGGGCAATCTTAAACCAATCCCTTCCGGCCATTTGGTTTAACCTGGGCAGTTTGCAAACCGGATAGCGGCTTGGTCAAGCCGACTCCCCAGTTACCCCGGCAAAACTACGGCACTTGATCCGCTGAGGTCAAGGCTCACGGTAAACTAGAAAACAAAAAGCTGGTGTTCGGGTCGAGCTGCCGATCCCCTGGGCCTGCAACGCTCTCAAACATTAACCTTCTCAATTATTAGTACTTTAGACCTACCGTGACCCTAAGCATAAATCCTGCCGCTGCCACCACCCCAGTCTCTCGGCCCCAGGCCACCGGGCTACAGCCCTGGCCCGGGCTCATTGAGGCCTACCGAGCCTACCTGCCTGTGACAGATCAAACTCCGGTGGTCACCCTATGCGAGGGCAACACCCCCCTAATTCCAATGCCGAGCCTGGCAGGGCACATTGGCAAAGATGTCAAAGTTTGGGTCAAGTACGACGGCCTCAACCCCACCGGCAGCTTCAAAGACCGGGGCATGACCATGGCTATTTCTAAGGCCAAGGAGGCCGGAGCTGAGGCCGTTATCTGCGCCAGTACCGGTAATACCTCCGCCGCCGCTGCCGCCTACGCCCGCCGGGGCGGCATGCGGGCCTTCGTGCTCATTCCCGACGGCTACGTGGCCCTTGGCAAACTGGCTCAGGCCTTGCTCTACGGCGCTGAAGTGCTGGCTATCAACGGCAACTTTGACGATGCCCTGACCATGGTGCGCGAGCTGGCGAAGGATTACCCCATTACCCTGGTCAACTCAGTCAACCCCTACCGCCTAGAGGGGCAAAAAACCGGAGCCTTTGAGGTAGTCGATGCCCTGGGCGACGCTCCCGACTGGCTCTGCATTCCGGTGGGCAATGCGGGCAATATCACCGCCTACTGGATGGGGTTCTGCGAGTACCACCAGCAGCGCAAGTGCAGCCGCCTACCCCGCATGATGGGCTTTCAGGCCGCTGGGGCCGCTCCGCTCGTCAGCGGTCATGTGGTGAGCGACCCGCAAACTCTGGCTACCGCCATTCGCATTGGCAACCCGGCCAGCTGGACTAAGGCTGAAGCGGTGCGCGACGCCAGCCAGGGCACGTTCAATGCCGTTACCGACGACGAAATTTTAGACGCCTATCGTCTGCTGGCCCTGGAAGGTGTTTTTTGCGAACCCGCCAGCGCCGCCTCAGTAGCTGGGCTATTGAAAGTCAAAGATCAGGTGCCCGCCGGGGCTAACATCGTCTGCGTGCTCACCGGCAACGGGTTAAAAGACCCAGATACCGCGATCGCCCACAGCAACAACCAGGTGAAGGGCGGTCTCAACCCCGATACCGCTACCCTGGCCAGGGCAATGGGGTTCTGACAATAAAGTCTGCGTTTCATCCGTAAACTGACTCAGGTGACCTGTAGCTATAGCTGGAGACTGCGAACAGCGTTCAGCGTCCCTCCAAAACAACAACGACCCTCTGCCCCGGCCCAGCGCTGGGGCTTTTTAATGGACGAGCCGCCCTGGGGCTACCGCTTCTCAGCCGCCAGAATATCGGACGATGGCCCCGATCGCACCTGAGGCCAAATGGCCTTGAGCCGGTCTAAAAAGGCATATACCGGCGGCGGCAGCAGGGCTTCGCGCAGCACAATCATCCCAATGATTCGCTCTAGCGGCTGGGGCAACTCTACGACCCGAAGCCCAGGCGGGATCGGCTCCGCGGCCAGTGAGGCCATAATCGTTGCGCCTAGCCCCCGTTCGACCATGCTGAGAATAGTCGAGTCTTCGCGCACGACATAGGCTGGCTGTATGTGCTGCCCCGATCGCTGCAGCAGGCGATCGACATACTGCCTGTCGCCGTCGTCGGGGGGCGGCAAAATCAGCGGGTGGGCCGCCAGGTCGGCCCAGGTCATCGGCTGAGAGGTCGTGGGCGAACCAGTCGGCAGCAGCGCAATGTAGCGATCGCGCAGCAGCTCCCATTGGTCAAATTCGGCCTGGGTGGGCAGGTAGGTAAACCCCACGTCGGCCCGCCCCTGGCGCAGGTCGCTTTCAACCATTTCGTAGTGAAATTTTTCGTCGATTGTAATGGCCACGCCCGGAAACTGCTGCCGAAACTGACGAATCACCTCGGGCAGAATGTGGGTGGCTACGCTGCGAAAGGCCGCAATCCGCACTTCGCCCGTTTCCAGCCCCTTAGCCTGATCGGCTTTGTGGCACAGGCTGTGGAGCGATCGCAGCACCTGCCGCGCCTCCTCAATTATTTGTTCGCCCACCGGAGTCAGCACGGCCCCCTGCCGACCCCGATTGAGCAGCAGCACCCCTAGCTCCTCCTCCAGGGTGGCGATGGCGTGGCTCACCGCCGACTGAGACAGATCTAGATGCAGCGCCGCATCGCTAAAGGATCCCTGATCGGCAATGGCCACTAGCGCCCGCAGCTGTGAGAGTTTGAGTCGATGGGGGTCAGCTTTAGCCATTGTGCTGTCCTACGTGATTCAGATAGGCTAGACCTAGACACTAACCCCTGAATGGCCCTGGGCGATAGACATTTCCCAAGATTTTCTGCCGCCTCTGCGGCATCCCCAACTGCAAGACAGTTTCACCTGCGGTTCCTAAGAGCATTGGAGCGGGCCATGATGCCAGCGCCATCCGTATTTTTGGCCATACTTTTTACCTAGTTCACCAACTAAGTCACGGAAGTTTTATTTATGAACTGTGGTATCTACTCAGGCCAGGCCGCAGACAGACAAGTAGATTAGAACCATACTGTGCCAGTCTTTGAGCTGGCCCAAGAGTAGCCCTAGGCCGCAACTGTGGACCAGTCTGCTCACCTTACCCTCCCCTAGCGGCGGGTGTCCGATGTAACCACACTCAATTACTAACTAGGTACCAGGAGATGTTTTTCAATCGTCACCTTTTAGAAGCAGGGCTCGCGGCGGCAGCCGCAGTATCTGTTAGCGTTGTGGCTACTGCCCCCGCCCAAGCCCAACTACCCACAGCCGGTCTTACTCCCAACCAGTTCTCTACCAGTCTCGGCTTTGACAACCTCAAGTCACTCAATCTGCTGGAGTCTTCTACCACGCTAGAAGAGCTGAAAAAGCTGATTAATAACGAGGCCAATGCCCTCTCCCAGAGCTTTCTATCTCAGTACCAGCTCGATACCAGCAAGCTGTTTTGGAATGGGGTAGACCCTGTTGAGGTGTACTTTATCAACGAGGGCGCAGGCTACCGTAACCAGCTCTTTTATACAGCTAAAGACAGCTCCGGCAGCCTGATCAGCGACGGCAAAATCTTTGACGATATCTCGTCTCCCGACAGCAAGCTGAGCGAAAAGAACGGCCCGCTGGCGCTGGGCCAAGGCGTCAGCCTGGGTGGGTTTGTCGGCGCTACCCAGCTCGACTTTATGATTAAGTCGGACGGCAAGAACGGCGGCACTACTATGCTGGGCACCAACAACGCCGCCAACCCCAATGGTCTTCAGCACGTCGTGGCCTTTCAGCACAAAGACTGGATCATCCTGGGCTTTGAGGATATTGTCGGCGGCGGCGATCGCGACTACAACGACGTGATCTTTGCGGTGCGCGGCATTCAGCATGGGGCACCGCCTGCCGAAGATGTGCCTGAACCCTCTGCTCTTTTGGGCATACTAGCCCTAGGCGTTGGTGGCTTTACCACCCTGCGTCGCCGCAAAGTGGCCGCAGAATAGCTCAATCGAGCTAGCTCAAGGCGCTGATAGCGCCTTCTGTCAAAGTGATGCACCCTGATGGTAGACGGGAGGTGAGATAACTCACCTCCCGTTTTCTTTTTAGCCAGTTCTTTTCGGCGAGTACTAGACCACGATCGCCAGCTCTCAGCGCAGCCATCACCCAGCGCAGCCATTACACTGGGGCTCTCAGGCCTGTATCAGAGCCTGAATATAGTCAGCGGTAAGCTCGGTCACCCGACTAATGACCCGATCGGCCCCAGCCCTTTTAAGCGCATCGTGATAGTCAGCGCGGTAAGCGTCATCGCTGGCGACGATGTGGGGCGGCAGCACGCCTATGCCCAGCCACCACCGCTGGGCATAGGCGGTTTTGGCCCTCGCAACGGTCTGCATGTCGGCAACCGTGTCGCCCACATAGATAATAGGTAGACCATCGAGCCCTGAACCTCGTGGGATTAATTGGTCGGCCACCTGCATCAGCCCAGTGGGGTCGGGCTTGCCGGGAGCATCTTCCATCGCCACCAGCAGCGGTGCCCTCAGGCCCAGGCGACGCTGCAGCACAAAGTTAGCTGAGCCCCGGGTAGCGCCGCTGAAGAATCCCCAGGCAATGCGATCGCGGGTCAAATTTTCAAAGTACGATTTTTCGACCAGCAGAGGCTCCTGGGTAATGTAGCCGGTCCACTGGTTGGGGTCGGTGGGGTGCGGCCCCCGGTAGCGCCCCTGAAAGAACTCAACAATGTCGTCGTAGTCGAGGGCAACGGTTTCTCGGCGTTTGCCTTGAGCTTCAAAGTAGCGGTAGACCAGCTCCTGCGATCCTTCCCAGTCGTTGTTCCAAATGCCTTCCCCCTTGAGGCGGTCAATGTCTTCGGTCGAGGGTCGATACCCGCCGCCAGTAAATTCCTCCACGGTATCGGCCAGGGCGCGACGGTAAGAATTACCGACATCCCGCAGTACGCCATCAATATCAAACACCGCGATCGCGCGGAGAGCAGCCGAGGAAGTCATGGTATGTATACTTGGGGTAGAGTTGAGGGAGTTGAGGTGATAGGATTATAGACTGTAGTATTTTTGGAATTGCGGCGGAGGTCTACTTGTCCAGATTTGTCCTAAAAGTACTCTGGCTAGAAAATGACGTTGCGCTGGCAGTTGATCAGGTGGTAGGTAAGGGCACCAGCCCGCTCACCTCTTATTTCTTCTGGCCCCGTAACGATGCCTGGGAACAAATGAAAACCGAGCTAGAGGGAAAGCCCTGGATCGAGGAAGAAGAGCGGGTTGAAATTCTCAACCAGGCCACCGAGATCATTAACTATTGGCAGGAGGAAGGTAAGGGTAAACCCCTCACCGAAGCCCAAGACCGCTTTCCCGAGATCACGTTTACCGGTAGCTCGTGATGGCTGTACCGAGGCGCGGGTTCTCACCAGCAGCTCTCGGTACAGGCTACATTCCTCGCGTTATGCCCTAGCCAGGGCATTAACGTTAACAAAAAGCCCACGGCCTTGGTTTTTATCAAGGCCGTGGGCTTTTTAGATAGGCAAACCAGGAGGGTTACTTGAGCCCTCCGGCGGCCTGAAGCCGAGCCCGAGCCCGCTTCAGACCCTGACGAGCTTGAATGGTAGCCTGCTTGTCCTCAGGATCGACCTCGTTCAGGCGGGTTTCGGCTTCTTGATAGGCCGCTTGGGCTTTTGCCGTGTCGATCGCATCGCCGCGCTCAGCCCCGTTGACCAGAATGATCACTTCGTTGCTGTCAACTTCGGCGAAGCCGCCCATGAGCGCAATGGGCACCCACTCTTTGTCAGATCTGACCCGCATTACCCCTACATCTAAGGCCGTTAGCAGTGGGGCGTGGCCAGCTAAGATACCCAGCTGACCGGTAGTGCTGGGCAAAATGACCTCTTCGGCCTCAGAGTCCCAGACGGTTTTGTCTGGGGCAATTACACGAACGGTTAATGCCATAACAAGGATGAAATAGGTTATCTATCACACGGGACTGGGGGCAGGTAGCTTACCTGCCCCCGACAGAGCTTACTTTTCAGCCTTGATCTTGTCGTAGGCTTCTAGCACTTCTTCAATGCCGCCCTTGAGGTAGAAGCACTGCTCAGGAATTTCGTCTAGATCGCCGGAGAGAATCTGGTTGAAGGCCTTGATGCTGTCTTCCAGGGAGACGTACTTACCAGGAGCACCCGTGAACACCTCAGCCACGAAGAAGGGCTGAGACAGGAAGCGCTCAATTTTACGGGCGCGGGCGACCACCAAGCGATCGTCTTCAGAAAGCTCATCAAGACCGAGAATGGCGATGATATCCTGCAGCTCTTTGTAGCGCTGTAGGGTCGACTGCACGGCCCGAGCGGTTGCGTAGTGCTCTTCGCCCACCACGCTGGGCTGAAGCATGGTAGAAGCCGAGTCGAGGGGATCTACGGCGGGGTAGATGCCCTTAGACGCCAGCGCCCGAGACAGCACCGTAGTGGCGTCAAGGTGAGCAAAGGTGGTGGCCGGAGCGGGGTCGGTGAGGTCGTCCGCAGGCACGTACACCGCCTGAATAGAGGTAATCGACCCCTCTAGGGTAGAGGTGATGCGCTCTTGCAGGTCGCCCATGTCGGTACCCAGGGTGGGCTGGTAGCCCACAGCGGAGGGCATGCGGCCCAGCAGTGCCGACACCTCAGAGCCCGCCTGCACAAAGCGGAAGATGTTGTCGATGAACAGCAGCACGTCTTGCTTGTTGACGTCGCGGAAATACTCGGCCATGGTTAGCGCCGAGAGAGCCACTCGCATACGCGCCCCAGGGGGTTCGTTCATCTGACCGTAGACCAGGGCTACCTTCGACTGGCTGAGGTCATCGGCATTGATAACGCCCGATTCGATGAATTCGTTGTAGAGGTCGTTGCCTTCGCGGGTGCGCTCGCCCACCCCACCAAACACTGACACACCGCCGTGGGCTTTAGCAATATTGTTAATCAGTTCTTGAATGAGTACGGTTTTGCCTACGCCTGCACCGCCAAACAGGCCAACTTTACCGCCACGACGGTAGGGAGCCAGCAGGTCAATCACTTTAATGCCGGTTTCAAACACCGAAGGCTGAGTTTCTAGCTCGGTGAACTTAGGCGCTGATCGGTGGATGGGGGAGGTCGTCTCGACGTTGACGGGGCCTTTTTCGTCAACGGGTTCACCCAGCACGTTGAAAATGCGCCCCAGGGTAGCTGCGCCTACGGGCACGCTGATGGGAGCGCCTAAGTCTACGGCCTTCATGCCCCGCACCAAGCCGTCGGTCGAGCTCATCGACACGGCTCGAACCTGGGAATCGCCTAAAAGCTGTTGTACTTCGCAGGTAACGGCAACGTCATTACCGGCGGGGTTGGTGCCCTCGATGCGGAGAGCATTGTAGATCTTGGGCATTTCGCCGGCCGGAAACTTGATGTCTACGACGGGACCAATGACTTGCGTGACGTAACCAACGTTTGTTTTTTCTGCTGTGGTGACCATGCCTTGCGCCTATCTCGTATGATCAGCTGTTTTGGTCGCTTTATTGAGTGACTGTTACGTTTTAAAGCGCCACCATTCAGAGTATCACTAGAGCGTGACAGCCTACTGACGATCGCGCTGACTTTATCTAAACCTCTAGGGTTTTGGCCTGCCCAGGCGGGGCGATCGCTTTGGTGAGATGGCCGGTGGCGTGGCTTTATCCCTTAACCAAACCATCAGATTGAATCATTAAAATACCCTCATAGACCAAATTGGGGCGTAGACACCGCAATGACAAAGGCTGAGCGCTTAGAGAAGGGGGCGGAGCAGAAAGCAGAGCAAGGGCCAGCGCAGAGGGCAGAACAGGACGTTGATCTCAGCGATTCGCGCTACTACATTAACCGTGAGGTGAGCTGGCTGGGGTTTAATGAGCGGGTGCTGCACGAGGCCCTTGACCCCCGCACGCCGCTGCTGGAGCGACTGAAGTTTTTAGCGATCTACAGCGCCAATCTGGACGAATTTTTTATGGTGCGCATTTCCGGGGTGATGGATCAGGCGGAGGCCGGAGTTCACCCTGAGACGCCCGACAAGCTGACGCCAGTAAAGCAGCTAGAGGTGATGCGATCGCACCTGGTCGAAAAAGTGCAGCTGCAGCACCAGACCTTTAAGCACGAGCTATTGCCAGCGCTGAGAGAGCATGGGGTTTACCTACAAAACTACCGCGACCTCAGTAAAGAGCAGAGGTTTTATCTAAAGGACTACTTTGAGAAGCGCATCTTTCCGGTGCTGACGCCCCTCAGCGTTGACCCATCGCACCCCTTTCCCCGCCTGTCGAACCTGAGCCTGAACCTGGCGGTGACGGTGGCCGACCCAGATACCGGGGTTGAGCGCTTTGCCCGAGTTAAGGTGCCGAGCAGCCTGCCTCGCTTTGTGGGCATGCCCGAGCCGCTGTGTACTCACAAAGGTGAACCCTGCCTTTGGATTGGCGTGCCGCTAGAGCAGGTGATTGCCGAAAACCTGGGCTCCTTGTTTCCGGGCATGACCATTGTGGGGCACCACCTGTTTCGCATTACTCGGGATGCCGACTTCCCGGTTTTAGAAGATGAGGCCGATGACTTACTGATTGCAATCGAAAAAGAGATCAACAAGCGGCGGCTAGAGGGCTTTGTCTGTCGGGTCGAGCTAGAGAGCACCATGCCCCCCGATCTCAAGGAAGGGCTGATGCGCGAGTTAAGAGTGGATGGCGATCGCGTCTACGACATCGACGGGCTGCTCAACCTCAAAGATCTATTCTTTTTTATGTCGCTGCCCCTGCCGGAGCTAAAGGAAAAGCCCTGGTCAGCGCTGGTGCCGCCCCGGCTCAAGCCGATCGTAGACCTCGACGAGGACGGCAATCGCAGCTACTCCGAGCATCCCCCCAACATTTTTGACACGCTGCGGGACGGCGATATTCTGGTGCACCATCCCTACGAGTCGTTTAAAACCTCGGTGCAGGAGTTTATTACCCAGGCGGCTAACGACCCCAAGGTGCTGGCGATCAAAATGACCCTCTACCGCACCTCGGGCGACTCGCCCATTGTCAAAGCGCTGATTGCGGCGGCAGAAAACCGCAAGCAGGTGGTGGCGCTGGTCGAACTCAAGGCCCGTTTTGACGAAGCCAACAACATTGAGTGGGCCAAAAAGCTTGAAGACGCCGGGGTGCACGTGGTCTACGGTATCGTCGGGCTCAAAACCCATACCAAAACCACGCTGGTCGTGCGCGAAGAGGGCAGCGAAATTCGCCGCTACGTGCATATTGGCACCGGTAACTACAACCCCAAAACCTCAAAGCTGTATACCGACCTGGGGCTGCTGAGCTGTCAGGAGGAGTTGGGTGCTGACCTGACCGATCTATTTAACTTTCTCACCGGCTACTCGCGCCAGAAGGCCTACCGCAAGCTGCTGGTGGCACCGCTGACCCTGCGCGATCGCATGGAAGCGCTGATTCGCCGCGAGATCGATCACGCCCACAAGGGTGACCAGGGCAAAATTGTCGCCAAGATGAATTCCCTGGTGGATGCTCGCATTATTCGGCTACTTTACGAGGCCTCCCAGGCGGGCGTCGAGATCGATCTGATCGTGCGCGGCATTTGCTGCCTGCGGCCTGGCATGCCGGGGGTGAGCGAAAATATTCGCGTCATTAGCGTGATTGGTCAGTTTCTAGAGCACTCTCGCATTTTCTACTTTCACAACAGTGGTCAGCCCGAGTACTACATTGGCAGCGCCGACTGGATGACGCGCAACCTCGATCGCCGGGTAGAGGCCGTAGTGCCCATCGAAGACCCCACCCTGATTAAAGAGCTACAGACCATTCTCGACGTGCTGCTAGCCGACAACCGCCAGGCGTGGGAAATGGCCGCCGACGGCACGTTTGTCCAGCGCCGCCCCCAAAAAGGTGAGGAGGAGCGCGGCACCCACGCAACGCTGATGGCCTACGCGCTGAAGCGCGATCGCCAACTTTAGCTTGCTGATTAAAGCAAATCCCGGATGACTACCCCAAATTGTAGGGGTACAGCGTGCTGCCCCCTACGAGATTCCTAGATCATGAATTAGGGCTTACCCAATCGGATTTCGTAGAATGTCAAATTCGAGTCACACAACCCTGATTTGAAACCGATACCTCGTAGAGAGCATTGCAGTGCAATGCCCCTACAAACCGGGGATACACAGACAAGATTTGGTATAAGCCCCTGCTAACCAAACGTCCCCCTGTACTCAGATCAAGCAGCACAGGGGGACGTTTGTGGTTCGGCTAAAGCCGATACGTAAAGCTGGGCTTACCTTGCCCCAGCCCCAGCCCGGCGAGGGGCGCTGTTGCCGCTGCTGCCGCCACTGCGACGCCGAGGCCGACGCCGAGGCTTGCTGGGAGCACCCGCAGCCCTCACCGTCGTCGTATCCGAGGAAAAGGAGGGTTCGTAGCCGGGCACGATATCTTGAGTGATCGACTGCTTGAGCAGGCGCTCAATCCCCATCAGCAGGGGTAGCTCATCGTCGCTAATCAGCGATACGGCGCGGCCTTCATTCCCCGCCCGCCCGGTGCGGCCAATGCGGTGTACATAGTCTTCGGGCACGTTGGGCAGCTCAAAGTTGACCACGTAGGGCAACTGGTCGATATCGATGCCGCGAGAGGCCACGTCGGTAGCCACCAGCACCCGCACGCGGCCCTGTTTGAAGTCTTTGAGGGCGCGGGCGCGGGCCGCCTGGGTTTTGTTGCCGTGAATGGCGGCGGTTTTAAGGCCGTCTTTGGCCAGCTGCTCGGCTAGGCGGTTGGCCCCGTGCTTGGTGCGGGTAAACACTAGCACCTGCTCCCAGTTGTAAAAACCAATCATGTGCGACAGCAGTTCCCGCTTGCGATGGCGATCGACGGGGTGCACCACCTGCTCGACCCGCTCAGCCGTGGTGTTGCGCGGGGCTACCTCAATTTGCACCGGCGACTTCAGCAGAGTGTGGGCCAGCTGCTGAATCGGCTTTGAGAAGGTGGCCGAAAACATCAGGGTCTGGCGCTCGTCAGGCAGGCGGCCCATGATTTTGCGGATGTCGTGGATAAAACCCATGTCAAGCATGCGATCGCACTCATCCAGCACCAAAATTTCCACAGCGCTGAGGTCAATGGTGCCCTGGCCAACGTGGTCGAGCAGGCGACCGGGGGTGGCAATTAAGATATCGACGCCCTGGCGCAGCTGGCGAATCTGGCCGCCAAAGCTAACGCCGCCATAGATCATCGCAGCGCGAAAGGGCAGGTGCTTACCGTAGGTGGTGACGCTGTCACCGACCTGGGCGGCCAGCTCGCGAGTGGGGGTAAGAATGAGGGCACGAGGCATGCGTCGCCCCGTCGTTTTAGTTTCGGCTAGCCGCTGCAGCAGGGGCAGGGTAAAGCCCGCCGTTTTGCCGGTCCCCGTTTGGGCACTGGCAAGGATGTCTTGTCCGTCTAAAATCGCGGGGATCGCCTTTTCTTGAATGGGGGTTGGCGAAGTGTAGCCCTGATCGGCAACCGCGCGAAGTAGACCGGCCGCAAGACCGAGTTGCTCAAATGTCATTTAATTTTTGCTCCGAATGGTGCCCCTATCCCAAATCAACTACCTGGGCCCAGTCATAAGAGCAGAGAACTGTAATCAAAAGAATGGCTGCTAAGCAAATTCTGTTGGCCAGCTCAGACCGGATGGCTGGCGAAGCTACATCCTAGCAGATAAGTTTGGTAAATAGGTTTGACGGCAGATAATTCAGCTTGGTGACACATAGCCACCTCGAAGAGAAGGGGACTGAGGGGGGCAAAATAGTGGCACCTCAAGCGCCCTACAGGTAAGGGCGGCTTTGGCAAGAACCCCTCGACCACTGCAAGCCAGACAGCTGATCGGGTTTTGTGACCACCAGCTTTTAGCACACCAGCTTTTAGCAATTGATAACTGACTCATGCTTTAAGCACTTGGGTCAGGGCTGTAACTGCGATCGCGCCCAAATCAGCTGCGCTAAAATCTTTTGTCAGCTTTTTCCCCTGCCTGTGCAAAGCTCCGATAAGGCCAAAAAATGTCGTCAAAAACAGTATCAGGGCAGATTCAACCTTCACTCAGAATCCTGGGCCATATCTGACGAATTAGCGCTCGTTCTCAACTTTAAAGCCTCTGCAAATTCCCCTAGCCAGACCTCCGCTTTTCGGTATTGTGAATACGCTGGGGATAGGTGTGCCTTGATGCCTGGGAATTCGCCTGTAGCCGTTTCCCCACAGGGTATTCAACGTTTTAACCACTGCCTGAGTCGTCACCGCAGCTGTATGTTGAACCCCCTATCCAGTAACCCACTATGCCTAAAACCTTCTTATACGCCAGCACTCCATCGGAAGATGAAGCAACGCCTTCTACAGGCGATGGCTCTAAAGGGCCAGTCTTTGACCAGCGCGACAAAGTTCGCATTCTCGTCATTGGCCGTCCGACGGCGGTAAATCGAGTGATTTTAGAAATGAGCCATGTGGGTTTCTCTGACTCAATTGAGTGGAGTAAACCCATTCCCACCGATCGCCAGCAGGAGTCAATGCGGGTGCTTACCCGCTACGTGTTTAGCGATTCGTAGGCCGAGAAAGCTCTCCCAATTTCAGCATTTACCCCTGAGGTTCCTACCACTGGAGCCTCAGGGGTAAATGTTAGACTGTGGCCAATTAAGCGTGTTTCTTGGCGATCGCATGACCCCAGCTCGGCCCGCCTCAGCGATTTCTCTATACGAAGCCGACTACCTCAGCTGGCTAGAAGCCACTGCCGCCGCCCTCAAGCGCAGGGATTATGGCGCGATCGACTGGGAAAACGTGATCGAAGAAATTGAAGACATGGGACGACGGGAGCGACAACGTCTAAAAAGTAACCTGGTGATTTTGCTCCTACATTTGCTGAAATGGCAGTTTCAGCCTGACAAACAAAGCAATAGCTGGAAGGCAAGTATCGTTGAACACCGCCAGCGTCTAGAGGATGGCTTGGAGGCATCGCCTAGCCTAAAGCCTTACTTAGAAACCATATTCACCAGAGCCTATGAAAACGCTGTAGAACGAGCGGCAGCAGAAACTGGCTTGTCTGAAATGGCCTTTCCTAAAGATTGTCCTTACACCGTCAGCCAGATTATGACCAAAGGTTTTTTGCCTTAATCCGTAATTTGGGCTGTAAAGACGTCTATCGAGGGCCGGTCAAAGGTTTCGCCTCAATCCTACTCGCTCGATTGCCTTCACATACTCAACCTTGGGTACCTGCACCCCGTTTAGTTGAGGGCAAATGACCGTTTGCCCCTACGGGATACCTGTTTTGATCCAGTTTTTTTGAACTTGGATTTGGTTTCATCTGCCTACTCATCCACCCGCCTACCCACCTACTCACCCACTCCCTGCTCACCACTGCCTGCGATAGTGATGCTCGACGTAGCGCTTAATCTGCCGCGCCATCCGACGAATGCCTTCTTTTTCGTCGCGGCGAATGAAGGGCAGAAACATGCGAGAGAGAACACCAGAAATGCGCTCCTGGTGAATGTATTTGGTGCGGTTGGGGCCAACGTCTTCTAGCTCAAAGACATGCTCGCTTTTGAAACCAGGGCCGGTGGAAATCCACCGCAGGTAGTGGTTGGGCTGCACCGCCAGGATGCGGGGCTGAAACTCGGTCTCGTCTTCACCCTCTAAGCGCCGCAGGGCCAGGAAGATTTCGCCGCCGGGACGAATGGGCCGGTTGGGGTCGCAGTCGTAGAGAAAGGTGTTCCAGCGATGCCACTCTTCTTTGCGCACAAGGGCATCCCAAACGGCAAAACGGGGAGCGTTGATGGTGACTTCGCTGTAGAGGCTGGGCATGGCAGTGAGGGGGTAGCCAGGAACCGTGCGTGGGTAACAGTCGCTACTGCTATCTTCACACACACTGGGGATGTGCAGAGGAGGGAGGCCCAGTTGATCAGGCGGCTCAGTCGCTTAAACTGGGAGGTTAGTCTTAGAGTGTTCCAGCTAACTACTGAATCCAGAGGTTTACGGCAGCAGGCCCAAAAGGCCGAGTTTGCGAACTCAAAAAGGATAGTTATTTAGGTGGAGCACTCTTAGCATTCCCTCAAGACAGCATTTTTGTTTCGCTGGCGCGATCGCCCAAAGGTTTTGGCATGGCAACTCTTACCCCCAACCCCAGTTACAGTCTCAGTCTACGGCTCAAGCTGCCCAACAAAACCGGCATGCTGGCGCGAGTTACCCAGGCCATTGCCGAGGCGGGGGGCAACCTGGGCGATTTTGAGCTGATCAGCCGCAGCCGCTACGACATGGTGCGGGTGCTGCACGTCGATGCCTCCAGCGAAGACCACGTCGAAGACATCATCGCGGCGGTTAAAACCGTGGCCGAAGTGGAAATTTTAGAAATCTGCGATCGCACCTTTGCCATTCACGAGGGTGGCAAGATCAGCGTTGAGAGCAAGCTCGAGCTGCACAACCAGGACGACCTGGCCATGGCCTACACCCCCGGCGTCGGGCGGGTGTGCGTAGAGATTGCCGAGCACCCCGATCGCGTGTTTGACCTCACCATCAAGGGCAACACGGTAGCGATTGTCACCGACGGCAGCGCCGTACTGGGGCTGGGCAACCTAGGGCCTGCCGCCGCCCTGCCCGTCATGGAGGGGAAAGCGCTGCTATTTAAGAAGTTTGCGGGGCTAGACGCCTTCCCCATCTGCCTCGACACTCAAGATACCGACGCCATTGTGACGGCGGTAAAGCAGCTGGCCCCTGTATTTGGCGGGGTCAATTTAGAAGATATCAGCGCCCCTCGCTGCTTTGAGATCGAGGCCCGGCTGCGCAAAGAGCTGGATATTCCGGTGTTTCATGATGACCAGCACGGCACCGCCATTGTCACCCTGGCGGCGCTGATCAACGCCCTCAAGCTGGTGAACAAATCGCTCACCCAGGTCAAGGTGGTGATCAACGGGGCCGGGGCAGCGGGAGTGGCGATCGCCAAACTGCTGCAAAAAGCTGGGGCCAGCACCATCGTGCTGTGCGACTCAAAGGGCATCCTGAGCCACAGCCGCGACGACTTGAATCCCCAAAAGCTAGAATTCGCCATAGACCAGTCGGGCAGTCTGGCCGACGCCATGGTGGGGGCCGACATTTTCTTGGGGGTGAGCGCGCCGGGGGTGGTAAGTGTTGAGATGGTGGCCTCGATGGCCGCAGACCCAATTGTGTTTGCTATGGCCAACCCGATTCCCGAAATTCAGCCCGAGCTGGTGACGGGCAAGGTGGCGGTGATGGCCACGGGCCGCAGCGACTATCCCAACCAGATCAACAATGTGCTGGCTTTTCCTGGGGTGCTGCGCGGTGCGCTCGACTGTCGGGCGCAGGAGATTACGCCATCGATGTACTTAGAGGCGGCTTATGCGATCGCGGCCCTGGTTAGCCCCCAGGAGCTAACCCACGAGCACATCATTCCCTCAGTGTTCGACGAGCGGGTTGCCGCTGCCGTGGCCTCAGCCGTTAAGCACGCTGCCCGAGTCGATGGCGTTGCCAGAAAGTGAAAAGACCCCGTAGGCAACAGGCTGTGCCCCTACGGGGTTTCGACCAAAATTTTCTCTACTAGATAGCGGGTAAACTGCACCCCGTTGTGGTTTACCACTTCGGTGTCGTACTGGCTGAAGCCAAATTTTTGGAATAACCCCAGGCTAAACTCACTAGCCTCTGCGTAAAGGCGCTGAATCTGCTCGCGCTCGGCATGGTCTAGCAGTGTCTGCATCAGGGTAGACCCAATCCCCCTGTGTAAGCAGTCATGGCGAACGTAGGTTGAAGCAACGTGGCCGTCTTCACCCAGGCCCGCAAAGCCAAGCATGCCTGTCTCGTCTGTGGCTACGTAAGTGGTGACGCCTAGAATGAACTGGCGAAAGCGAGGGGTAGCAGCATCTACGGCGGCCCAGGCCTCGGTTTGGGCCGCTGTGTAGTGTTGAGGAGCATTAGCCAGCACTGTCTGTCGGTACAGCGCAGCCAGGGCAGGTAGATCTGATGCGGTAGCCGTACGAATATGCATGGGTTCATGACTGAATAGGGACGGGGGCCGGAGCGGTGACACTACCAGCGAAATACCAGAGGTAGTGCCGGGCGAAAGTCGTGGTGTTGACCTTTGGAGTTTTGATCAAAGTCAATTTCTATTAGATACCTCTGCCCTGGCTGAATTGTGATCAGCCCAGCCTCGGCCACGGCCTGTAGCGGGGTCGAAGGCGGCGCTGACAGGGGCAGCGTTAGCGACACGCCAGTGACCGCTTGAAGGGCGATCGCATGGTTTAACGGCTCAGCTTTAGCCCCCGTATACTTGTCTTGTCGCTGGGCAAAGGGCAGGTAAAACAGCATCGGTTCGCTCAACACTGATGCATTGGTTGCCACCGGAATCGCCAAACCCTCCGGCAAGTAGGCCGGGCGGTAGTCCCAGGTGGAAAACGGCAACGCATCGGGGGCGGGGTGCCCAGACGGCCGGAGGCACACCCCAAAGGGACAGGTCTGGGGCTGCTGAGCGGCCCAACGCTCCCACAAATAGGTGGGCTGGGTAGTTGCAGCCTGGGCCTCGGCAGCACTGTGCACCCACAGTAATTCCAGCATCATGTTGTGGAAGAAGAACCTGCGGTTGGCGGTACCTTGGCCAGGATGTACGTTGGCGCTGCCCTCCGTTAGCCCAAACTGGATCAGCTTTTCAGCGGCAGGGGCACCCGCTGCGGTGCAGATAAAGAGATGATCGATTTCAAAGGCCATTGCTCTGTGCTCACCTGGGCTGGGAATGTGGCGATTACAGCGGATCACAGACTATCGGAACCGCAGGGCTGCCGCAGAAACTCGCGACAAAGCGATCGTTGACGGGCTCGCGGGGGGCCGCCACCAGCGTAATCACCACTGGTGCTAGGCCTAGAGTAACGGGCACGGTCCAGTGGCTGTCTTCTCCAGGCGTGCTAAACCAGGCTTTTTGCAGCTCTGGCTCGACGGCATCGGGGTCGGTGTCAGAGGTGGGCGACGTTAGCTGCACATTGAGGTATTCTGCCGTGCGCAGCTGGGGGTAGACAAACTCTAGACCTGTAGAAATGGCGGCATTGCCTTCTCCGGCGGTAAGAACGGCTCGGCAGCGCAGCTGCCCGGTGGGCGAGTCTACTTCCGTGGGCACCTGCAGGGTAGAGGAGGCAGCGCTATGGCTTTGGGCCAGGCCAGCGCCAGCGGCCAGGGTGGCTAAGGCCGCCAGCCAGAGGAAGCGAAGGGGGCTGTTCATGAACGTAACTCTGTCAGTAAACGCTAGTGAAGAGAAAACTCTCAGGAGGAATAACTTCACTGACAGAGGGCGCAATTTCGCTCAAATTGAAAATTTGGGTTAAAAATTTGGGTCAGGGCGGTGTGCGTGGGTGCGCTAGGCCGTGCGCAGAGCCACAATGGGGTCGAGTTTGGCGGCCTGCCGAGCGGGAAACACGCCAAAAAACAGACCAATGCCGCCCGAAATGCTAACGGCCAGAACAATGGCCCCGACAGAAATACCCGCCTCGAAGGGGCTAAGCACCCCGATCAGCAGAATGCCGCTCACCCCCAGACCTGTACCAATTACCCCGCCCGCTACCGAGAGGATGATGGCCTCGATCAAAAACTGACCCAAAATATCGCTTTGGGATGCGCCGATCGCCTTCCGCAGGCCGATCTCCTGGGTGCGCTCGCGGACCGACACCAGCATGATGTTCATAATGCCGATGCCGCCTACAAATAGGGAAATTCCCGCGATCGCGGCCAGCATAATCGTCAGCGCTCCGGTAATCGTGTTGGCGATGGTGAGCAAGGTATCCTGGCTGCTGATGTAGAAGTCGTCGTCGTCGCGAATATTGTGGCGCAGGCGCAGCAGGTTGGTAATTTGGAACTCGGCGGTGGCCATGCTCTCGCGATCGCGGGCCGATACCGTAATAAACGAAACCTGAATGCCATAGGGCGATCGCTCGCCCCCGGCCAGACGGCTATCTTTCGTGGTCAGGGGCACCATCACAGCGTCGTCGTAGTCGAGGCCCAGGTTAGAGCCTTTCTTCTCCAACACCCCCACCACATCAAAGGTGACGCCCCCAATCCGAATCTGCTCGCCCAGGGCGGGCTGGTTATCAAACAGGCGCTCCCGCAGGGTTTCGCCAATGACAGCGATCTGGGCGCTGCGAGTCATATCTAGATCGCTGATGAAGCGGCCTCTGGCCACCTCAAAACTGCGCACCGTCAAAAAGTCGGGGCTAACGCCGACCACATTGACATTGGCATTGCGGTTGCCAAAGGTGACGAGCTGGCGACCGCTCGACTCAGCCGCCACGGCGGCAACCGAGGGCACCTGCTGGGCGATCGCCTCCGCATCGGCCAGTACTAGCGTGCGAGGCACCTCCAGCGATCCCAGCTCCCGCGTTTCCCGGCTGCCCGGCACCACAAACAGCACGTTCGGCCCCAGGGTTTCGAGCTGGGCGTTGACAAACCGCTGCGCCCCCTCGCCCAGGCCCACCATCGTAATCACCGAGGCATTGCCGATGATGATGCCCAGCATGGTCAGGGTGCTGCGCAGCCGGTTGGCAGCCAGGGTTTTCGTCGCCATCGACAGGCTTTCTTGCAGATTCATAGGTGCATCCTGCGACTGGTTGAAGGAGTGGGCTGAAAGCGTTAGATCAAACTTAAACTAGGGCTGGAGCCGTTCTGGGGTTAAACCGGCTCTTCTGAGAAAAGACTGGAGGGCTCAAAGGGCCATTGGGGCTACTGCTGCTGTCGCACGGTAATATTTTCGAGCGATTTGCCGGGGGGCAGGTCGACAAAGACGCGATCGCCCACCTCTACGCCGCTGACCACCTGAATCTGATCGCCCACCTGCGGCCCCAGGGTAACGGGTTGAAAGACAATCTCGCTGTTTTCGCCGGGCACCAGCACGCCTGTTTCGCCCGCCTGGGTCACCACGGCCACCGTGGGCACCACCAGAGCATCGGCCAGCTGATCGCCAATAAAGGCCACGTTGACGTTCATATTCGATCGCAGAATGTCTTTGCCGTCCAGCAGCTCAATGCGCACCTGAAACAGGGTGACATTCTGCCGCTCGATCGCCTCGGGGGCCACCAGCTTGACCCGGCCCGCAAAGGTTTGCTCAGGAAAGGCATCGGCCACGACCTCTACCCGCTGACCCGGCTCAATCAGGCTGATGTCGGCCTCGGGCACCTCGGCCAGCACTTCTAGATCTTGAGCCAGGGCGACAATCGCGGTGGAGGTGGCCGACGACAGCTCCGAAGCAGAGGTAGTTGGGGTGACGAACGCCCCTTCAGTGGCAAATTTTTGGGTGATTGTGCCGCCAAAGGGGGCGCGAATGAAGGATTCATTTTGCCGCACCTGGGCCCCTTCGAGTTGGGCGCGGGCCTGGGCCAGGCGGGCTTCGGCCTGGGCGATCGACTCCTGCCGTGGCCCCCGGCGCAGGTCATCGACCCGCCGCTGGGCCTCGGTGACTCGGGCCTGGGCCTGCTCTAGGGCCGCCTGGGCGCTGCGCTGCTCGCGTCTGGCGGTATCTAGGTCAGTGGCGGCTACCGCTCCGCGCTCAAACAGCTGCTGGCGGCGGGCCAGTTCGCTAGCGGCCAGATCGACGCGTGCCTGGGCATCGCGCACCTGGGCCCGGTTGGCCTCAACGGTGGCCTCAGCCTGGGCAATTTCATCGGACCGGCTGCCCCGACGCAGCTCGGCCAGGGCCGCTTCGGCTTCGGCCACGGCAGCCTGATTTTGCTGCACCTGGGCGGCGGTGTCGCGGTTGCGCATGCGGGCGATCAGCTGGCCAGGCTCGACGCGATCGCCCTGCTCGACGTATAGCTCCTCTAAAACGCCAGCATTCTCAGGGCTGAGGTTAACGGTTTGCACCGGCCTGACGGTACCGCTGGCCGACACCCGCACCGTCAGCGGCTCGATCGCCGCCTGGGTGGTAAATTCGCCTACGTCGTAGGCGTTTTGGCGGCTGCGCCAGAGGCCAAAGCCCACCGCCCCAGCCACCAGCGTAGCCGCCGCCAGCCCCGCCACCAGCCAAACCAGCGGACGACGCACCTTACCCATTAGAGGAACCTGCATAGACCCAAAAATCCTGACGTTTGCCTCGGGCTCCAGCGCTCGAAGCACAGCAACACAGCACAAAATTAAACTGATTAGTTTAATTGTAACGATCGCAGCTCGACCCTTACTCTGAGATAGGGCAATGGCTATCAGCCCTGCCTAGAGCATTGATCGAAATCTTGAGAGGGAATGGGTGAGGGCGCTATGGCAGAAACTCCCGTGAAGGTGGCAGTAGTCGGCACTGGTTTTGGCCAGAAGGTTCACATTCCGGGGCTACAGGCTCACCACCGTACCGAGGTGGTGGCGGTCTACCATCGCGATTTGGCCCAGGCCCAGGCGATCGCCGCTGCCCACCGCATTCCCCACGCCTGCGACAGCGTCGAGGCGATCGTGGCCCTGCCGGAGGTGCAGGCCGTCACCGTGGCCACGCCCCCGTTTTTGCACTACGACCAGGCCAAAACCGTGCTCGAGGCGGGCAAGCACCTGCTGCTGGAGAAACCCACGGCGCTGTCGGGGGCCGAAGCCGAGGCGATCGCGAAGCTGGCCCGCGATGGTCGGAGACCGGCCCCTGAGGGCCATCGCAGCCTGATTGCCACCCTGGATTTTGAATTTCGGTTTGTGCCCGCCTGGCAGTACTTAGCCGAACGACTGACCGAGGGCTATGTCGGCAACCTGCGCTTTGTCAACATCACCTGGACGGTGCCGGGCCGCGCCGACCCCAGCCGCGCCTGGAACTGGTACTCGCGCCAGGACCAGGGCGGCGGGGCCTTGGGGGCCTTTGCCTCCCACAGCTTTGACTACATCACCTGGCTGTTTGGACCCATTCAGCGGCTGTGCGCCCGCCTCAGCACCGCCATTCCCCAGCGGCCCGATGCCGCTGGCACCCTCCAGCCTGTCGATGCCGACGACACCTGTAGTCTCATTTTGGATCTGCAAAACGGAGCTCCCTGCCAGGTGGCGATCAGCTCGATCACCTATGCCGGTCGAGGCCACTGGGTCGAGGTCTATGGCGACGGCGGCACCCTGGTCTTGGGCAGCGATAACCTGGGCGACTACGTACACGGGTTTAAGCTGTGGGGCAGCCAGGGAGGCGCACCTTTGGCAGAACTCCCCATTCCCGATCGCCTCCAGTTTCCCACCACCTACAGCGATGGTCGCATTGCTCCCTTTGTGCGGGTGGTTAACCACTGGGTTAGCGATATGGACCGGGGGCAGATGACGGCTCCCTCAATCTGGGACGGGGTGCGATCGCAGCACCTGATGGATTTAGCCCATCGCTCCCACCGAGAAAACCGCTGGGTCGAGGTGCCCAACCCTCTGTCTCAGACTCTGTCACAAGTATAGAAATGTTCCCGATTTAGTTCGGTAGCCATGCTGCAATTGGGGCTAAAGGGTATCCTCAAGGGCATCCTAAACTATCAGTACGCGATTGAAGGTGGCTGCAACGATGCCAGTGGCTTAGTCTGCAAACCAGTTTTCACCACCTACTCTTTAGCCACTGCTCCGGTGATTCATGGCGTTTCAACGATATCCCCTAGCTACAGTTCAAAAGGTAAGCCAGTTTATTCGTGAAACGCTGGTGCTGCCTCCCCACGAACAACAGCCAAGCAAGCCCAGCCCTCAAGACGACGACGATGATGGCCCCATACCCGATTCGCTCAACGCCCTGGGTGACCTGTTTCGGGTGGGCGATCTGCCCGAAGACAACGTGCCTGCCCCCAATGCCGAGGGGCGCTGGTTTGTCAGCACCCTCGACCCGGCCAACGCGCTGACCAAGCTGCCGGGGCTGTGGATGCGGCCCGGCATTCGCCTGGTTACCTACCTGCGCCAGGATAGTAACGGCGGCCTGGGGGCGACCGTTGCCCTACCGGGGCTGCTCAGCACCACCGAATATTTAGAAGACGCCATCACCGCCATTACCGCCGCCGACCAGGTGCCCAAACCTATGGGGGCACTGCCCAACCTGATGGCGGGCATCGAGGGTGACGGTTCGCTGGCCTCGTTTCTTACGGCCTCGATCTTTACCCGCGAAGTGCGAGAATTTGGCCGTTTTGGCCGCTACGCCCGCTGGGCGCACCACCGCTTTGTGGCCGCCCCGCCCCAGCAAATTCCGTGGCAGTGGCGCACCAAAATGCCCGAAGATTTTTCGCCCAAGGTGGTGCTGCGTCAAGATGCCGAAGTGATTGTGGAGTTTTACTCCTGCCGGGTGCAAAAGCCCGTTGCCCTATTTCGCCACCTCGATCGCTACCCCCCCAACAGCTACACCGCCGAAAACCAGGACCAGGTGGTGGCCGTAGCCGGAAACTAACCCTGATTGAGGAAGGACTGGGTGGCAGGTACGGCAGCCAAGCGGCTCCAGAAACTCTGGCATAGCCAGCGGCATGGTCTAAAATTGTCGGTAGTTTTAAGTATCTAAAAGAAAATCTTCTCAAAGGATAGGACGTTGGGGAGTAGGTTTGTGCTCCAATAACAGCGAGATCACCACAAAACCTGGCCCTATGGAGTTCAACCATCTGAGTTTTTATGTGGAGGCGGTAGCCCCCTGGCGCGACTGGTTTGTCAACGCCTGGGGAGGCGTTTGCTCTGAGCCAGCCGCTGGGGCCACCGCTGAGCAAAAAACTCAGCTGCGGGCGCTGGTGCACATTGGCCGAGTGCCCTTGCTGATTGTGGCCGATGCCGCCGTAGTGGGCGAGTATCTACAGCAGCATCCACCCGGCATTGGCGATGTAGCGCTGCGGGTCAAGGCGCTGGACCCGGTTCTGGAACAAGTAGTGGCCGCCGGAGGCAACCTGGTGCAGCCAATTCAGCGCGATCGCTGGGGCCGGGGCCGCTGGGCCAAAATTCAGGGCTGGGGATCGCTCACCCACACGCTGATCGAGTCGTGGCGGCCGGAGAGCTGGGTACCCAACATCGCTCCCGACAGCCGCAGACACGCCGCCCCTAAAGGCAACCTAATTACCGCCATCGACCATGCCGTTGTCAACGTGCCGAAGGGAGAGCTGCCCCAGGCGATCGCCTGGTACGCCAGGCAGCTTGGCTTTCAGCCCCGGCAGCGGTTTACTATCGATACGCCTCGCTCGGGGCTGCGCAGTCAGGTGCTGGCCCACCCCCAGGGCCATGCCCAGCTGCCCATCAACGAACCCGCCACGGCCAACTCGCAGGTGCAGGAGTTTCTCGACTACAACCGGGGGGGCGGCATTCAGCACGTGGCTCTGCACACCGCCGACATTGTGCACACAGTGGGGCAGCTGCGGGCCGGGGGGGTAGGGTTTTTGCCGGTGCCGCCCAGCTACTACGAGGCCCTGCGGCTGCGCCCCGGCTATCAGACCCAGGGCGATAGCGCTTCAGAGTGGCTGCGTCAGCGCGAGGCGGCCATTGCCCGGCTGCAAATTTTGGTCGATTGGGAGCCGCACCTGCCCCAGGCGCGACTGCTGCAAACCTTTACCCAACCGCTGCTGAGCATTCCAACCATTTTTTTTGAGCTGATTCAGCGCCAGGTCGTGCAGCTCAAAGAGGAGGCGGTGCAGGCCCAGGGGTTTGGCGAGCGCAACTTTCAGGCGCTGTTCGAGGCGATCGAGCGCGAGCAGATGAAGCGGGGCAGCCTCGCCTAGGAGGAGGCCAGAGAATAGCAGGGTCTAGGGTTAACGGACAGGGTATAGGGCTAAACCTTGAACCCTAAACCCTAGACCTTAAACCCTGAGCGATCGCCAGTCAGCTAACGAAGAAAACTGGTCACCGTCCACAGCGACAGACAGGTCACCGCCGCCGCAACGGCATCAGGGCTGGCCCAGGCAAACTGTGCCCCCTGCGGGATCAGCAGCTGGCCAACCGTTAGGCCGAGGGCCAACCCAGCGGCCAGACCGCCAATGGTGAGCAGCACCGATCGCCAGAACTTATTCTCTTTGCGGTTGAGAAAGTAAATTGCGGCCCCAATCGCCACCGCCAGGGCCAGCGACGGCGCGGCAAAGCCCAGCAGTGCCAAACCGCCGTAGGTGACAGCAGGCCAGAGAATATCGTCTCGGCTGGGGGTATCGACCAGGCCGCTGAGCCATTCGGGGCGGGGCAGGCTGGGAGCGGTCTTGGTCGGCGGCGGTGGCTCGGGCACGTTTTCGGCAAAACGAATGCGATCGGGCACCTTAATTTTACCCTCCTGGCGCAGCCGCAGCCGCTCCATCAAAATGGCGTCGTAGGCGGCTTCTACTGCGGCCTGCTGCTTGGGCTCTTCGGCATACTGATCGACCAGGCGATCGCGGGCCTCCTGAATTTCTTCAAAGGTTGAGGCTTCGGTTAGCCCCAGCAGTTCGTACGAATTTTGGTCGCTCATCTGCAAAACCCCACAGCCCCCAGACGACTTAACAACATTAGCCAACTTCAGCTGATGACCAAGCGAGTGGATTGCCCACAGCCTGACCATGCTGTCTGAAGCTGCTTTTGGTTTAACCCCAGTGTAACCAGCCACCCCATAAATAGGGAACACCCGCCGCTGCGGCTTGCCCCTTGGCTCATCTTACGGCCTGAGTACCGCCCTGAGTATCAACAAGTGGGGAATGCGCAATTTTTGTTTGCGTCTTTAGTTCGTTAGGCGGGAGATGGGTTCAGCCCCTAGGATGGGGGATAGCTTTAGCGTTTTAGCCGTTGTCTAGCCCCATGGGTACAACTTCAATGCTGTTTTGGCGGCTGGCTCAGGTATCTCCTGGGGTAGATGTGCTGCCAGCCCGGCCCGCTGCGGGCAACGATGTCACTGGGCTGGTCAACACCCTGATTGTGCTGCTGCTGGTGGCCACGGTGGTCGCGCTGATTACCCGGCGGCTGCGGATTCCCTACGTGGTGGGGCTGGTGCTGGCGGGGCTGACGATCACTAAATCGCTGCTGCCGGGGTCGGTGGGCCTCAACCCAGAGATTATTCTCAATCTGTTTCTGCCCATCTTGATCTTTGAAGCCGCCATCAATACCGACATCAGCCGGTTGCGCAGCACCATCAAGCCGATCGCCCTGATTGCGGGGCCGGGGGTGCTGCTGGCGGCCATCATTACCGCCGCCCTGCTGCAGTGGGGCCTGGGGTTGGCTACCATTACCGCTGCCGCGATCGGGGTGATTTTGACAATTACCGATACGGTGTCGGTGATTGCGGCCTTTAGAACGGTGCCGGTGCCGCCCCGACTGGCCACCATTGTGGAAGGCGAAAGCCTTTTCAACGACGGCATTGCCCTGGTGCTGCTGGGCATCATCACCACCATTTACCTGCAGGGGTCGTTTACGGTCTGGGAAGGGATGCAGCAGCTGGTGATTGCCTTTGTGGGCGGCGGCACGCTGGGGCTGGGGCTGGGCTACCTGTGCGTGGGCCTATTTCAGCAGCTCGACGATGCCCTCAGCAACATTTTGCTGACGGTGGCGGTGTCGCTGGGTACGTTTCAGATTGGTCAGGCGCTGGGGGTATCGAGCGCGATCGCCGTCGTGATTGCCGGGCTGGTGATTGGTGAACTGGGCTTTCGCCAAACCTCGGCTTCAACCAAGGTCACGCTGCTCAACTTCTGGGAATACGCGGGTTTTGGGGTCAATACGTTTATCTTTTTGCTGGTGGGCATTGAGGTTGACCCCGGCCTGCTGCTGCAGACCATTCCGGCGGCCCTGTTTGCGATCGCGGCCTACCAGACGGGCCGCATTCTGACCACCTACCCACTGCTGTACCTGCTGCGCTTTATCGATCGCCCCCTGCCCCTGCGCTGGCAGCACGTGCTGATTTTAGGCAACATCAAGGGGTCGCTGTCGATGGCGCTGGCGCTGAGTTTGCCCCTCAGCCTGCCGGGGCGATCGCAGGTGGTCGCCCTGGTATTTAGCACCGTGCTGGTGTCGCTGGTGGGCCAGGGGCTGAGCCTGCCCTTTCTGGTCAAGCGGCTGCGGCTGAGCAATCCCTCGCTCACTAAGCAGCGGCTCGAAACCCTTCAGCTCAACCTGATTGCCGCCAAAGCCGCCCAGCAGGAGCTAGCTAACCTGCTGCAGTCGGGCAGCCTGCCTAAAAACCTCTACGAAGAGCTGTTTGCCGCCTACCAGGCCCAAATTGCCGCCGCCGATCGCGACCTGCGCGACTTCTACAACCAGCGCACCCTCAATGATGCCGCCCACTTAGAAGATCAAAGCCACCTCGACGGCCTGCGTCGCCGCCTGTATTTGGCCGAAAAAGGGGCCGTCAACGACGCCCTGCGCAAAGGTCTGCTGTCTGAGGAAACCAGCCAGGCCTACGTTAGAGTGCTGAACGAAAAGCTGCTCTCCCTCAAGGACGACTGACCCCAGAGCGTGTCATCCATTCTCGCTACAGTCCCTACCCCATTAGCGTCGCCACGCTCGAACCCAAAAACAGCCAGAACCTACTCCTTTGGCTGAATTGACAGCCTAGGCCAAAGCTTGCTAGCTTAAGCGTAGTCATTATGACTTCAATCGAATGAATGAGATGCACAAAATACATTGAGAGGGTTAGCCATGAGTTCAGCACTGGGCCGAGGGCTGCAGGCGATTAAAAATGCGGTTAAGCGCAGCAACGAGGCTGTGGCCGAGGGCCGTCGACTGACCCGCCGCCGCTAAATAGCCTCTGTTCTGGCACTGGTTCTGCTGGTTCTAAAGACGCATCAGGTACAAAGCCCCATAAAGTCGAGCATTTTTCGCACCAGGCCGGGTTTGGTCACCGCCAAAATGGTCGAGCCGCTTTCCAAAATCGTGCTGCCGTTGGGAATGGTCAAATCTTCGTGGGGATGAGCCTGGTAGCCAATAATCAGCGTCCCAGCGGGGAACCGAGAGTCTTGGGCGATTTCGGCGACCGAGCGCCCCACAATCGTGCACTGCTGCGGAATGGGCAGCTTGAGCACCTCCACCTGGCCCTGCTCAAAGTGCATCATCGCCTCGACCTGGGGATATTCAATGGCGCTCACCATGCGGTTGATGGTGAGTTCGGTGGTGCTGATGGTGTGGGTCGCCCCGGCCAGTTGGTAGGGTTCAGCAAAGTCGCGATCGCTCATGCGCACCACCGTCTGGGGCACGCCGTAGTGCTTAGAGAGGGTGACAATCGCCAGATTGAGTGCGTCTTCGGGCAGGGCCGCAATCACCGCATCGGCCTTGCGAATGCCCGCTTCCAGCAGCGTAGTGGTGTTGACGGCGCTGCCCTCAAAGGCCATCACGCCGATTTTTTCGCGGGCATACTGGCAGGCCAGCGGGTCGGTATCGACGACAGCTACAGTGTGGCCTTCATCGAGCAGGGTTTTGGCCAGCTCCAGGCCCAGCATGCCAGCACCGCCAATTAAAACGTACATGCTTAAAGACTCCTTAATCAAAGACGGTCAAGCTGCTCTAGAGAGTAATTAACCCCCCAGACGGATATACCAAAGTTTTAGGCTTTAGTATGCTCACCCGAGTAGAGACACCAGGCCCATGCACGGTATCTCTAGCGGTATACGCCCCGCACCACCCTCGCGCACCACAACATCAACGACCACCCCACGGAGCTACCCCATGAAAGGACTGACCGGCAAAACCGCCCTCGTGACCGGTGCCTCATCGGGCATTGGCCAATCGATCGCCATTCGCCTGGCCGAAGAGGGCTGCAATGTGGTGATCAACTACCGCAGCGACAGCGATGGGGCCGAAGACACCCGCCGTCAGGCTATGGAAAAAGCCTGTAAAGACATTGAGGCCTGCGGCGTCAAAGCCCTGCTGCTGCAGGGCGATGTCTCTAAGGAAGAAGACGTGATCGCCCTGGTGCAGCAGACCGTTGACCACTTTGGCCAGCTCGATATTTTGGTCAACAACGCGGGTGTGCAAACCGAAAGCCCCTCCGATGCGATCGCGATCGACAGTTTTGACAAGGTACTGGGGGTCAACCTGCGCGGAGCCTATCTATGTGCTCGCGAGACCCTGAAGCACCTGCTGGCCCAAAACCGTCCCGGCAGCATTATCAACATTTCCAGCGTTCACGAAATCATTCCTAGACCGCAGTACCTCAGCTACTCCATCAGCAAGGGGGGCATGGGCAACATGACCCGCACCCTGGCCCTGGAGTACGCCGCCAAAGGCATTCGGGTGAATGGCATTGGCCCTGGGGCCACCGTTACCCCCATCAACGAAGACTGGACCGAAGATCCTGAAAAACAAGCCGAGGTCGAAAGCCACATTCCCATGGGCCGAGCCGGTACCAGCGAAGAAATGGCCGCCGCCGTCGCCTTTCTCGCCTCCGATGAGGCCGCCTACATCACCGGGCAAACCCTCTATATCGACGGCGGGCTCACCCTGTATGCCGATTTTCAGGAACCCTGGTCGGCCTAGGCAAGGGGATCAAGGTATAGGAAGAGTTTAGGGTTTGTGGTTCCGTCCCATGCCATGCACCCTGCGCCTGACACCCTGCACCGTCAGCGGATCCCCCAACCACAGGTCTGCTACCCCTTACCTGAAGAACTGTTACACTTCCTCAACAATCGGTATTAACCCCCACTCTCGCGATGATACGATGCCCATCAAACGCCCATTAAGTGGTTGAGAGATAGGATTTCATGACTGAAACGCTTACAGGTCAAACACCTATTTTTGGAGGCAGCACCGGCGGTCTCCTCACCAAGGCCTCTGTTGAAGAAAAATACGCCATTACCTGGACTAGCCCCAAGAAACAGGTTTTTGAAATGCCTACCGGTGGTGCGGCTATCATGAACGAAGGGGATAACCTCCTGTACCTGGCTCGCAAAGAGCAGTGCCTGGCCCTGGCTCGCCAGCTGCGCGCCAAATTCAAGCCCAGGATCGAAAACTACAAGGTCTATCGCATCTACGCCACTGGTGAAACCCAGTACCTGCACCCCGCTGACGGCGTCTTCCCTGAGAAGGTCAACGAAGGCCGCGCCCAGGTCAATACCATTGGCCGCAATATCGGGGCTAACCCCGACCCCGCCACCATTAAATTTAGCGGCAAAACTCCCTACGAAGTGTAGGTTTTTCTACCCTGGTTTCAGCCTTGTGAACCAGGGTAAAACTCTGTTAAGTGCTAACTGTGACTGTTGTGTTGTGAGGGGCGTAGCTTAGGCTAGGCCCCTTTTGCTATCCAGGCCCGTTTGCAATCCAGGCTAATATCTTCTTAACGCCGCTGGGGCAGTAGAATAAGTGCCATGATTTTTCCCGCCTTTGAGCAGTTTCAGGCTTATGCCACTCAGGGTAACTTTGTGCCGGTCTACCAGGAGTGGCTGGCCGACCTAGATACGCCTGTGTCGGCCTGGTATAAGGTGTGCGCCGGCCAGCCCTACAGCTTCTTGCTGGAGTCGGTAGAGGGGGGTGAAACCCTGGGCCGCTACAGTTTTTTGGGCTGCGATCCGCTGTGGGTTTTAGAAAGCCGGGGCGACCAGTCAACCCAAACCCACCGCGACGGCAGCGTTGTCGAGCACGCGGGCAACCCCTTCGACACGCTGGCCGCCTGCCTCGCTCCTTACCATCCGGTCAAGCTGCCTGCCCTGCCTCCCGGTATTGGCGGCCTGTTTGGCTTCTGGGGCTACGAACTGATCCGCTGGATCGAGCCGACGGTACCAATCTATCCGCTGAATGACGGCGATCTGCCCGACGGCCTGTGGATGCAGGTCGATAGCCTGCTGATCTTTGACCAGGTGCAGCGCAAGATTTGGGCGGTGGCCTATGCCGACCTGCGCGAGCCGGGGCTAGACATGCAGGCAGCCTACCAAGGAGCATGCGATCGCGTTCAGCAGCTGCTTCACAAGCTCACGCTACCGCTGACTGCGGCCCCAGCGGCGCTGCCCTGGCACCCCCCCTCCAGCAGCACGCCCGCTGTGGCCTATACCAGCAACCGTACCCCTGCTGAGTTTTGCGCCAGCGTCGAACGGGCTAAGGCTCACATCCAGGCTGGGGATATCTTTCAGGTAGTAATCTCCCAACGGCTGAGCACGACCTACAGCGGGGATCCGTTTGATCTGTACCGATCGCTGCGGCAGATCAACCCCTCCCCCTACATGTGCTACTTCAACTTCTACGACTGGCAGCTGATTGGCTCCAGCCCTGAGGTCATGGTCAAGGCCACCCTGGCTGACGACCCCGACCAGCCCCGCGTTGCCACCGTGCGCCCGATCGCCGGTACCCGCCCCCGCGGCAAAACCGCCGCCGAAGACACCGCTTACGAACACGATTTGCTGGCCGATCCGAAGGAACGGGCTGAGCACGTCATGCTGGTTGACCTGGGCCGCAACGATCTGGGCCGGGTTTGCCTCAGCGGCACCGTGCAGGTCGACGAGCTGATGGTAATTGAGCGCTATTCCCACGTCATGCACATTGTCAGCAATGTGGTAGGCCAGCTCAGCCCCAGCAAAACCGCCTGGGACTTGCTCAAGGCCTGTTTTCCGGCGGGTACCGTCAGCGGCGCGCCCAAAATTCGCGCCATGCAGATCATTCACGACCTGGAGCCCTGTCGTCGCGGCCCCTACTCCGGGGTCTACGGCTACTACGACTTTGAGGGGCAGCTCAACACCGCCATTACCATTCGCACCATGGTGGTGCAGTCGCTACCCGAGGGTGGCCGCAGCGTTGCCGTCCAGGCTGGGGCCGGTCTCGTCGCCGACTCTGTACCAGAGCTGGAATACCAGGAAACCCTCAATAAGGCGCGGGGTATGCTGGAGGCCATCCGCTGTTTGGGTTAGCGAGTCAAAAATCTTGAATTATAGCCAGAGTCACCGGGGGTAGGACATCGATAAAGCCTAAAAACGCTCAAACGTTTGAACGCTATCTGACAGGCGTCCTATACCCAATTGGCTACAGCGATAAAACAGGCCCTTGAACGGGCGAACAACTCGGTGCCCCTACTAACCAGTCAGGGGTATGCAACCAAGCTGTCGGTACAGTGCCCTACAAACAGCCCTCGGCCCAGGTGACGGAGGGAAACTGCCCAGCCCGAAACTGCGTAACCTGGCCCTGGTCGTTGGTTTCAAACACCAGCCGATAGACATCCTCGCCGGGGTCTTGAGGCGTAAAGATAATTGTTTTACCGAGGGTGGCAGGGTTACTAGTGGCCTCTAGCTGCTGACCGTAGACCCGAACCAGGTCTCGCTCAGTTGAGCCAATTCTGATACCGCTGCGGGTGCTTGTCAGGCTGCCTGGCCAGACATCGACGCGCAAAATCTGATCGTCAATCGCCATCAGACCCAGGGGTTCGCTGTAGTCCCGAATGCTGTAGTACTGGCACTGGCCCTGACTAGCTTCGGCAATAGCTACGAGTTTGAGCCCTTTGGCCCGGAGGTCCTCTATGCTCATGCCAATGCGAATGGGGCCAAGGCCGGTGGTCTTGAGCGGGGCGGCCAGTAGCTCCAGAGTGGGTGCCCGATCGGCATCGGCTCCGGGGGCCAGGGCGATCGCCCGCTGCATAACCCGTAGCGAGTTGAGTGGGACCAGCACGCCATCGAGCAGCGTACTGGCCTTGGGGCGGTAGTAGAACGGTTGCTTGGGTGCAGCAGTGGTCTGACCGTAAGTCGCCTGGGCCGCTGGCCGCTGGCCGTAGCCAACCGCCGCCAGGCCTACAATAGACGCAGTTGCGGCGATCGCTGCAACCGCTCCCAAGCGTTTTTGTCTACCTTTGACCATTACTCCTAATCCGGTGGGTGAACTCAAGCTAATGTGTGACCAGCAGGGGCACGACTCCCCCGAAACGGGATCGTAAACCAGCGCCCTGGACTAAATTAGCCCCAAATCTAGCACTAGAAGGGCCTAAACCCTAGGCAAGAATTATCATAATGGGCAAGTCCAGTCAATATTGTGACCGGCTGCTCTAGTTTAGCAGTAGCCGCCTACTGCCCCTAATGCCGCCACCCCTTCAACCCTTGTTTCGCCCATTGCCCCGATCGAAGCGCTCATCTAGGACAAAGCCCGGTGCTCGGTGGCGGCGGTTGGCACCTGCTGGGCTGGCGGCGATCGCGGTCATCTTAGCCCTGGTCACCGCAATCGCTAAATATCCCTTCCGGGCAAAATCTACCCTGGTACCCGTGGCCTCCATTGGTCAAGCCCGTGGTCTACGGGCTCTGTTCAACCGCAGTAAACGCCAAAGCCCGCCGTTGACGGTACCGCTGCCGATGCTGCCTCGCCCTCTGCCACCCCAGCAGGCCTGGCCCGACCTGCCGCTGGTGCAGGGGCAGTCCGATTTCACGGACCTCAACAGCGAGCACTGGGCCTGGCCAATTTTGAACGATCTGAACCAGCGAAACGCGATCGCGGGCTATCCCGACGGCACGTTTCGTCCCGCTGACCCCGTGAGTCGAGCCGAGTTTGCAACTCAGCTCGCCCAGCTGTTTAACCTGCCTGTGGAGCGATCGCGGCTGAAGGGAACCACTCTCTACACCGATATGCCCCCCGGCCACTGGGCCTACGGCAACGTACAGCAGGCCGTACAGATGGGGTTTCTTAGCGGCTATCCCGACGACACTTTTTTGCCCGACCAAGCCATTAGCCGCATTCACGTCATTGTGGCTTTGGCCAACGGGCTACTGCTGAAATCTAGCCGCAGCCCGACGACAGCACTTGAGCCCTACAGCGACCAAGACCAGGTGCCGCCCTGGGCGCTTGTCTCGCTAGTAGCAGCCACAGAGGCAGGACTGGTAGTCAACTACCCCGATCGCAACCAGCTTGCCCCCAACCGAATCGCCAGCCGGGCCGAGGTCGCGGTTATGCTGCACCGAGCACTGGTCTATACCGGCACCCTGCCAAATGTGCCGTCCCCATACGTGGTAGGGCTGCCAGAGTCTCAGTAACAGCGCTAACTAAAATGAAGGTAGAGAAATTCCGTCTAGCCCATCCTGCTCTAGGGTGGGTAGCTCCAGGCGCTGGCTGCGGCGAGTCCGCATGGCCAGGCGGTAGCTCACGCTCTGAAGTTCAGCCTGAAGCTGTCGATTTTCGCGCTGAATCTCGGCGACCCGCTGCTTGACGGCGGCCATGCGATCGGCAAACTTCTGCCGATAGACCGTGGGCAGCTCCTGCACCACCTGCTCCAGCATACGGGTGCGATCGGTGAGTTCCTGCACCGTCTGCCGCAGCTGTAGCACTTCGCTGTCTCGCTCTTCGAGCTGCCCCTGGTAAAAGTCAATTTGCTTTTCGACGCCGCGCAGCTGGTCGCGCAGCGCCGACATCTCGGCCTGGTGCTGCTCAGACACTTCGGGGCTGGGCACAAACCCAGCGTTGCCCTTAACCAGCCGAAACAGCTCCTGCGAGAGCTGCTGCACCAGCTGATCACGAATAGCTAGCTCCGACTCAAGCCGGGCGATCTCTGCCTGCTGTTCGTTCATGTCTGAATATGAAGACTGCGCCACGAGACTACTACTCCCACACCTACAACTAAACCTACTACTCGATGCCCCAAAGCCTGAACCACCCTTCGGCTTTTAACCGGGCTGAGGAACAGCCGGGTTAAAAGCCGAAACCGGCCTGATCAGGCCCAGATTAATCAGGGTGGATGAGTTGCTGCTAATTTATAGCACCTGTCAGGAAAGTTGGCACAATAAATTTTGGCACAATAAATTATGGCGCTGGCCCGGCAACTGAGGGTTGACGCTGAACTGGCTACTGAATCAGGATTTTTGCATCCCGATTCAGTACAGGCATTCCGTAAGTGTCCACACCACAATGCCACCAACACAGTGGCGCTGGTCGGTCTCACCCTTGGGGCAGACTGACCAGCGCCACTGTGTGACTATTGCTTGGGTAGTATACTGGCAACCAGGCAATTATTCTTCTTCGCTGGCAGCAGTAACGGCAGCCTCTTCCACCGGCTCCTCGACCTCAGCGGGCAGAGGTTCGTCAGACTCTTGCTTAACCGTCAAAAATCGAATAACTTCGTCGCTAAGGCGCATAGCTCGCTCTAAAGGCGCGATCGCGGCCCCAGGCCCAGTGTAGTTCATCTGAATATAGATGCCCTCGCGGTTGCGGTCGATTTCGTAGGCGAGGCGGCGCTTGCCCCGGTGCTGGGTTTCTAAAATAGAAGCGCCCTGATCCTTCAGCATGGTCTGGTATTTGCCAATAGTGGCATCAATGGCCTCGTCGTTGAGGTCGGGCCGCAGAATGTACATGGTTTCGTACATGTAAGCTCTCATGAAAACTCCTTATGGACATAGTGGCCTTTAGCAGCCAAAAATGGGCATAAATAAGCGCTAACAGCGATGCCGCCAGGCGCTTACCCACGCCCTAGGTATTGGCGCAAAGACAAGGATCTACAATCATACCAAGAATTAGCAGGCCCAGAGTTAGAAAATCAAGAGTTAGAAAATTATGGCGCAACGCTACGTTAGGGTTCAGTCTCAAACCGGGCAGCTGCACTATGGGCTGCTGCGCCCCGATCGCAGCGTGCAGGTGCTCGACGCGCCGCCGTGGCTCCAGGGGCAACCCACCGAGGTTGAGCTATTGCCCGGCAGCTACGACCTGCTGGCCCCCTGCGCTCCCTCTAAGGTGGTGGCCGTTGGCAAAAACTACCCCGACCACGCCGCCGAGATGGGAACCGCAACCCCCTCTGAGCCGCTGCTGTTTATCAAACCCTCTACCGCGGTGACGGCAGCGGGTGCCCCCGTCTACTACCCCAACCAGTCTGGACAGGTTGACTACGAAGGCGAACTGGCGGTGGTCATTGGCGATCGCTGCGCCCACGTGCCCCCCGACGAGGCCCGCGCCAAGATTTGGGGCTACACCATCGCTAACGACATCACCGCCCGCGACCTGCAAAAACGCGATGGTCAGTGGACGCGGGCTAAAGGGTTTGACACCTTTTGCCCCCTAGGACCATGGATTGTGCGCGAGCTTAGCCCTGGAGCCAGGCTGCAAACCTTTCTCAACAACCAGGAAACGCCCGTGCAGTCTGCCTCAGTCGACGAAATGACCTTCAGCCCCGATTACCTGGTGGCCTACATCAGCGAGATTATGACCCTGCTGCCGGGAGACGTAATTTTAACCGGCACCCCCGCCGGAGTGGGGCCACTGACCGTAGGTGATCAGGTCAGGGTGGCGATCGAAGGCATAGGCACGCTCGACAATGTCGTGGCGCTAAGGCCCTAGCGTACCTGCATATGTACCGCTTCAGAAATGGTTGGAATTTCGGCATAGAGACCGCGAAAGGTCTGCACGAGGGAAAAGCCAACTGAAATGAGCATGCCTAGAAACAGCACATTAGAGAGGGTATTAAACAGCAGTTCCCCAAACACGCTGGGGTCGAGCAGGCTGAGAATGAGGCTAAACACCGCCAAAATAATGCTCAGCAGAATCGCCTGCATCGTGTTGAAGCGAATGAACCGGCTGATATTTTCGTTGCGTACCACCAGCAAAATCAGCGCAAAAAACACGATCAGCCCAAAAAAGGGAATGGTCCGCTCTAGGGTGCCGTAGACCGTAATCAGCGGAGCCAGAGGCAGCAGCAAAAACCCAAACACCGGAAACTGGCTAATCAGCTGCAGGCCGTAGGGTAGCCCAGCGGTAACCGGCAAAATATAAGGCAGGGCCGCCAGAATGCGATCCAGAATAGTAGGGTTGGGGGAACTGCTCCAGGTCATGAATTTTCTCCAGACAAAACTCTAAGGGCTACCGGGCTATAGCCTTACCATATCGTAAATCTATAACTTGCCGGAGCAGCTCAGGTCGTGTCATCGATTCTGGCCACGAGCCTTACTCCATCAGTGCTGCCACGCCTGGCCCAAACACAAGCTTTCCTGTGTTGGTCTTGGGGACGCTTAGCCCCTTCCAGTCCTTTCCCGTCTACTCAATATCGGCGACTCGAAAGCCCATTTGGCACTCAAACTGGGTCGGCTGGGTTTGGTCTAACCCCGCCACCCGTCGACCACAGCGCAGTACCCCCTGCTGCCAGCGGGGCTGACCGTGGCGATCGGCCATCAGGCAGTTACAGCACACTGTCTGGGGTGAAATTAGCTGGCTATCCGTCATCATGACCAACATCGCGGTTACCTCCCGTGGGCCAGGGTTAACCTGATCTTTTCCTAATCTTAGAATGCCCTACAGAAGCTGCTGTGTGCTGGCATACGCAATCAAACGCAAACGGGCAAAGCTACCTCCTGTCAAGTAGAGGTGGCCTTGCCCGTTAGGCGTTAGCGTCTAGCCCACGGCATTCCAGAAACAGGACCTGACTCAGAATGAGTATCCTTTCAGGAATCGCCGCCCACTATTCTTTGGCGTTACTGACTTCTCGCGACTCAGAAGCCGGACCTTTGCGCTTTTTAGGTAGCGGCACACCCCGCTCAGACACCTCGGCATCGCTGCTGTGGTGCTCCCGCTGCCAGGCGGGTACAGTCTGGTCGTAGGCCATTTGCAGCGCCGCCGCCGCTACGGTACGCAGGTCGTACTCCTCGCTGAGCTGCGATACAATCGGCAAAAACGATGCCAGCCGCTCGCTCGTAATCGCCTCACGCACCTGGCTGCGCAGCCGCTCCAGGTTACGGGCGGCAATTTCAGCCCGCGTAGGGATTTTCATCAGGGTCATGGGCTGCTTAGTGTGGCGCTCAATCTGCCGCAGCTTGTACTTCTCCAGGGGTGTGACCAGAGAAATGGCCACCCCATGCTTACCGGCCCGTCCGGTACGGCCAATGCGGTGGACGTAGTTTTCCATCGCGTCGGGCATGTCGAAGTTAATCACGTGGGTGAGGTCATCGACGTGCAGACCACGGGCGGCGATGTCGGTAGCAACAACCAGCTTCACCTGCTGCTGACGGAACCGCATCATCAGCCGCTCGCGCTGAGACTGGCTGAGGTCGCCGTGGTACTCGTCAACGCTGTAGCCTGCCGCCTGGAGCTGGCGGGTGAGGTCGCCAGCGGTGCGGCGGGTGCGCACAAAAATAATGGCGGTCTCGGGGTCTTCCAGCTCCAGAATGGGCTGGAGCGCGCGCACCTTGGTCCAGCCGCGCGGCACGATGTAGCTCACCTGCTGAATTTGCTTGGGTGAAGCCTTGGGCGACTGCACCGTCACCGTCACTGGGGAGTGAAGATACTTGGTGGCCAACTCGCGAATTTCGGGGGCCATAGTGGCGGAGAAAAAGGCGGTTTGCCGATTGGCTGGGGCCTTGCTGAGAATTTTTTCGACGTCTTGAATAAAGCCCATGTTAAGCATTTCGTCGGCTTCGTCGAGCACCAGCCAGCCCAGGCCTTTGAGCGACAGGCTGCCCCGGTTGAGCAGATCGAGCACGCGCCCAGGGGTACCTACCACAATCTGAGTACCCCGATTGAGCTGCTCCTGCTGCCGCTCGATGGACTGCCCGCCGTAGAGAGCCAGCACCTTGGGACGACCGCTGATGCGAAAGCCGCGCATGGCCTGACAGACCTGAATGGCCAGTTCGCGGGTGGGGGTGAGCACCAGGGCCTGTACGGCAGGGTTGCTGGAGTCAACCTGCTCCATGAGCGGGAGCGCAAAGGCGGCGGTTTTGCCGGTGCCGGTCTGGGCCTGACCAATTAGATCGCGCCCCGAGAGCAGATGGGGAATGGCCTCCGCCTGAATGGCCGTGGGTTCTGCGTAGCCCATGCTCTCTAGGTGGGTAACGCGGGCTTCTGACAACCCCAGGCTAGTAAACGATAAGGTCATAGTGATTCCTCGGGACGATGGACAAAGGGTATGGGTCAAACGGGTGTGGGCAGACCTCAGGGGGCCAGGCTCAGCGAAGGCTCTAGCGCTGGGGCTACAGGGACAACTTCACCAAACAGGTCGTAGGTATCGGCGGCGGTAATGGCAACGGGCACGATCGCGTTGAGGGGTGCGGCCCCGCTCACGTAGACCAGGCCGTCTACCTCAGGGGCGAAGCGGGCCGATCGTCCGAGCGCCATGCCTGTGGCCGGGTTCTCCTGCTCGATTAGCACATCGACCACGCGACCAATGTGAGCCCGGTTGTGCTCCCAGGCGATCGGCTGCTGGGCCAGCATGAGGATTTCACGGCGGCGATCGCGCTCGGCCTCGGGCACCTGGTCGGGCAAATCGTAGGCCGGGGTGCCCTCCTCGGCAGAAAAGCTAAACACGCCCACGTGGTCAAACCGATGCCGCTCAACAAAGGCCAGCAGATGCTCGAAGTGGGCCTCGGTTTCGCCTGGAAAACCGACGATGAACGTCGTTCGCAGCACGGCCTCGGGCAAAGCCTCTTTGATGCGGTGAATGACATTGTCGTTGACCTGACCCTGCCAGGGGCGGTTCATGGCCCGCAGCACCTCGGGGTGCGAGTGCTGCAGCGGCAGATCGAGGTAGGGCAGCACATTGGGGGTTTCGCGAATGGCGGCGATGACCTCAGGGGTGAGCCCGGTGGGGTAGGCGTAGTGCATGCGAATCCAGGGTACGTCTACTTCGCCCAGGGCGCGCAGCAGATCAGCCAGACGGGGCTTGCCGTAGAGATCAAGGCCGTAGTTGGTGGTGATCTGGGAGATCAGCACTAGCTCTTGCACCCCTTCGGCGGCAAGCTGGTGGGCTTCGGCCACAATCGACTCGATGGAGCGCGATCGCTGGTTGCCGCGCAGGTGCGGAATGATGCAGAAGGCGCAGCGGTAGTCGCAGCCCTCGGCCACCCGCAGGTAGGCCACGCTGGAGGCCGTAGTACGGTAGCGGGGCACCGTTTCGTCGGCAATGTAGGTGGGCTCGGGCGACACCAGCTTCACCCGTTCGCCCGCCTCGGCCCGCTCGATCACTTCGACAATGCGGTTGTAGTCGCCAGTGCCGACCAGGGCGACTGCTTCGGGGATTTCTTCCAGCAGCTCGTGCTGAAAGTGCTGAGCCAAGCAGCCCGTAATCACCACTTTCTTTTGGGCGGCGGCTAGCTCAACTAGCGTGCGCACCGACTCTTCCCGCGCCGCTTCGATAAAGCTACAGGTGTTGACCACCACGTAGTCGGCCAGCTCCTCGTTGGCGTCGACCTGGTAGCCAGCCTGCACTAGCAGACCCAGCATGTGCTCGGTATCAACCCGGTTCTTTTCGCAGCCCAGGTGGTTGAATGCAACCGTTGGCTTTAGCCCCATGGTGTCCTTTGTGTCTCGTATAATCTAATGAACACGCCAATTCTGCCAAAAGCTTGGGGTGGGTAACTCAACCGCCTTCAGGCGATCGCGCAATACGCTAGCAAACGCTGACATTCCTAACGACACACCCTGACATTACAGCTCAGGCATCCATCAATCCTGTGTTGACGAATTGCCCAGCAAATATTTTGGCCAGCGGCACCAGGGGGCAATACAAATTAACACTCATAAATAATACAACACAAAAGCAAGGGGTGTCCTAAATCGAGCCCCAGGGGTTGATATGCTGATAGGGTGGGTTGGCGTTTGTCGTGGCTGGTGCTGCGATGAGCTAAAATCTGCCACTGTTCTTTAACGTTCTGCGAGTCCAGGCAAAATTCACGTGGACTTAATCGAAGTCTTCAACACCCATAACCCGGTCATTGGGGTTCTACACCTCTTGCCCCTGCCCACCTCACCCCGCTGGCAGGGGGATTTACAGGCCGTTGTCGATCGCGCTGAGCAAGAGGCTACGGCCCTCGCCTCGGGCGGTGTCCACGGCATTATCATCGAGAATTTCTTTGACGCCCCCTTCACCAAAGGTCCCGTTGACCCGGCGGTGGTCAGCGCCATGGGCCTGGTGGTGCAGCGCCTGCAAACCCTGATTACGGTACCGCTGGGCATCAACGTGCTGCGCAACGACGCCCGCAGCGCCCTGGCGATCGCCACTTGCACCGGGGCCGCCTTCATTCGCGTCAACGTGCTGACCGGGGTGATGGCTACTGACCAGGGACTGATCGAGGGCTGCGCCCACGACCTGCTGCGCTACCGCAAAGAGCTAGGCAGCTCAGTGAAAATTTTGGCCGACGTGCTGGTCAAGCATGCCCGCCCGCTGGGATCGCCCAACCTGACCACAGCTGTGCAGGAAACTCTGCACCGGGGGTTAGCTGACGGCATTATTTTGTCGGGCTGGGCTACGGGCAGCCCCCCGAGCCTCGAAGATTTGGAGTTGGCCAAGGCGGCAGCGGGCGATCGCCCCGTTTTCATCGGCAGCGGAGCCGATGTTGACAACATTGGCACCCTAATGAAAGCCGCCGATGGCGTAATTGTTGCCAGCTCTCTCAAGCGCCAGGGCGACATCAACCAGCCCATCGACCCGATTCGGGTGGGGCAGTTTGTCGAGGCAATGCAGGAAGGCCTGCAGGCCCTAGAGGGTACGCTGCCGTTGCCGACCATGGTGCGGTCTTAGGGATGCTGTCTTAAAGAAAATGACATTCTAGAAATGATGGACTGGGGCTCGCCAAGGGCCTGGCTGACCACCCTAAGGCCTAGGCATTAAGATAGACACGGGGTTAGACACGTTTTAGCAAGCGATTGGCTACCCTGGTTGAACATTTAGAGTTTGGGTCAATTGTTGTGGAAGAGAGACGCATCATGAGACGTCGTCGTCAGGAGAGCCGTTGGATTCATCGCTGGTCGCGCTGGCTAGTGGCTGGCATTGCCCTAATTGGTGCCCTGGGTACAGGCTATCTAACTATTGCTAAGCTGACGGGCGGCGGAGCCTGCCCCACAGAGGGGTGCGATCGCGTGCTCTCTAGCCCCTGGGGTACTGTCTTCGGCCTGCCCCTGACGCTATTTGGCTTTCTGGCCTACGGCACCATGCTGGTGATGGCCGTTGTGCCTCTGCTGGTCAATGCCGACCAAAACAAGGCTTTGCGCCAGAAGCTCGAAACCTGGACCTGGCCGCTGATGTTTATGCTGGCCTCGGCCATGCTGGTGTTTAGCGGCTACCTGATGACGATACTGGCCTTTGAACTACAGGCCGTCTGTCCCTACTGCATTGGCTCGGCGCTGTTTGCCCTCTCCATGTTTGTGATTATCTTGCTGGGCAACCGCTGGGACGATCTGGGCCAGCTTGCCTTTATTGGCCTGATTGTTGGCGTAGTGACGATTGTCGCTACGCTGGCTATCTATGCCCCCATCAGCGCTGGCAACAGCCCCAGCGCCGATGTCGCGGGGCAGGCCGGGCCACCCATTACCACCGCCTCTGGCCCTGCCGAAGTCGCCCTGGCCAACCACCTCAACGACATCGGTGCCACCATGTACGGTGCCTGGTGGTGCCCCCACTGCCACGATCAAAAGCAGCTATTCGGGGCTGAAGCCGCCCAGACCTTCAACTACGTTGAGTGCGCCGAAGACGGCCAAAATCCTCAGCCTGATCTGTGCCGCTCTAAGCCCGAGATTACCGGCTTCCCCACCTGGGAAATCAACGGTGAGTTTTACTCGGGCACCCAGAGCCTGGCGCGATTGGCTGAGCTCTCGGGCTACAGCGGGCCAACCAACTTCCAGCGCTAGCCGTTTGATCTCGACTCTGCATCACAATACCCCGATCTAAAACCGATACCCGGTAGGTGCATAGCCAATGTCCCTACATACGGGGGCAATAAATAAAAGAGGGTGCATCACCGCTGGCTGGTGATGCACCCTTTCTGTTTTGAGGTTGATGGAACTAGCTAATTGCGCTAGGCCGCTTGCCAAATTTCGCGCACTTTGCCTTCCGGTAGCCACTGGGCCACGGCCTCAATGCGGTCTTGGGACAGCTCATCTTTGGTGGCTGAAAATACGGCAGAGACTACGATTTCTGCATTGACCGTTTTGGGTACACCACCTTCGTTATCTACCCGCGTCAAAAACAGCTTGGAGTCAATACCGATAGGGGCTGGCCCTTTCAGCGGGGGGCGAATGCGGCTCAGCAAGCCCACAATGGGATTCCTGTCTTTCCAAAGATCAGCCACCTCCATTTGGAGGGCTTTTTCGTCGGTTGGCAGAGCAGAGTCGTGCAGTTCTGCCTGCACTCGGTCAGCCTCGGCTGTTGACATCACGTCGCGCATAACGCGAAAGACTGTTTCAGTAATATCCCGCGCATCGTAGATATCGGGCAGGCCACCCTTGACTTTGACCTTTTCGAGAAAAGGAGTGTGCTCGGTAATCAGCGGCACTCTCGGCCCTTTATCCAGATCCTTAGGCGGGTTCTCCTCCATATCCTTCAGCATGCTTTTCCCCTTTTCGGTGAGGGTAGCTCGCTTGAAGGTAATCAGGTGGGGCAGGGGGCCATCTTCAGCACCATAGGTGTTGGCCACGCGAAAGCCGACCTCGTCTGAATCCACCACGCTGGGCACATCTTCTTGATTGCCGTAGGCATTGCCGGTGAATTCGGCATCGATGTACTGCCGCTGGTTTAGATAGTCTAAGTGACCCAGCAGGTCAGATTTGGTTAACCCCAGACCGGTGAAATCGGTGGCAGAAAAATTGATGTCTCTCTGCCCGTCGCCCTGGTTAAATTCGTCGATTTTTCTGAGAATAATGAACACTGCGTCGTCGCGGATAGCAATTGGCATACGGCCTCCTTTGAAATGAAGATATAGGTTAGTCAGCGTCGCTGCCGGTAGCCCGGCCACCATCGCTACTCTTCGACGTACATGGGGGGTTCAACAGGGAAGTTATCAAGTCTGCCAGACTCATCGATCACGAATCCGTGAGATGTAGGCAGCGTGCCCTCTTCTTGGGCCGCGTAGTCTTCGATTTGCTGCTGGTTTTGCTCTACATCCACGTTGGATGGAATTTTTTCATCGGCGGGGTTGACGTCGGTTGACTGCGCGGTTTGCACAGCCCACTGGTTGCCGGGAGCGCCACGGCCAGGCTCAGCTTCTTTGGGATTACCGACCTGCTGAGGCCGAGTCTTGTCGTCAGTCATAGGGGCTAATGGTTAGTTACAACTGTCGCGGTGCTGAGGCCCGCCGATCGCCCAGGGCGATCGCTTGCTGCCAGCAACTGCGACATTTCTCAGACAAGCTAACGTGGCCACCGCAGCGCACAACACTGTCGTTGGGAGCAGTTCATACCTATTCGCCTTCCGCCTTTAGCCAGATCTTGACGTGACGTGCTATCCCCAAACTGCCTGTATTGCTGGGCCTAATCTTGTTTTGCTCAGCCGCGCGATCAGCGGGACCAGACGTAGCCCAGGTCGTCGATCGCAAGCGGGGTATCGGGAAAGTCGCGCTGGGTAAACTGACGCACCAGCACCACGCCGCCGAAGTGATCGTCGAGGTAGGGCACACCGTTGCGATCGAGGGCGACAGGAATAATGCGGCCGCTGACGAAGTTGCCCTGGCTATCCAGATTAGTCTGCAAGATCAGCGACGTACCAAGAGGACCGACCGTTGAGAGGCTGCGGTAGCCCAAAAAGTTGCCCAGGGAGTAGGCGATCAGTTTGCCGTTGTACAGTTCCAGCGCACGCGGAACGTGGGGGCCGTGGCCCAGCACCAGGTCGGCCCCGTGGTCGATGACGGTGCGAGAGAAGCGCACGACGTTGCCGCGATTTTCGGAGTAAAACAGCTCGTCCTGGTCGCGGGTGACGGTGGCGTCGGTGCCCTCTTTGCCCGCGTGAAACGAGACAACAACCATGTCGGCCTGCTGCTGGGCGGCATCTACCAGGGCGATCGCGCCCTCCAGATCCTGCACCCGGTTGTGCTCTGCATAGTTGCTAAAGCCAATAAAGGCCACCCGTTGCCCCTGGGCTTCGACCACGACAACCTCGCCCTTGCGGCCCACGGCCTTCATTCCCGCCGCTTCGATATGGGCAATGGTGTCTTCAAAGCCCTGCTCAAAAAAATCCATCGAGTGGTTGTTGGCCACGCTCAGCACGTCGAACCCAGCCGCCCCCAGCACGCTGGCGTACCAGGGCGGGGTGCGAAAGGCAAAGGTGTTGGCGCTAGCCGTGTTTTTGGCGCTGTGGGGTACCTCGGTCAGGGTGCTCTCAAAATTGCCAAAGGTAATGTCGGCATCGCCCAGGTGGTACTGAATGCCGCCAAACAGGTATTGCCACTCGTCGGGCAGTCGGTAGCGCTGGTAGTCGGTGCCGGGAATGATGTCGCCGACTGCCTTAATGGTGAGGGCAACTGGCGCGGTTAGGGGCGGTGAGGTGAGACTGGCCGCCCGCTCATCCAGCCGCAGGGATTGAATGGGCTGGGTGGAAGCAGCGGGTTCTACCGACGTTGTGGCCGCCGAGACGGTGACAACTGCGGCTGGGTCAGCGGCACGCTGGTTGTAGCGCCACTGGGTAACCCCGGCTGCCAGCCCAAAGCTCAGTACGATCGCACTCGGTAGCACCACCCACCGCCAGCGGCGATCGCGCTGCCAAACCGTATTTGGTTCTAAAGCAACAATCGGTGCTACAGTCAGCGCCACGGGTTTAGCCTGATCACTAGCCGCTACCGCCGGGTCAGGCACAGTAGCCTGTGGTGTCGAGATCGCAGGCCGTTTAGGCTGCAGGTCAAAGACGTACTGCCAGCGGTTGAGCAGGCGCTTGTCGGTGCCGTCGACCACTTTGAGTTGGGTGATGGTTTCCAGGCCCAGCGCGCTCACGGCAGCGTGAATGCATGACAGATAGCGCTCCAGCAGCGGCGGCTCGGCCTGGGTGAGAAAAATGTAGAGAGTGCGATCGCGGCGAGAAACCTCCACCCGCACCTGGCGATCGTCGATTGCGTTACGAATTAGTTGAGCAATGGCCTGCAAAGACGGATCTTCGGCAAACGGGCCTGAAGTTTCAGCCCGATTCTCGGCTGATTCAGTCAAATCGGTAGTATTCACCAGAAAGAAGCATCCTGCGCTCCGCTACGCTCAATAATACTGCCAGAGCCGATTTTTTGGCCGATGTTCCACATTTGCCAAAAAAAGACCCCGCTAGCAAGACACCAGCGGGGCAAGAGTGGGTTTGTGTGGAACGCTATTGAACGCTAACGAGTGAACGCTAGAACCGCAGAGCTACTGCTCTATCGAGACGACGTGATATCGCGGTAAAGACCTTTGCGACGCGATGCCTTGGTGCTTCGCGATCGCAGCGGCAGGCCAACCCCAGCCAGCCCCAGCAGCCCCAGTGCCGATTTAGCGCCAGGTCGCTGCATCATAGCCTGAGGTTGAGCTTCGGTAGCCTGATGAGGCTGAGGGGTTTGACGGTACTCTGCCCCGGCCAGCGAAAGCAGCCCCGCCACAATAAAAGCGCTGAGGTGGTTTAGCGATTTATCGACCGCAGGCACCTCGTAGTGGGTTTTAAAGGTTCTAATCAAAAACCAAATGAACAGCCCAACGCAAATTAACAAAAGAATAGTGTTGATAGCCGGGCTGTTAGCAAAGGTGTAAATGGCACCTCCGGTCGGGCCATCAATGGCCCCCTCAAACTCTTCGTAGGTAGAGAATGGACTTGACATGGCACTTGCTCCTCAAAGTTTTTAAGCACTCTGTCAAACTACGCATCTAAAGCCTTATGAATGGTTGCCTCAGGCACCATGGAGGGCATCGTAGAGTGACCGTTTTGCTCAGGCAAAATCGAATATTCTGGATAGCCACCGATACCAAAGTCAGCAAGGTCTAGACCGGCAATTTCTTCGGCTTCAGAAACGCGCAGCATACCCAGTTTTTTGAGCACGAAGCTAACGCCATACCCAGGGACAAAGCCCAGCAGGATAGAACAGATCAAGGCCCCAATTAGCTGGGCTCCAAAATTAATAGCCGGAACGCCCTCAGGCTGAGGATAACCAGCGGCAACAATACCTACCATCAGGGCTCCAAACATACCGCAGTAGCCGTGCACCGCAAACGCGCCAACAGCATCGTCAATACCGGCTTTTTCAATGGCGTTGCCCACAAAAGGCATCGTGTAGGCCCCGATAAAGGCTAGCAAAATAACAACCGCCGGGCTGTAGAGGTCCATGCCTGCCCCCACAGAAATAATCCCGGCCAGACCGCCCGAGATGGTGTAGAACGGATCAGCTTTTGACCCCATGTAGGCCCCCACCAGACCTGCCGACAGGGCCAGGGTGGTGTTGACTCCAATGGAGGACAGCGTCATCGGCGTGCCGTAGATGGTGATCGCGCCGGTTTGGCCCGGCACAAAAATGACGCAGGCGGCCAGGAAGGCGTAAAAGCCGACAAAAATCAGCATCAGCCCCACCATGGTCAGGGGCAAATTGTGGGGCATAATGACGCGCGGCTTGCCCTGGGCATCGAATTTACCGATGCGGGGGCCGAGGTTAATGAGCACGCCCAGCGCGAAGAACCCGGCGACAGCGTGAAGCACGGCAGAGCAGCCAAAGTCGTGATAGCCCATTTGGGTAAAGAACCAGCCGTAGGGGTTCCAGCCCCAGGCAGCGGCCACGACCCAAGTGAACGAGCCCAGCACAATGGCCAAAATACCGTAAGCCCCAATCTTGATGCGTTCAATGACGGCACCAGACAAAATCGAGGCGGTGGTCATGGCAAACAGCGCAAAGGCAAACCAGAACACGCCCGTCAGGTTGTCGGCAAGGTTTGGCCCCAGAGCAGGCGACCAGGGGTAAGAGGCCTGAACAAGCCCCAAAACGTCACCCACGACCCCATCGGCAGCCGGGTCAGTCCAGGGGCCAACGATGCCGCCCTGGAGCGGAAACAGCGGAAAGGCGTTGTAGACCCACCAGCCAAAGAAGAAAAAGGTTAGCCCCACCAGCGATAGGGTCATCAAGTTTTTGACCATAGTGGCCAGAACGTTTTTGGAGCGGGCTGCGCCACCTTCATACGCTAAAAAGCCCACGTGAATTAGCACCATGAGCACAGAGGCCCAGTAGTAGTAAGACTCTGAGACAAAAGTTGCTAAAAACTCTTGCGATTCAGGAGACATAGATCACTCCTAGCTATCAACTAAGTTGTACGAGAACACTGACTCAAATGGAACGACCAACCTGTGAACTACAAGCGGGCTAAATAGGTGGAGAAAACTGGCTAGTGCGGTCAGTTCGCTGCGCCAAGGGGAAGCACTGCGATTCACTTGGAGGACTTATTGAAGCTGGAACAAAGCCAGACCTAAACAGACCACATCCAAGGCCAGAAGGAAGGCTTGCCGAGAGAAAACTCTGTATCCTGAGCTGGTCTTGGCATAACTAAGTTAGTCGAGACAATTTAACTAACTTGTTATGTCAAGAGTGTGCAATGCAACCTAGGTAAAGGCTGTAGTGAGCGATACTGAACTGCAGTTGAGCGACTGAATCGTAGCCCAAAAACCTTTAAATTGGTGGCGGGCCAGGTGTAATTCCAACGCAGAATTTTCCCCTAAAGGATGGTGCCAAACCAGCACTGCAATATTGCCTATTTGAATCGGCACGGCACAGTGCAGGGGTAACGGGAAAAGTCGATGAGGTGCCCGAACTGTAGCCAGTGCCGCGATCGCAGGCAAATTCTCCGCTGGTAGGGCGATCGCCCCCAGCCAATCGAGCTGCTTGACCCACAGGTTGAGGTTGAGGGCTGCGACCTGCTGATCAAAAGGTCCTGAGTAGGTGACGCGAAAGTTGCGATCGCACAGCCGCAGCACCGCACAGGGCAACCCATCCAGTTTGGTCTCCATCGACTGAAACGGTGCCAGGTGATCTACCTGCTCGCCAAACAAGGCTCGCGCGGCCACCAGACCATCGGCTCCCGCCATATCCCAGGGCTGCAAGACTGTGAATTTGTTCATATTCGCACCCGGCTTTTAGTCGGGTCAAAGGCCGCCAGCGGTCCCACCGTGGCCCGTACCCGGCGCTTGATCCCATCCAGCAGGCCGACCTCAACGATCGTTCCCGGTTCGGCATACTCAGGGACGACCTGGGCCATCGCAATGCTGGCATTGAGCATGGGCGAAAACGTGGCGCTGGTAATCTGCCCCACTCGCCAGCGTTCTCCAGCCGCAAATACCGATTGCCCGTGGGCGACCACCTCAGGCCCCTTCAGCACCAGCCCCACGGCTATTTTGGGGGGATGACGGCGGATCTCCTCCAGCGCTGCTTTGCCGATAAAGTCGGGCTTTTTCATCGCCACGGCCCAGCCAATGCCCGCCTGGTAGGGCGAGGTCAAATCATCAAACTCGTGGCCCATGGCCAGCAACCCGGCTTCGATACGGGCGCGATCGAGCGCCTTCATGCCCAGGGGCAGCATGGCCAACGGCTTTCCCGCCGCCAAGAGAATTTCCCAAAGGGCCGCGCCTGGCTGGGGATGCACAAACAGCTCATAGCCCAGCTCCCCGGTGTAGCCCGTGCGGGAAATCAGCACCGGAATGCCGTGAATCTGGGCTTCTATAAAGTTGAAGTAGCCCAGGTCTACAACCTCTGGCACCAGGGTTTTGAGAATGTCGCGGGAGAGAGGACCCTGCAGGGCAAGATTGTGCAGGCGATCGCTGACTGCCTCCACCGTCACCGACCAGGTCTTCTCCTGAGCTATTTTTCGCAGCCAGTCGCCATCGGTGTCGCAGTTGCCCACGTAGCGGTAGCGGGCGGGGCCAAAGCAAAACACAATGCCGTCATCCACAATGCCGCCGTGGGGGTTGAGCAAACAGCCGTAGGCCGCCTGCCCCGCCGCGACTTTTTCTAAATTGCGCGAAAAGGCATACTGCAAGAGCGCAAAGGCATTTTTACCATGAATATCAAACTTGCGCAGGGCCGAGAGATCCATCAGCGCCGCCCGCTGGCGCAAGGCCCAGTATTCGGCCTGGTCGCCCTGGTGGGCAAAGCTGCGCGGCACCCAAAAGCCGTTGTACTCAAGTAAATCATCCGTGAGCTGGCGAATATTGGGGGTAAAGGCGCTGTCCTGGGTCAGGCGCAGGGGCAGGTCTGCCGCCACCCGCCGCCCGATCGCTTTTGCAAAGGTTTGCCCTGCCGCATAAACGCGCACATGAACGGGTGTTGGGTGCCAACCATTGGCCGGGTCAATATCGTCGGGGCAAGCCGAACTGGCGCAGAGCAAATCTTGATGGGCCAGCAGCAGCACGTAGTCACCAGGGCGCGAGAGCGGTTCTTCGAAGCCGATCGCCCCGTGGCCGTCAATGCTGGTGTTGTAGAAAAAGTTAAGCGCCGGCCAGCCGGAGCGCGGCGCAATGCCGTAGGGGGCCAGCAATCGGTTGAAATTGTCGCTACAGCTGGGGTGGCCGGGGTAGCCCGAGTCTTCGTAGTAGCGAGCGGTGCAGGCGAGCAAAAAACTGTCGTGAGCGCCGCAGGTATCCTGCACCACCTCCACCAGCGGCTGCATTGATTGCGAAAAGACCTTGCTGGGCAGCCCCGCCTGAGGTACCGCTAGTCCCGTTAGGGTGCGGGTCACGGTGGCATCGAGTGGGTCATGGTAGCGATCGCCGCCAAAGGCCAAAAAGTCGGAGCACTGGGAGCCTTCGACATCAATAATTTGGATGTGTTGCCCAGCGGTGACGGGGTAGGCAACGGCATCCCCCGCCGCAACGCGGTACTCCGCCACCACCTCGCCCAGGGGCGGCGGAATATCGGTAAACGGTTCAGTTGGTGAAATCTTAAGTGCAGTTGTCATAACAAGATTGCACCAAATGCTAACCGCCGCCGCAGTGGTGCAGACTACAGAACCCGGTCGATCTCATGCTGGCGGCGATCGCTCATTTTTATGTGCAGCGCCTGCCACGCCCTTGAAAATGAATGGCGCACTTTTTGGGAGCAGGCGTGAATGGGGGCGGTTAAGCGTACCTAAAGATTAGAGCGTTTCCACAGCCAGGGTAGCGATAATGGACTCAGCAGCGAGGGAGTCTCAAGCATGCGGGAGCGATTCAAGCAGTGGTCGTCAAAGAATAGGATCAGCAGATGGTGGGTGATGGGGGCGATCGCCACTCCAGTTTTTCTCTGGGTGGTGTGGTTGATACTCCCCGAGCGTAGTCTTCCGCTAGAGCACGATCGCCTATCCCACAACGAAACAATAACCCTTGCTCACCCCTATCGTGACACCCTCATCGGCGGTTTTGGGGCGATCGCAACGGTTGCCGGTGGAGCCGTGCTGCTTCTCAGTTCCCGCACGGCTAGCAAAAATGCAGAGACAGCCAACCTCAGGGGGGCCAACCTCATTGAGGCCAATTTCAGCGGTGCTGACCTCAACGGGGCCGACCTCAGCGGGGCCAACCTCAGCGGAGCCAACCTCAGCGGCACGAACCTCAACGGGGCTGACCTCAACGGGGCCAACCTCAACGGGGCCGACCTCAGCAGTGCTCAGCTCAGATACGCCAACCTCAGCAATGCCGACCTCAGATATGCCAACCTCAGCAGAGCCGATCTGAGACATGCCAACCTCAGCGGGGCTGACCTCAACTGCACCCTACTCATCGACGCCAACCTCAGCGATGCTAACCTCAGCGGGGCCTTGCTGTTTTTTATCAATTCACGAGAAACTCTAAATCTTGAACCAATTCAGCTAGAGGCGAAACAGTCGCCTTTTTTGTGTAACGTTGCACTGCCTGATTATTCGAGCCGACCAGACGTAAATCCCGATCGCGACTGCGCTCGCATTCCTCAACTTTTGAGCGCTCGCTATGATATTTCCCTCGAAGAGGCTCAAGAGATAGTCTATGAAGCTCGACAACACCAGTGGGATTAACGTCAAACTTGTCGTTGGAGCATTCCATACCCGTAGAGAGCTTGTCTATTTTGTCAGACAAACTTTGCATCTGGGCTGATAATCCCTCAATGGTGGGATCTTGATTCGACGTTGTGGTCATTTTTGCGGCAGCACCCCAGCGCCTCCAGTATTCCCATAGTACGTCATGGGTACTGGAGGCACGTCTCCTGCATCAGTTGCAGCAGCTGTGTTTGCTGGCGGCTGGGGGTACGTCGTTGGCGGGGTTTTCGTCGAAGAAGTTCAGCGGCTTGAGCATAAAGCCCACGTAGGCCGTGGGCATCACCGGCCAGTCCTCAGCGCGGGGAATGTGCGTATGGGCAAAGGTGTACCACACCACCAGGTCGGTGTTGGCGACAGAGCGATCGGCCTCGGTCCACTTGGGCAGCCCTTCACCACCGGGGTGCTGGTTGGGGTAGTTGCCCGCCGGGAATTTTTCGTCGGGGGCGTAGGGGGTCACCCACAGGTGCTTGGTCATGTAGGTGGCGCGCTTGGTGACGCTGGCATGGGGGCGGGCCAGGGGCAGGGTGTTTTCACCGGGCATCAGCTTGTAGGCGGTGGGGTAGCCCATCGCGTTGGTCTCATTGGGGTTGACGATCTTCCAGTAGCGGGCCTTCATGGGGTCGATCAGCCGCTGAGCCTGCTGCTCGGTGGCGAGCAGGGTGGATTTGGCGTAGAACGCGTTGCCGTAGGGGTTGAGGGTTTCGTCTTCTTCGGGCTCTACATCCACCTCGTACACCGAGTTCTGCATGCCGTCAATGCACATATCCATGCGCACGTTGAAGATGTGCTGGTGGGCGGGGGCGTAGAGCTGCGGGGCGATCAGGGTGCCGTACTTGGGCACTTCGCCGGGGGGCACGGCGGCGGTGCTAAGCATACCCGTCAGCTTGACCTCGTACTGAATGGTGCCGTCCTGGTAGAAGTACCAGAAAAAGCCGTACTCGTAGTTGCCCACGGTGGCAATGAAGGAAACCACCAGGCGGCGCGATCGCCTCACCTCGGTCTCTTCGGTGCGCCAGTCCACATGCTTCCAGAGAATGCCAAAGTCCTCTTCGTGGAGGCAGACGGCGTGCTCGATCTGGGCCACCTCGCCGCGCGAGTTGGTCATAAAGGCGTCGAAGTAGTAGATTTCGCCCAGGCAGTCGCAGCCCAGCTTGAGGGAGTTGGCCAGGGTGCCGACGCCGTACTCGCCCACGTCGAAGGCGTTTTTACGGTAGTGGTGGGGCTGGGGGTCGCCGTAGGGCACGGTCATTTCAGCTAACGAGGCGCGGTAGAGAATGGGCCGCTCTTCGCCGCCGTCGGTGTAGGACACGGTATAGAGCACCAGCCCTTCGCGGGGGGTGAAGCCGATGCGCATCTTCCACTTTTGCCAGCGAATCTCGTGGCCCTCGACGGTGAAGCTGGGGCCTTCGGGCTGGATGATTTCGAGCGGCTTGAGGTCGGTGCGGAAGTCTTTGACGTACTCCTGGGAGTAGTTGGCGGCGTTGGGGGGCAGGGGCACCACGCCGTGGTCTTCGACCCGGATCACCTCCATTTTGTTAAGGTCAACCACGGGGATAACGCCTTCGATGGGGCGAGCGTAGCCGTTGTCGGTGGGGTTGGCCCGCACCCAGCACAGGGCGCGAGAGAGGCGCATGCCGTCTTCGTCCTCGATCCCGTAGTTACCGGCAGACCAGGGATCGACCATCACCAGGCTGGTGTCGGTAATGCCGCGCTTGGCGATCGCCTCAATGAACTCCGGGCAAGCCTTGACCGCATTCTCGCACTCCAGAAACTCATCCAGCATGATCGGCGGCTGCACGTCGGGGATCTGCTGCCACGAGATGACGCCGCCCTCGGTCAGCGACACGATCGCCTCGTAGGTCTGGGCCGTGGCGTTGTCGAGAATGATGGCGAAGGCTTCCCGCACAATGGCATCCCCCGGCCTAAACCCCATCACCGTTTCTTTGGCAGGCTCGTTGAGGGTGACGGTGGCAAACCGGGTGCTGGCCCCCAGCGACTTTTCCTCGCGCAGAATGGCGACGGCGGCGGCGATCTCCTCGGGGGTGAGGGGTTCGAGGGGGTGGGCAACGGCGATCGCGGTGGGTCGTTCTTGGGCAATGGTCATGGGATACGCTCCTGTGGGGTAGTTGGAGAGGGGTGGTGTCGGGGCGCACTGCTGTGCGCCCGTACCGGGCATGGGGAGATGGATGGAGTGGGGAAGGTGGGTTAGGCTTAGACGAATTTTGCTGGGCCGTTATCCTTTGGTTTGGCCGTAACCCACCGTTCGAGCAACAGGTAAAGGGAGCAAATCGAGGGGTGCGGACTTCTTCTGGTGGGCAATGCCCACCCTACGCGGCACCGACGGGGATAGGGGTAGCAGGTTTTTCCGCTTCTTCCAGATCGGCCAGCAGCGCCTCGGCCAGCTTGCGCTTGGCGTCGGCATCCATCTTCTTCAGCTCGTTGTGCAGCACGCGCTCGTTCACCGACTGGTTCCAGTAGTCGAGCGAGTCGAAGCCCAGCAGGGCCGACTTGCCGACGAACTGGCGCAGCACCTCATTGGTTGGCCCCATTACCCAGCCCGCCTTGCCGTCGCGCAGGTAGCGCTCGATCTCCATGTCCTTCTTAAAGCCAGAGCCGCCGCAGGCGTGGAGCATTTTGTCGCAGACCTGGGCCACATTCTTGGCCGCCTCGAACTTAATTTGCCAGTACCAGTGCAGGTAGGCAGCGCGGGGCAGGGCCGTCACATCGGCGTGGATCGCCCAGTCACAGCCGTTAGTGAGCTGATCCATCAATTGCCCCATCGAGAAGGTGAACATGCGACAGGCGCTGGTGTCCATGATCGCTTCGCCGAAATAATCTTGAATGGTGGGGTAGTCGGCCACGCGCATGCCCACATCCACGTGCTTTTTGCGGGTGACGTGGCCCCTGGCGATGTCGATCGCCCCCAGGGCAATGCCGTTCCAGCAAGCCGACGAGCACAGCAAAAAGAACGGGTCGACAATCTCGTCGTTGCTGGCGGTGCCGTCGCCTTCGGGGCCAACCATGCGATCGCGGGGCACCGTGACCCCATCCACCAGCAGCGTGCCCGACTGGTTGCCGCGCAGGCCTAGGGCATCCCACTTGTGGGGCTCGGCCTGCACCTCGGCGGCATAGATCAAAAAGCACGACAGGTCTGAGAAATCGCCGTCGAAGTGGGGGCTGGTAGTCTGCACAATGTACCAGTCGGCAAACCCCGCCGAAGTCGTCCAAGAAGCTTTCTTATTGACCTGCCAACCGTCCGGGGTGGCCGTCGCCTTCGAGGACACTGGATACCAGAAGTGCGACCCCGTCTCCGGGTCGGAATAGGACAGAGTGCCGATCAGCACCTCGCTATCCAGCCGCTTCAGCAGGTTTTGCAGTTCAGGACTTTCGTGGGCGCGAAACAGGGCCGCCGCCACCGCCCCCAGATGCATGGTGTAGCACATCGCCGTGCTCGGGCAGCCGTAGCGAGCAATAGTTTCCACCACCATGGCGGCGCAGACGTGGTTTTCGCCCAGCCCGCCCCATTCTTTTGGTACGAACAGACTGAGCAAACCCAGCGAGGCCAGCGCCTCAAAGTTGGCGCGGGGGTAGATCAGGCCGCGATCAGAGGCGATCGCATTGGGCCTGAGCACCGCCGCACACAGCTCGATCAGCTTCGCCTGAAGTTCCTGCTGCTCCGGCGTTAGCAGCCACTGAGGGTCAAAATCTTCGCTCAGGCCGGTAAAGGGAAGGCCGTTCCAGGTTTTGGTGGACATGGGGGTCTATGGGTGGATGGGTAGGGGG
>NZ_JBNXVS010000022.1:0-100966 GCF_050565655.1 Nodosilinea sp. AN01ver1 | reverse complement strand
CTATTCTCACGATCTATTCACAGACTGCATAATGAATCTGACCTGCCCAGCTATGCTGTTTTTCCCTCGCCAATCGAGGGGGTGCCGAAGTTGATGCAACTAGGTGCCGAAGTTATGCAAATACGCAATTTGTCTTAAAAGATACAAATATTGAATGCTTGTCTATTGCGAAGACCGTAAAAACCCCTACGATTGAAGTTAGGGAATGTGCGCCAACCTCCTGCCAACAAAGGGTTTCAGAGTTTTAGGATGAGCGCATTTGACATCTACTGCACAAAGGCGATCGCAGAGCAGCGATCGCGGTTTCTACCCTTTTCTACCTGAACCGTCCATGCCAACCCCCAGTCGTTATTCCCTTGACTTACTCAATCAAAGCTATAGCCGAGGTCAGCTTCAGTTTCAGCATCTCGATCTGCGCAAACTTTCCCTAGAGGGCATCAAAATGCCCTTTGTGGAGTTCATCGACTGTAACCTTCAGGGCCAAAACCTGGCCGGGGCGTTCATGCCCGGCGGCGTGTTTTCTCACAGCTGTCTGCGCAAAAGCAAGCTTAACTGGGCCAACCTGATTGGTACCGACTTCTTTTTGGCCGACTTGTCCGGGGCTCAGCTCAATCGCGCTATGCTGGCCGGGGCGAAGCTGGTAGGCGTTAATTTGCAGGGCGCAAGCCTCAAGGAAGCGGTGCTAACCGGCAGCGACCTGCGAGGGGCCAATCTGAAGGGGACCAATTTACGAGGGGCAAACCTCAGCAATGCCAACCTGCAGGGAGCCGACCTGCGAGGGGCAGACCTGACCGGGGCTGATCTCAGCGATGCTTTACTGGTGGGCACCCTCATGCCCGATGCCACCTATGTTGACTACGGCGTTGAGCTGCTACCAGCCGGGGCGGAGTAGCTCAACTCGTTGAGGGCTCTGATGCCTAGGGCGTTGCCTAAACGGTAATTAGCTCAGTGGAGGGCTACCCCTGCCCCACCAAACAGCACCAGCGACAGAAAGAAATCGACGATGAACAAACCTACCCAGGTGGTAACCACAGCTGAGGTCGCGGCCCGCCCAACCGAACGACTACAGGTTGTGGTTAACCCCCAAGTGCAGCCCGCCAGCGCGACAATCGCCCCAAACAGCACTGACTTGATCAGCACGGCAATTAGGTCGTTGAGCACCATCAGCGATCGCACCGAGTCGAGAAACTGACCGACGGGCATTTCATAAAAGAAGAAAGCCACCCCAGCCCCACCGACAATACCCAGTACCAGCCCCAGCACTGTCAGCACGGGCAGCATAATGCAGCAGGCGACAACTCGCGGCACCACCAGGTAGTCTACGGGGTCGGTGCGCAACACTTTGAGCGCATCAATTTGGTCGGTCACCTTCATGCAGCCGATTTCGGCAGCGTAAGCCGTACCCACCTGACCAGCCATGATTGCAGCCGTCAGGATGGGCGCGAGCTCACGGCAAAAGGCCATTGCAAAGGCACCGCCTAAGGCATGCAAAGCGCCAAACCGTTCCAGTTCGCGAGCGGTTTGAATGGTAAAAATCATGCCGGCAAAGACATTGGTGAGCAGCACCGGGGTTAGCGTTAAGGGTCCTGCGGCCACCATTTGCTCAAGGGTGCGCTGGCGATTTACGCCACACCGCAAAACCCGCACCAGCACCTGTCCGCCCAAAAAGCAGGCCATTACGATGTGGTAAGGACAAGACTTTTGCCGCACGGCCTGGGCTGGTTTGGAACCAAGCTGAGGGCCATAGCTGGGGCGAACTGATACCGGAAGCGGAAGCGAAAGTCGCACGGCTTTGTGGTAGGCCTTAACCATGGCAAGAACTCATTAAGGATGTCAGGCAGACGCGGTCAGCAAGCGTAGTGTGCCCTTCTTCTGCAGCTCGGTTGAACGCAGGTCAGAGAAACTACATGAAGATGACAGGCGGATAGACCGGCTTCTACAAAGGCACTACTCAACTCAGCTGGGTCAGGAAACTTACCTTTTGCCGCCACAAAAGTGCATCACGAATTTCTGCGAGTTGAAGACATCTGAGAATACCTTCAGAAATACAGCTACAAAGCTGACACCAACTTACAGAGTCCTTTAAGGGTTCTAGATTTTCTACGGATAGTTTTCACATTGTGACCCCGGCTGACCTTGCTTGGGCCAGGAGGCTCACAGCCCTGCTACCGATGGATGCACAAGTCTAGGGGATCGGGGCCGCCCCAGCAGCCCAATCTGGCCCTCAGATCGAAGGATCGAAGCCTGAGAAAGCGCCAAAAAAAGACATCCTGCCAAGTTAGTACATTTTTAGTACAAACTTGACATACTCATGATACACTTGTACCAACTGATCGGGGAATTTCTCTATCAAAGGTCTGGGTCAGGCTTTGGGCCTGGGCATTCAGGCTTTTAGCTGCGGTTTACAGTCATGTTTGCTCTCCTATTAGGGGTACAGCACGGTGGATTTACAGAGCATTCAAACCAAACTTATTCATAGGGTTAATGCCCTTGGCCAAGACGAGGCCAATGTACAGGTTGATTGGGCTGGGGGGCCATCCCCGGTTGAGTCTAACCAGGTCCGGTCGGGGGGAACAAGACCTAAAGCAGACGTTTCGGCGGCCATCAACACGCTACAGCGCCGTGCCGTTCCGAGAGGGGGCGAAGGGAATGCCTCTCCATCTGAGTCAACCGCAATGGTTAACAGTTACATTCAACAGCTCAACGGCATTGCCGCCAAAATCAATCAAATTTCAGCAGAGCAGGAGCGGGCGATCGCAGAAATGCAGCTCATTCAGGCCCATCTGGCTCAGGTTTACCCTGTCGTTAACCATCAGGGGCAGCCAGTTGCCCCCCCTTACCTCGACGCACAGCGAGCCGTTATCGCGGCAGCGGAGGTAGATAGCTGGGGCAATGTTGTGCTGGCGTACCGCGCTGTTACTCCCAACTTAGCCACTGGTGCTGCAGCGCCGTCTCGCTCGCCTGCGGGCCGGGCCCATCAGCTAGCCCACCAACTGCGCAACAGCTATGGCTCCTCCTCGCCGCCGCTGCGCGGAGTTTGGAATTCTCTGGTCAGCGATGTAGAGGCCTTGGGCCACGAGCCTGCCCAGCTTCTGGCTCAGCTGGGTCGCACAGTCTGGGGGGCGGCGCTCAATCTAGCTCAACAGGTAAGGCCTATCGCGGCGCGACCTCGGCCTGCCCAACGCCCGTTTAGTCAACCGCTGGGGGCTTTTAGCCAAAGCAATCGCGGTGCATCGCTGTCGCTGGTAGACAGCATGCTGTGGTTTGGCGGCGGGGTCATCGGGCGGCTGGCCTTAAATTTGCTGATCGGAGCTTTTCCAGCCCTGTGGTCGCTGGCCGTGGCCGCTATCACGGCGATGACAGCCTATGCGCTGTATCGCGCTACTCTGGCTCCCAAATTGGCTTTTGGACCAGCGCTACGCGTGGCTTTGCTGGTGGTAGGGCTGATTGTGGGTGGCCAAATCTAGGGCCAGTAACCCGGGGCAAAACTTTTTTTGTTTGAGGTTCTAAGGAGGCAGGCTATGGTTTCGATGCATCAGGCTGGGGGCGGCATCACCCTGGCTACCGCTAAACCGTTCATTGCCGGTGGGCTGATGCTAGCCATTGGTTTACTGGCTATTGATGACCGAGGGCTGGGGCGCTGGTTAACGGCGGCACGCCCGCAAACGGCACCGGGGTGCGAAAAAATTGTGCAAAGCAATTCTCAGCTCAGTCGTGAGCAACTGGCTCAGCTTTTGGTGGTGCCCGAGCGCGACCCCAAAGAAAACGTGCGCAAGATTGTGGCAGAGCCATACTGCAGCTTGCCTCAGCTACAGGTGCGCTCAGGGGTAGTCTCGGAGCGCGAGGCCTATCCAATGGCCTGGGATCCATCTGTTCAGCTGGTTATTCTGTACGAAAATGACGAGTACGCTGGCTATCGCTTTCGGTTTCAGTAGTGGGTTGGCGACCGTGAGCAGCTTTGGTTTGGAGCGATGGTCAAAGACCGGCCCCGAGGGGCGATCGCGTCAGTTTTTGCAGTCTTTCGCTGGGCAGTTTTCCTGGGGCCTAGGAGCGCTGGGACGACTGGTGCTGAGCCTGGGGTTGGGTCTGCTGTTGGCTGGTTTGACCAGCTGTGGCAGCCTGACCCCAGTAGTGCCCCGCCAAATTGTGCTGAAGCAGTCGTGGGAAATTGAGTCGGGCGATCGCGTGGCTGGGCAGTTGGTGACGGGCAGTTTGGGCGACATATCGGTGCGGCTGCGAGGCACCCGGCTGCGGGCTCCCTTTGCCGGGCAGGTCGAGCTGGCTGCTAAAGGCTTTCACTGCATTTACTTCTCAACGCCCGAGGTGCCCGCCTACCTGTTTCGCTACTGCGGAGTCAGACAGCCCCGACTGGGCCTGGTTCAGGCCGGAGAGGTGATGGGTCGAGGGCAGCAGATTCACTTTGCTACCCTGCGTCGTCAGCCCGACGGAGCCTGGGCGATTGTCGAACCCTCCGATCGCGTTCTAGAACAGTCCCTCAATCAGCCGCCACCTGCTTTGCCTTTTTAGCGGCCAAAAAGCCCCGTGTTACTGACCTGTGTTGCTGACCCATAACAGGCGATCGCGCGACCCAGCCTTTTTTCTTACTGCCAAACAATTCGTCTTTGCCCCATGAAGCTCCACCCCAACCTGCTAGCTGCTAGCTCTCTGCTGGCCATCCTCAGCCCCTCAGCGGTGCGTGCCGACGACGGCGTTCTCAGCTTTGAGCTCTCGCCGCCCCAGTGGGCTGATGCCGCGCCCGCCGCCGATGCCGTGGCCGCCGAGACCGTAGCCCTAGTCTCTGCCCCCGACCTGGCTAACCAGCCTTTGCCCATTCCCCTCAGCGCGGCCAATCCGCCCATGCGCTACCACTCGCCCCAGCAGCTACCGGCTGGGGTTTATCGGCGCGGGGTAGCGGCTGCTCTCAACGAAAGCTCTGCTACAGCCCTGCTGCCCCCCGCTCCTCCCCTAGCCGCGGGTGCGGTCATGGTTGCCGCTGCCCCGGTCGAGCCCCAACCTGCCCCCGTACCCGAGGCAAAAGCCGCGCCCGAACCCCTGGCGCTAGATTTTGAGATGGCCCCCTCGGCGGCGGTTGTGGCGATGGTGCAAGCCAAGGCTGAAGCCCAGCTGGCGGCCTCTAAACAGCAGGCCAATCCGCTGCTGAGCCTGTTTGAGGGTAACTCTGACTCGCTGGTGGCGCGAGCTGTAGGTAGCGCAGAGGGCACCCGCACCCCCAATGGCGCTATCAACCCCGCCTATTTTGGTCACACTGACCCCGGCAACCGAGTCTGGAATATGGGCACATTTTCGTACCAACACGGGGCAAAAACCCCAGAGGAAGCCGACCAAAAACAGCTGGCTCGCCTACAGAATCAGGGAGACTTGCTGCGTCAGCGGGCGCTTCAGCACGGCCTAAACCTGACTCTAGAAGAAACGCTCAATGGCCTCGATTTGGCCAACCAGTCGCCCCTGGCTGCGATTGGCCGGGTTGGCTACGTTGAGCGCCTAGCCGAGGCAAAAGCCAATGGCCTTGAGGGTTCCGAGGCTATTTTGGTCGCTCGCACTCGGTCTTACATTAACCCCAACACCGGGCGGTGGAATGCACCGGGTCTGGGCAATACCGAGGCCAGCATTCGCCGAGATCAGCAGCGCCGGGCCAATGCCGTAGCCCAGGCGATCGCAGCCTACGAAAGCGAAAATCCGCAGCTTCAGGCCGCAACCTGGACACTAACCCCCAGCCCTGCGCCTGCCCCAGAAACCTTAGTCGCGCAGGCCGAGACCCAGGCAGAACCCGTGGATGATTTTCTCCAAATGTGGACTTCACCCAGCGATCCGGTGGCCAAAGCAGAGCCAGCGCCAGATTCGGCCCTGGTGGGTCAAGCGCCCGAGGCAGATGCCCCAAGCGAGAATGCTCCCAACTTGACCACCTCAGGTGTCGCCTCAGGCGATCGCATGCTGGCTACTCTTTGGCAGTTCACGGTGGATAAGGTTGCTGCTCTAAGCGTTGATGCCAAGAGCGAGCCTGAACCCCAGGCCGCATCCCTAGCTGACGTGCTGCTCAACCCTAACAGCAGCGAGTCTCAGCCCCAGGCAATCACCTCGGCGGCTGAGGTAGCGGTTGTTGAGGCCGTTGCAGCGCCCGCTGAGGTAGTCCCCGTACCGGAAGCGCCCGCCGAACCTGCTTCGTCAGCGATCGCCCCAGCCGCAGCAGAGGTCGCCCCCGTTACAGTCGTCCCTCCCACCTGGAGCGAGGCGAGAGAGGGCAGCCAGAGTACTCCAGCCGCCGCCGAGGTTGTAGCCACACCTGGAGCGTTTCCTGACAGTACCGTCTACGCTCCCCTAGCACCCGCTGAGACCCCAGCCTCCGAAGCGGCCCCAGCAGAAGTAGCCCAGGCTGAATCTTCGACCGCAGCGCCCGACGCTGTGCCCAGTTCTGCGACAGCTCCGCCTGAAGCTGAACCCACCACTATTCCGGCTGCCATGGCTGAACCCTTGACCTCTGAAGGAGCTAGCGCTCCTACTCCAGTAGCAGAGTCGGTCTCAGAAACGCCAGAACTGGTTCAGCCAGCCCCTACCGCTGACGGTAATGATGTGCTGGAGTTTGCCAAAGCTGACGCAGATAGTGCTGACGCAGCCGAAGCCCCTCTGACTGAGGCCTCGCCATCGAGCTACAGCTTGTCCACTTCAGCCGAAACTGACGCCGCAACTCCCCAGACCTCAGCCTTAGACCAGGCCCTAGTGGCTGAGCCATAGGCCCTGATATTGGGTCAGCTTGCTCAAGCAGCCCTCAAGCGCAGAGCGATGGTGAAGGGAGCGTTTCTTCACCATCGCTTTGAGTAAGCGTTTCAATTCTCAGCTATCTTTATACCGACGACTTAGCAACCCTTGCGATCGCAGAGTAAAGACTGGGGCCTGTCATCAATTTTAGCCACAAGCCTGATTCCATCGGCATTGCCAAACCCGCCTCAAAAAACAGGTTTGGGGCCATATTCGCCCATTTTCGGGCATCAGCAGTCAATTGATGACAACTCCTAAAACTACAGTTCTAATGACTCATTTTGCAACATTCTTACTTATGCCCTTCTTAATTGATAGCCTGGCCACTATAAAGATTAGCGGGTTGTTCTTAAAGAATTGGTCGCTATGTCTTCACCGACGCCTAGCATAAAAGAATCTTGAACGTTACTCGCTAGGCCAATGCCGAAGCCCGATACCACTGCGCTACCCAACGACCTCTCAGCCCTGGACTTAACCAGCGGTAGTGAGGCGGTTGATAGCCGCCTTAACATCGCTCAAATGCTGTCTTTGATCGACAGCATTTTGCCTTTTGAAGCCTGTCTGTACCACGAAATAATTCCTTTATCAGTAGAGTCGAGTTGTTTGCACCTCGGCATGGTAGACCCCACCGACACTACTGCCATTGATTACGCTCGCAAGCAGGTTTCATTCATTCACTGCTCAGTTTTGTCGTGGCCCATTTCCTCTGACTGGCAGCGCAAAATGCTGTCTAAGTATTTGAGCTACGCCGCTCGCACCAAACCCAAATCCCAGGCTCCAGCCGGTCATAGCTCACCCCCAGCGTCTCCGTCTGATGATGAGCTGCTGACCTTTATCGTCGACAGCCCTGAAGACCTTCACAGCGATCGCCCTGCTGAGCCTATCCAGCCATCTCCCCCCAGCGTTTCACCCCCTACAACCTCCGAGGGTCAACCGTTAAGCCTCACCCTTGACGCTGCTCTGGGCCAGATCCCTCCTCACCAGCTCCATCGTCTCTCGCCACCCCAGCTTACCCAGGCGCTGCTGAACCAGGTGCTTACTGAGGGCATTGGCCGCCTTTACCTAGAGCGCCGCCCTACCCACGGACGCGTGCTCTGGAGTAAAGACGGCGTGGTGCAGGCAGCCCTTAGCGATCTCAGTGTCGAGCAAATTCAAAGCGTTATCAATGAACTCAAGCGCCTTACCCATCTGCCCCTGCTGCCGACCAGTCAGCCTAAGCAGGCCGACATTGAACGGCTCTACAAGGGCGATCGCGTGCTGTTGCGCCTGCGCCTGATAGCGGGCACCCACGGCGAAGAAGCCACGCTTCAGGTGCTGCGGGGTGCGGCTCTGAAGTTCTACGAGCAACAGCAGCTTCGCCAGCTGGGGGAAGAGGCCCTAGACGTTGCCAACACGCTGCAAAAGCGGATCAGCGCTATTCGGCATCGGGCTCAGCAAACCCTGAACATTGAGGAACCCTCAGCACGCACCCTCGATGACCTGATGCAAATGCTCAAAACCATGGAAGAGCAGATTGGGCAGATAATTGAGTCGTCTCACCCCTCCGACCCCAAACCTTGACTCGATGCTAACCTCTGGCTGCCTGCCCCTGCGATCAAGTTCCAGGTCTACCCCGCCTAGTTCGACGGTAGTCAGGCAGCACTGCTTAAGCCTAACGCTCTGACTTAGCGCCCCAGGCGCTGGTCACGCGGCCAAAGTTCACCCTAAACTCGTCTAGCCCCAGCAGGCCTCCCGGTCGACCCTCATCCCACGAGGCTGAAAGCACGCCGTAGGTCAGGCCAACTACCCCAAGGCCAAAGCAGCCCAGGGTAAGCAAAAGCACAAAATAAGACGGCAGCACAACAACCTGGTTGACGACCAAGTAGTAGCTAACCACAAAGGTCACTACGCCTGAGGCTGTAGGAACGCCAGAGAAAAACAGCATCCGACGCAGCATGCGATCGCTGACCTCTTGCGGAATAGCCGTTGACGCACTGGCGGCTTTCTGAGCAGAGGCCGATTTCTTGCCAGCGGCAGACTGCTTAGCTGTTTTTTGGGCAGAGGCAGAGGCTGGCTGAGCCGTTTTTTGGGCTGGGGCAGGCGCTGACTTAGCCGCTTTCTTAGACTCTTTAGCAGCCTTGTCAGCGCCTTTGCCAACAGGCTCAAAAGGCAGCCGCTTGCGAGAAGACTCTGAGGCCATAGAGCTACATGATTACAACAAGCAACACCACAACAAACAAGACCGTAGCCTAGCTAGGCTTGCTGGCTTAGCCGCGAATGCCCAGCTTTTGAATTAGTGCCCGGTAGCGCTCAGAGTCTTGCTTTTGTAGGTAAGCCATCAGGCGCTTGCGGTGGCCAATCATTTTGAGCAGGCCACGGCGCGATGAGTAATCTTTTTTGTTCTTTTGCAGGTGAGCACTGAGCTGATTGATGCGATCGGTGAGCATGGCAATCTGCACATCGGCAGAGCCAGTGTCGGTGTCATGCACCTGATAGTCGGAGATAAGTTCCTGCTTGCGCGCTTGCAACAGAGTCATGGGACAGACAGCTTCTCTAGAAGGATAATTTGACCAGGATTTTTCACTATAGCACAGGGGTTGCCGCACCCATCTATTCTGCTTAGCGGGAAGTCTGAGCCAGCAGCAGAAGGGAACGCCCTACTCCTGGTCATCATTGGCTCAACCATGCGATCGCCTCGCGCACCCAACTCTCAGGGTCCGCTGACTTTTGCAGCGTAGAGTTTTGACCCACCGCCTGCAGCGCCTTGAGAATTTCGCTCTGGCTGTAGCCTAGCGCCGTCAGGGTAACTTCTACCTCTTCGTAAAGGGTTGGTACTGGCCCGGCGCTGGGCACCAGACCCACCCCCGACTGAGTCTGCCAGTCTTGTAGCTTAGTTTTTAGCTCTAGCACCAGGCGCTCTGCGGTTTTGCTGCCCACTCCAGGAGTGCGCGACAGCAGCCGCGTGTTGCCGCTGACAACCGCCTGGGTCAGTTCGGCTTCGCCCAGGGTATCGAGCAGAGCCAGAGCCATCTGGGGACCAATGCCGCTGACGCTGATTAGCAGCCTAAACAGGTCACGTTCCTGGCGCTGGCCAAAGCCAAACAACACCGCCTGGTCTTCACGAAAGTAGAGATGGCTAAACAGCTGCACCACCTCACCCAGAGGCGGCAGGAAGGCAAGCTGTCGAGCGGGTACCTGCATGTCATAGCCCACCTGGTTCACGTCGAGGGTGACAATAATTTTGTGGCTGCCGGGTTTTTGAATGTCGGCCAGCACCCCTTTGAGGTAGCTGATCATGGGTCGGCAGCAGGCTTTTTGGGAGAACGAGCGCGATCGGGGCGAGGTTCTGGGGCAGCCGAGCTGGGAGGCGCGGCCTTGGTACTCTTGGGTCGCTGAGTCGGGGTAGGGACCGTCGTCTCTTTAGCGGGTTGCAGGTGGCTACGACCGTTTTGAATGATCCGCAGCATTTGGGAAAGCTGCTGTTCTACATTGGAGAGCACCTGGTCGGCGTAGACATCGGCCTCCTGCTGAATCATATCCTGCTCGGCCAGGGCCTTTTGCCGCAAAGACTCCCATTCTCGCTGGGCCTGAATCTGCATTTGCTCAATGTCACCCATCACCTGGGCGCGCAGGCCATCGCAGTCTTGCTGAGCCTGAGTTTTGATCTGCTGCGCCATCTGTTCAGCCTGACGTACAATGCCCAGTTCATCTAGCATTTGAGCCGCCTGCTGCTCTGCCGCCGCAATCAGCTCTTGAGCATAGTTTTCGGCCTCGGCCATGAGAGCATTGCGCTGCTGCAAAACCTGAACCGCCTGGCGAAAGGCCGGAGGCAGGTTAAGGCGAATGGCATCGAGCTGATCGAGCAATTGATCTTCGTCGACCAGGGTTCGACCGCTGAAGGGCACCCGAGGGCTGGCCAGAATGATTTCTTCTAGCTTGTTGAGGTCTTGTTGGATATCAATATCGCCAGGGCTAGGCAGGGCCGACCCCGCCTCTGCCGCCTCTACAGACAATCCATTGGTTTGGGCACCGATGGACTGGGTACCGCGGGGTTGACCATGGCGGGGCTGTGCGTTGAGGCGGGCGGGGTCTGGGCGTAGCATTGGTAAATGTCTCGCGCTACATGGTGGGGAACAAGGTGGTCGATGGGGCCGCCAAAGCGAGCAATTTCTTTGACCAGGCTGCTGCTGAGAAAGCCGTACTCCGTAGAGGTTGAGAGAAAGAGAGTTTCGATATCGTCGGCCAGGGTTTTATTAGTATGCGCCATTTGCAGCTCTTTTTCGAAATCCGAGAGCACCCGCAACCCCCGCAGTAGCACCTGGGCCTGGCGCTGGCGGGCGTAAGTAATCGTGAGGCCGTCGTAGTGATCGATATCGACGTTGCTAAGGTGGCCTACTGAGCGCTCAATTTGACGAATGCGCTCAGCGGTAGAAAACATGGGCACTTTGTTAGGATTGCTGGACACCAGCACAATGACCCGTTCAAACAATCGACTGCCACGGGTAATGATGTCAACATGTCCCAAGGTGATGGGGTCAAAACTGCCGGGATAGATGGCAATCAAAACGGCCTTGCCCAGTAGGAATGTGGCGATTATAGCTAAATTCTGCCGGTTTAGGGCCTAGGGCCAGGGACGCCAGACCAGGGGAATGACGCTGTATGGCGAAGCCCTACAGCGTTGGCGCTGACAGGCTAGACGGGTTCAACGGTTATGGTTGGGCCGCGCTGGCCTTAACTACGATCAGGTTTTAGATTTGACCAGGGTTTTGCGGTAGACGCGATCGCACCTGGCGGTCTCTACGCCGCTGGCTCGCTGGTAGCCGCTCGCTTCGTATAGGCCCACCGCTTCTTTCAGCACTGAGGCGGTTTCTAGCCAAATCTCCTCAAAACCGCGTTGCTGAATGGCCGACTCCATTGCGCTCAGCAGGTAGCGGCCCAGCCCCTGCCCCCGCGCCTGGGGCAGCAGATACATCTTGCGCAGCTCTACAGCGCCAGGGCCTCGGCTGGTGGGTCGATAGCCCGCTGTTCCAACCAGGACTCCGTCAACCTCCACAACCCAAAATTCGCCGCCGGTTTCCCAGTAGCAGACTTCAACCTCTCGGGCATCGCGATCGCTGTCAGCAGGCTCGCAGGTCAGGCCGTATTCTTTGAGCACCTGGGCAATCAGGGCCAGGGCGTCGTCGCGATCGCCGGGCTGCCAGCTGCGAATCAGGTAGGGGCCAAAGGTGCTGCGGTGTTCAATCGGCATCGGATGTCGGGAGCTAGTGAGGGTGTTAGCTATGAATGCGGGGCTGAGAATGCAGGGTCGATAAGACGTTGCTTTCTGCGGTAGCCAAGTCTTCTAGCCTGGCCTCCACTTCGGCCCGCGGAAAACGACCTGTGGCCAGCACCCAGTAGGCTCCATAGTGGCGGGCTTCTGAAGCCATCAGGCTGCGGTAGAAGTGAGCCAGTTCCGGCTCGGGGCAGTGCTGGGCCAGTAGCCCCAACCGCTCATGGCTGCGGGCTTCAATCAGGGCCGAGACCAGCAGCACGTCGAGCTGGCGGTGTGGTTCGACCGGGCGCACCTGCTGCCGCAGAGCGGCCCCGTAGGGCGGCGGCGGTAGCGGCCCAAAAGCGACACCACGGCGATCGAGCCACTGATTGACCTGGGCAAAGTGGGCCAGTTCTTCCTGGGCGATCGCGGTTAGAGCCTTAACCAGCTCAGCATCTGACGGGTACCGATTGATCAAACTCATCGCCACCCCCGCCGCCTTGCGCTCACACTGGGCGTGATCCAGCAAAATGACGTCAAGATTGGCTAGCGCCTGCTCAACCCAGTCCTGAGACGTGGGCACCTGAAGGAATTTAATCGTAGCGGTGGCCATACAGATTTGGAAAGACCTAGGGAAAAGTTTGCGCCAGCTCAAGTCTAAACCACCAGCCGTTCACCCACTCTGCACCCATCTACCCGCCCACCCACCTACTCATCCACCCACTCACTCAAAACACCCCTAAGCGTCCCCCAGCCCCTGCCGCAGGCTCTTGAGGTGCTGCACCAGCCCGTGCAAGCCGAGGCGATAGCTGTCGGGGCCGAAACCGCAAATTTGGCCCACGGCCACAGCAGCAATATAGGAGTGGTGACGAAAGGATTCGCGCTTGTGGATGTTGCTGAGGTGGACCTCGACGGTGGGCAGCCCAACAGCGGCGATCGCATCTCGAATAGCCACGCTGGTATGGGTATAGGCACCAGGGTTGATCAAAATCCCATCCTGTCGACCGTAGCAGGCCTGGATGCAATCTACCAGAGCACCTTCGCTATTCGACTGAAAAAATGCTAAGTCTGCTCCAAGTAACCCCGACTGCTCGGCCAGCATCGCTTCAATCGTGGCCAGCGTTTGGCTACCGTAGATGCCGGGCTCTCGCAAACCCAGCATGTTCAAATTGGGGCCGTGAATGACCTGAACCCTAAACAATGGCCTAATTCCCAGTAGCGTCGGCTGTATCGACGTCCTATCACATTTCTCAGGCCGGATAAAATCTTTCGCAACCAGCTTGAGCATCAACGGGAAACCGCTTACCCAAAAATTAAGCTTTAGAGAGTAATCTAGCGGCGGGGCTCATCCACAGGAATAGGGATCAGCTCAGGCTCGACCTGGGTTTCGGGACCAAATAGAGCCTCAATGACCCTATCGACCCACTCGCGCAGTTTTTCGAGAGCCTCTTCGATGTAATCCATTAGGATAAAACTCCTTACTGGCACACGCCGCTCCATTTGTTCTTGCCTAAGCACTGACTCAGATCAGTAAAGCCTGGGTCAGTGAAGCCAAAAGGAGCTGCACTTTTCCATAATTACATAATAGCCATTTGAAGCAAATGATCAACCCAAGCATTACAGCAGGTTGCGGCGCAGGGCATCGAGGGCCGAAAGAGCGCTGAGCTGGCGCACCCAGTCGCGGCCCCGATAGCCAGAAAACTCGTGTCTATAGCTCACCACCTCGCCGCTGGGAGTAGCCAGGCCGATGTAAACCAGCCCCACAGGTTTGTCAGGGCTACCTCCCCCCGGCCCGGCAATGCCGGTAATGCTCAAGGCCCAGTCGGTGTGCAGCAGCGCCTTGACCCCTAAAGCCATTTGCTCGGCGACGATCGCGCTGACGGCCCCCTGCGCCTCTAGAGCAGCCGCATCGACCTTAAGCAGGTTGACCTTAACGCGGTTGGCGTAGGCAATAACCCCGCCGTGAAAATAGGCTGAGCTACCGGCGATATCGGTCAGCAGCTGGCCCAGGCCGCCTCCGGTACAAGACTCTGCCACCGCCACGGTCTGCTGCCGCTGCAGGAGCAATCGACCAACTACCGAGGCCAGCGTGTCATCGTCGGTGCCGTAGCAATCGTCTTGCATCAGAGCGCGAATGCCCGCTTCTATGGGTTCAATCTGAGCCAGAGCGGCGGCGGTCGAGTCGGCCATAGCGCTGATGCGGAGCTTGGCTTCGCCCTTGCTGGCGTAGGGGGCTACCGTCGGGTTGCCCTGGCTGAGGTAAGGGGCCACCTGTTCGGCCAGAGCCGATTCGCTAATTCCCCAAAAACGCAGCATGCGGCTGACGATCGTGGTTGTCACCCAGCCGCGATCGCGCAGGTAGGGCACGGCGGTTTCGCGCCACATGGCCTGCATCTCCCGCGGCACACCGGGAAAGGTCATGAGCGTTAAGTTGGGTCGCGGCGACCAAATAATGCCAGGGGCGGTGCCCTGGGGGTTGGGCAGCACCAGGGCTCCCTCCGGTAGCAGCGCCTGCTTGCGATTGCTGAGGGGCATCGTGCGGCCCCGCGCCGTAAACTTGGCTTCGATATCGGCCAGCAGATCGGGATGTTCGACCAGGGGGGCACCAAACAGGGCAGCCAGCGTCTCTATGGTCAGGTCATCGGGGGTGGGGCCAAGGCCACCGGTAAACAGCAGCAGCTTCGAGTCTGAGCCAGAGCGCTCTGTAGCCAGAGTCACCACCTGCTGAATGCGGGTCGGATTGTCGCCCACCACGGTTTGGTAATAGTGGGCAATCCCCAGGGCGGCCAGCGCTTGGGCCAAAAACTGAGCGTTGCTGTTGAGAATATCCCCCAGCAGCAGCTCGGTGCCAACGCAGATGATCTCTGCGCTTCTGGCTATCGAACTGGGGGTTTTGAGGGGCTCAGGCTGGGAAGCAGGGCTAGGGGTCATGGGCGGGCCACAGGCGAAGGAAAGCAAGCTGAAGGCGCAATAGTGTCATTATGACCATGGCAGGGGAGCGAGGAAAAGCCTGCCATGCCTTTTGAAGGCATTCCCCGGTGACAGAGCCTTGTGTGGTTGATATTGCGTTGGTTGGGATATGGAAGAAAGCCCGATGGCAGGTTGGAGCGATGGCCAAACCGCTCCTGGAAACGATGGTAGAGAACCCGGCATGGGGGGCGATGGTCGAGGACCAGCCCAGAGAGGCAAACGCAAGCCTAACTGGGCCTCTGGGCTGCTGGCCCTAGTGCTGGGAGGCTTACTTTACCGCACTATCGTCGCTTTCTGGATGCTGCCGGGTTTTGACGAAGCCTACTACTACCTCTACAGCCGCTATTTGAACTGGAGCTATTTTGACCATCCGCCCATCGTCGCGCTGACTACAGGCGTGGGCTGGTGGCTAACCGGCATCATTTCGCCGTTTACCCTGCGGTTGGGGGCGCTGGTGATGTACTGCATCAGTCTGGTATTTCTATACCTAACGGCAGCGCGACTGTTTTCGGCAGCGGTCGGGCGCATGACGGTAGCTATTGTCACCCTAATTCCGCTGTTTGCGATCGCCTTTGGCATTCTGACGTCTCCCGACAACGGGCTGATTTTGTTTTGGAGCGCCACGCTGCTGGTGGCTGCCTGGGAGTTTTTCCCGGACCACAGCCGCCTCAGCGACCCCGACCTGATTAAAGCTACCTACGTGCCCACCTGGCGCATCGCGCTGTTAGGTCTGACCGTAGCGCTGGCCTGTTTGAGCAAGTACCACGGCTTTGTGCTGGGCCTCAGCCTGGTGGGGTTTTGTGTGGCCTCTCGGCCCTATCGCGCAGCGCTGCGATCGCCCTGGCTCCTGCTTGCCATCGTCGTCTTTGGCCTCACCCTCTTTCCCCTCTGGTACTGGAACAGTCAGCACGACTGGATTTCCTTCCGCTTTCAGCTGGGCATGCGGTTTGACGGCAACACCGGCAGCAGCGGCTTTAGCCTGGGGCAAATGGTGGGCTACTGGCTGCTGTCGATCGTCTACCTGTTTCCCCTGTTTGGGTTTCCGCTGTGGTGGGTAGCCGCCAAACAGAGCGGTAAACAGGTGTCGTTTGGGTTTTCTCCCAGCCCCAGCGATGGCGCAGCCCAAGATCACTACAAGCAAGCCCTGATTCTCTGGCTGTCGCTGCCCATTATGCTGCTGTTTACCCTGTTGGGGGGCAAGCAGCAGATTTTACCCGCCTGGCCCGCTCCTGGCTACTGGGGCATCAGCATCTTGCTAGCGGCTCAGGTTCTGGTCTGGCAGCGCCAGCGGCATCGGCTTATTCGTCGCTGGCTATGGGGCTCTGGGTTGTTTTTGGCCTCGCTCTCGATGGTGGCGCTGCTGCACCTGCGGCTGGGCATTTTGCAGCAGCCCAGCACCTACGCCATCTTGGGTGGGCTGGTTCCCGTCGAACAAGATGGCTCTACTGAGCTAATCGACACCTCACAAATGCAGCGCCTGTTTGCCAGCACGCCCGAGGTGAGGGCCGCTCTGGATGAGGTGGGTTTTGTTTTCACTAACGAATACTATCTGGGAGGCTACTTTGCGATGGCCATTCACCCCCTGGTCGACCTCCCCGTGACCGCCTTTAGCCAAGACCCGCGCGGTTTTGCCTTCTGGTTTAACCCCCAAGACTGGGTGGGTCAAGACGCGCTCTACATGACGATCGCTCGCTTCACCGAAAATGACGAAATTGTCGATCGCTACCGCCCACTCTTTGACAGCATTGAGCCTTTAGCCACCGTTCCCCTGCGGCGGGGTGGGGCGGTTACTGAAACTATTCACATCTATCGTGCGAACAACTTGCGCCAGGCCTACGAGTACCCCTATGGCCCCTCAGCGCGTGCGCTGCCGCAGCCGCCAGCCGGTGTAGCTGAGTAGTGCCGTAGCCCCTAGGGCATAGACCAGGCCGCTCGGCACCCCGGCAAAGGCCAGAGCCAGCGTGCCGGCCCACAGGGTCAGCACATAGATAAACAACACCGTCACCCGGTGAGAAAGCCCCGCCTGCAACAGGCGGTGGTGCAGGTGGCGCTTATCGGCTACAAAGGGCGACTTACCAGCGCGCAGTCGGTCTACAATTACCGCCGACATATCTAAAATGGGCACAGCCAAAATCAGGTAGGGCAGCAGCACCGCCGCCGTGGTCACCGTTTTGACCAGGCCAATAACCCCTACCCCAGCCAGGGTAAAGCCCATAAAATAAGCACCGCCATCGCCCATGAAGATCTTGGCTGGGTTGAAGTTGTAGCGCAAGAACCCCAGAGCCCCCCCAGCCAGGGCGGCGGCAATCAAAGCCGCAGCGGGCTGATTCATAAACAGGCTCACCACCAGCATGACAAGGGCCGCAATACCCGAAACCCCAGCAGCTAACCCATCGAGCCCGTCGATCCAATTGATGGCATTGGCCATACCCACCAGCCACAAAATGGTGACCGGCAAGCTAATAAAGACGGGCAGCTGGATGAGCCCATAGAAGGGAATGGTGAGGAAATCAATGCTGACGCCCACGTGCCAAGCTATGGTGGCCACCACAGCCTGCATAAACAGACGACTAAGGGGAGAAAGCCCAAACAGATCGTCGGTCAGTCCGATGAGAAAGAACGCCAGACCGCCCAGGGTGACGCCCCAAATCTGAAACTCTTGCGGAGGGGCGAGGTGCTGGCCAGTCGCATCAATAAACCCGCCCAGAGACCACACCAGCAGCAGCGCCAGCAGAGTACCCAAGAATATCGAGACCCCACCCAGACGCACCATGGGCTTGTCGTGCACCTTGCGCCCGCCGGGCTGGTCTACACGCCCGCTTTTGAGGCCAATGCGGCGCACAATGGGCGTCGTGCAAAGCACCACCGCGGCGGAGATACCAAAGGCCAGCACATGATAGAAAACGAACGGCATCCTCACCCCTCCTATATTGAGAACCCTGTACTCAGCTAGTTGGGTTCTATCTCAGCAGCCTACTACGCCTTGACGGCAACCTTATGACCCAGGCCTGTTCTAAGCGCTGAGCGCCGAGGTACTAAAACTGAGCCAGAGAGTATTCTGGCCCGAAATAGTCCACAGGATAGGTCGAGTTTGCTAAATAAGCAAAAACTCCATGCAATTATGACAGATCGTTAAGGTGTCACCCTAACTTTCTACAACATTACATGGAGCGTTAATTAGACCCAGAACAGCAGCCTGGGCTAGAGCGTATTGGTGGCCTAAACTAGGGCCGGAACCAGCCCGCCCAGGTGAGCATAGAGGGGGAAGCGATCGCACAGTACCGCCACTCGCCGCTTGCAGTGCTCAGCCATCGTGGCGTCGTCTGGGTTGAGCAGGCGATCGGCAATGATGTCGGCAATTTCGGTAAACTCAGCCTCGCCCATGCCCCGAGTGGTCATAGCGGGGGAACCCAGGCGCAGCCCACTGGTGACAAAGGGCGACTCGGGGTCGTAGGGCACGGTGTTTTTGTTGGCGGTGATATTGACATCGCTGACCAGCTGGTCGGCCCGCTTGCCCGTCATGCCGATCGAGCGCAGGTCGCACAGCACCAGGTGGTTATCGGTGCCGTCGGAGACAACCTTGATGCCCCGCTGCTGCAGCTGGGTCGCCAGCTGCTTGGCGTTGGCAATGACCTGAACGGCGTAGGTGCGAAACTCGGGTCTGAGGGCTTCACCGAAGGCCACAGCCTTAGCGGCAATGACGTGCTCTAGAGGGCCGCCCTGGCTGCCGGGAAAGACAGCTTTGTCAAACTTTTTGCCCAGTTCGGCATCGCGGGTGAGAATCAGGCCCCCGCGAGGACCGCGCAGGGTTTTGTGGGTGGTGGTGGTGACCACGTCGCAGTAGGGCAGTGGGTTGGGGTGCTGACCAGCCGCCACCAGTCCGGCGATGTGAGCGATGTCGGCCAGCAGGTAGGCACCGGTTTCATCGGCGATCGCGCGAAACTTCTCAAAGTCAATCGTGCGCGGATAGGCCGAATAGCCGCAGATGATCAGTTTGGGGCGGTGCTCCAGCGCCAGAGCGCGGATTTGGTCGAAGTCGAGCTGCTCGGTGTCGCGGCTGACACCGTACTGCACCACCTTAAACCACTTGCCCGACACGTTAACGGGCGAGCCGTGGGTGAGGTGGCCGCCGTGGGAGAGATCCATGCCCAAGATGGTGTCGCCGGGCTCTAGCAGGGCCAGGAACACAGCAAAGTTGGCCTGGGCACCGGAGTGGGGCTGTACGTTAGCGTGGGCCGCACCAAACAGTTCTTTGGCGCGATCGATCGCCAGCTGCTCGGCCTCATCTACAAAGGCACAACCGCCGTAGTAGCGCTTGCCGGGCAGTCCCTCGGCGTACTTGTTGGTCAGCACCGACCCCTGGGCCGCCAGTACCGCAGGCGAGGTAAAGTTTTCGCTGGCGATTAGCTCCAGGTGGTCGCGCTGGCGCTGTAGCTCGCGCTGCACGATGCTCGCCAGCAGCGGATCCGACTCTTGTAGAAAATCAAAGTTAGTTTGAGGCACGGGCAAGGCTCCCAACAATCGACAGAGTTATACGGGCAAAAAGGGGGCCGGTTAACGGTAGCCGATAGCAGAGCTGCCTTCCCCCGAAGCATTTGCGGCTGCTTAAACCAGGCCATCTGCCTGCCAATGCTGCGCCACGAGTTCACATTAAGGCAAGCAGTAGAGACTGTGGCCATTGAGCAGTTTGCACGCAGTCTATTATCTTATCTGGATGGCTTTGAATTTGGTAGCTCAATCCCTGGCTTGGCGGGGGCAGACTGCACGAATTCAGAATTTACGGGCAAATGTTACGGATTGCAACATATAATCTTTAGGAACGGCGGGGGCAGGGTTGCTTCTGAGAATGGGCCAATTTCAACTGTTTTGCCAAAGTTGGGTGCAGTTGTGAGAGGCTAGGTTAAGCAGAATTGCCTGTAGTCGGTTTGAGATTTATATTCTCCAGGTTTGGGTCATTAATGCTGCAACTGACGGATTCTCCCCCCATCCAATCCCTATCCTCCGTTGAGGACGCCTACGAGGTGTGTCGGCGCGTCACGGCTAAGTATTCCAAGACGTTTTACACCGGCACTATGTTGATGGCCCCGGCTAAGCGGCGCGCCATTTGGGCGATCTATGTCTGGTGCCGTCGCACTGACGAGCTGGTGGATGGGCCGCAGGCGCAGTTTACGAGCGAAAAAACGCTCGATCGCTGGGAAGCGCAGCTAGAGTCGATTTTTGCAGGCTGCCCGGTGGATGACGAGGACGTGGCCCTGGTCGATACCCTAGAGCAGTTTCCCCTCGACATTCAACCCTTTCGCGACATGATTGCGGGCCAGCGCATGGATTTGCACCGCAACCGCTACGACACGTTTGAAGATTTAGAACTCTACTGCTACCGGGTGGCGGGCACCGTAGGGCTGATGTCGACGACGGTGATGGGCGTTGATACCCAGCTGCAAACTGCCCCCTGGAGCCAGCAGCAGCAGCTTGACCCGACTCCCCAGGCGATCGCCCTCGGCATTGCCAACCAGCTCACTAATATTCTGCGCGACGTGGGCGAAGACGCTCGCCGAGGCCGCATCTACCTGCCCCTAGCCGACCTGGCCGCCTTTGACTACACCGAAGCCGATCTAATGGCTGGGGTGGTTGACGATCGCTGGCGAGCCCTGATGGCCTTTCAGATCGATCGCGCCCGTCGGTTTTATACCGAAGCAGAGAGCGGCATTGGGCTGCTGAGCGAAGATGCCCGCTGGCCGGTGTGGTCGGCCCTGGCCCTCTACCGCCAAATTTTGGACGTGATTGAGGAAAACGGCTATGACGTGTTTAGCCAGCGGGCTTTTGTGCCCTCGCTGCGCAAGCTGTTAACCCTGCCGGGTACATTGCTCAAGGCGCGAGTGCTCTAGGCTGCAATTATCGGCTGGCCCAACAGGGCCGGAAGCCGCAGAATTTATTAAGATATGTATAGAACCCCACCGGGTTTATATCTCTCCCTGCGCTGCCTGCCATGACGACCACTGCCGCTGCTGCTGAAGCACCAAACGCCGCCACCTGGAAAATTAAGCTGCTCTACGACGGCGACTGCCCCCTCTGCCTGCGAGAAGTGAACTTTTTGCGCAAGAAAGACGGCGGACGCGGCCTGGTTGCCTTTACTGACATTGCCGCCGATGACTACAGCCCCGAAGACAACGGCGGCGTTGACTTTGCCACCGCCATGGGTCGCATTCACGCTGTGCGGCCCGACGGCACGGTGATCAAAAATGTAGAGGTCTTTCGCCAGGTCTACAATGTCCTGGGCATCGGCTGGATCTACGCCCCCACTGGCTGGCCGATCATTGGCCCTCTAGTGGATTGGGTTTACGGCCTGTGGGCCAACTGGCGGCTGGCGGTCACGGGTCGCCCTAGCTTGAAGACAATCTTGGCTGAGCGCGAGGCTCGACTAGGGGCGGGATGCAGCGATCGCTGTCAGGTTTGAGAGATTAGCCTCGCCTTAACCTGAACAGCTTAAAATTTTTTCGGCTTGGCAGGGCAACTATCAGTTGCCCAATCGAGAACCGCTACGCCGGCAACAATTTACTAAAAAGGCTGAGTCTTTTTGGAGACTCAGCCTTTTTAGTAGGTCTTGAAGAAATTGCCTTACCGCTCCGACTCGGTACTGGTATCTTCTGGTTCGTCGAGGGAGCTGCCGCTGCCGTTGTAGAGGGCATCGAGCTGCTCGCGGGCGTCTTTGACCGAAATTGACTTCATCACCAGCAGCGGTTCGCGAATGACCTGACCATCCTGGTCGAGCAGCTCGGGGTGAGGTACGGAGCGATCGCCCTGACCAAACTGTTGACCGCCGCTATAGGTTCGAGGCGATTGGGGATTGCGAGCATTGCCGCCGAGCAAAATCAGGTTTCTAACCAGGTTTGCGATCGCCATGATAGCCAGAACCGCAAATGCAATGATGTAAACGACGTGCCACATAGCTGCTGTCCTCTGGCTAACCTTTGCCTGTACTGACTTTAGCGCGTTTCAGGTTCGCGTGCTGTGTCGACCGTAAAACCTGAGTTTTAACTCGCTTAACCTGTATCTAGTTTAACCAAAATTCCTCTGCGTCAGCCTCATCCGTAAGGGTGCTCATCGGTTGCCACCCAGGCTGCCAGAGCGATCGATTCTTCAGCTGCTTGGCATTCACCCACAGCCGCACCGTCGGGTCACAGGAGGCCACCAGTTCCGCAAAAATCCACTGGCCCTCTTGTTTGCGGTTAGCCACCTGAAAATGCCGCCAGCCCTCGGTTTTTTGGCGGGCGGTCCATTTAGAGCCGAGCAGGTGGGGGTATTTTTGTTTGCGAGGCATGGGGAGTGGATGGGTGGGCGAGTGGGTGAGGGGATGGGTGGGCGAGTGGATGGGTGGGAGAGTGGGTACGTGGTGCGTAGGGGATTTGGATGAGGTTTAAAGTCTTGCTGGGTGGGCCATTGGTTAATCTACCCATCCACCTTACCCTCCAGGAAGCCGCGATCGCGTCTACTCCCCATCCACCCACCTACCCATCGACCCATCCACCCACCTACCCTAACGAATCCCGCTATCCTCCAGCCGCTTCCTGATGCCGCCCATATGCACAGCGCGGCTGCTAATCTGGGCCTGTTTTTCGCCGATCAGTACGTAGACGCGGCCTGAGAGCAGCTGACGCACGAAGGGACGACGGTAGACTAAGATGCCGTCTAAATTGGCGTCGCTATCTTCGGTATAGCCCATTTCGGCCAGGGCAGCATCGAGTTCGCGCTTGAAGGTTTTGCGGCTGCTAATGGGTAGCGCCAGGGTGGTGCTGCGGTTAACCAATGCCCCCAGCAAGCCACCTACAGCCCCAAACGCCGTGCCATAGAGGTTAGGCAGGCCAGTATCGAGGCCAATGCCGAGGGTTTTGGTCGCTAACAGGGCGGTAACCAGGGCGGTGCCAGAAAAGTAGTATAAAAACGTGAGGCCAAAACCGGGGCCAGCGGGCAGCGTGGGTTCGTCGGACATAGCAAGGCTCTCGCACCTGGGCACTGGTGTCTATCTTTTCATCAATCCTGACCGTTGGGAACGGTTGAAGATTGGTAGGCTGATAGAGATTTTCTAAGGTTTCTTGGGCTTTTTGGGGCTTGGGTATGCTCGATCTGCTTCAGCTCAGCGGCAAACAGCGGCAGTTTGTAGAACTACTACAGCAGCAGCAAACGGTGGAGAGTCTGCGATCGCTCTGTACCCAGGCCGGTTTTGATATCAACTTTATCAATGGTTTTTTGCTGAGCGGGGCGCTCGATGGCTACGTGCAGTGGCAAGAGCATATCCAGCAGACCTGGGTTTTGACGGCTAAAGGCGAAGATCTGGGCGGCGTGCTGCCGGGGTTTGCGTTAGCCAAGCGGCTGCTGGCGGGCATGGGCGATCGCGCCACCCTTCAGGCTGAGTTAGGCTCTGCCTTTAGCCTCAACTACGGGGCGCTGCGGCGCGAGCAGGCGGTCGACCTGGCCGATGGCGAGGGCGAAGGCGTGGTCACGGTGCTGAAGTCGTCAGTGCTGGGGGCCTATCAGCAGCGGCAGGGGGTGTTTAGCGCGATCGCTGCTGGGGAACCTCTGACGGACGGGGCGGCCTCCTCGCTGGAATGGCTGCAGCAGCAGGGATACATTACCAGCCAGGTTGAGACAGACTACAGCCTGACGGTGCTGCCCGTGCTGCAAACCCTGGAGCTGGGCGATCGCGTGACGGCCTTGAGCAGCGAGCTAATTCTCTCGGGTCAGTGGCGAGAGGTTGACCTCAAGCCCTACGACATTCACGCCGAAGTGCCGGATGTGGCCTACGGGCGACCGACTATTTTGACCCAGTGCATTCAGCGCATTCGCGATATTTTTTTGAATATGGGCTTCGACGAAATGTCGGGCTACCTGGTGGAATCGGCCTTTTGGAACTTTGACGCCCTGTTTACCCCCCAGGATCACCCGGCCCGCGAGGTGCAGGATACGTTTTATCTGGCCAATCCTCAAACGCTGCCCCTGCCGGCAGATCAAAGCCTGGTCGAGCGGGTAAAACAGGTGCACGAGGCCAACTACGGCGGCCAGTGGACCGAGGCCGAGGCCAGCCGCGCTATTCTGCGGGCGCACACCACCACCTCGACGGCCCGCCGTCTGCACCAGCTTCAGGGCCAGGACGGCAAGTATTTTTCGATCGATCGCGTGTTTCGCAACGAAACGGTCGATCGCACCCACCTGGCCGAGTTTCACCAGATTGAGGGCGTAGTCGTCGGCGAACTGCTCAGCGTGCGCACCCTGATGGGCTACCTCACCTACTTTTACGAGCGCCTGGGGTTTAAAAATCTCAAGTTTAAGCCCACCTACAACCCTTACACCGAGCCGTCGCTGGAGGTGTTTGCCTACCATCCGCCCAGCGATCGCTACCTTGAAGTGGGCAACTCCGGCCTGTTTCGCCAGGAAATGCTGCAGCCCCTGGGCTGCGGCGACAAATCTACAGTGGCCTGGGGGCTGGGCCTAGAGCGCATTGCCATGCTGCTCTACGATGTCGAGAAACTCTCTGACCTGATCGGCCCCGACATTCGCTTCTAAATTTTATTCAGACATTCACCCTCTTTGCCCCTCAAAGACATTTCTAAAGCGGGAGTTGTCTGGAGTTGCCCATCGGGTATAACGGGCAAGATTAGCGTAAGGGCATGAGTGTTACAATTCCCCACACCCGATTTCGCCGACGGCTGATTCGCGCGATCGCCATACCCGTTGTCCTGCTGCTGCTGCTGTCAGGGATCTCGATCTGGCAAATCACTCATTTGTCAGCGGTCTTAGAGTCGGTAGAGCGTACGGATCGGGTGCTTTCGCAGGCCAATACGGCCCTAAAGCTGGTAGTGGACATGGAGACGGGCTTTCGAGGATATCTGCTGACCGGAGAGCCAGAGTTTTTGGAGCCCTACGAGCGAGCCAGCACGCTGCTTGAGCCCAGTTTAGAGGAGTTGAAGACTCTACTTACCAACAATCCGAGCCAGGTTCAACGAATTCAGATTCAACGAATTGTTGAGCTGATGGCCAACTTGCAGCGGTGGGAACAACTGGTTCTATCGGCCATTGCCCGTCGGCAACAGGGCGAACTGGAACCTCTAAGCAATCACAGACTCCAAAAACAGCTTGTCGATCAAGTGCGACAAGAGATTGCTACTTTTGTTTCAACCGAAGAGCAACTGCGAAACCGGCGTAGCCAAAGGGCTCAAGCAGCGACTCAATCCGTCCTTGTGACCAGCGTGCTTCTAGCCATCGGCATCGGGGCCATTCTGGCCTATTTCATCTATCGCCAAATTTTACAAGTATCGCGGGTTTATGAAGGGGCTTTGCAAACCGCCCAGGCTCGCACCCAGGACGCTGAACAAGCGGCTCTTTCACTCCAGCGCAGCGCCCAGCGCCTGGCGGCCCTGCACGACATTGACCGAGCAATTTTGGCCACAGAGATGGATAAATCTCTGATTGACAACGCCCTCACCCAAATGGGCCAGGTTGTGCCGTACCAGGAAGCGCTGGTGGCTGTATTCGATTTAGAGGCTGAAACCGCTCAGGTATTAGCCGGAATTAGGCAAACTGGGAAATTGACTACGCCTGTGGGCACTCGTCTGGCCATGGCTGACTTTGCCCCAGAACAGAGCCTGCTGCACGGAATTCGCTACGTTCAAAACCTGCCCACCGCAGATTTTTGTCCACCTGTACTGGCGCGCTTGCGATCGCAGGGCTTTTTGAGCTGTCTGAGGGTGCCCTTACTGATAGAAAATACGCTGATCGGAGAACTCAACCTGGCCTCGGTCGAACCTGCGGCCTTTGACGCCGAAGCTCAGGAAATTGCCCTGGAAGTCGCCAATCAGCTGGCGATCGCGCTACGACAATCTCGCCTGCGCCAGCAGCTGCAAATTACCAATCAACAGCTTCAGCGCGAGCTTCAGGAACGACGGCAGGCCGAGACGGAGCTGCGCGAACAAGAGCAGCTGTTTCGCTCTACGTTTAACCAGGCAGCCGTTGGTATTGCCCACGTCAACTCAGACGGTCGCTGGCTGCGAGTGAATCAAAAACTATGTCAGATTGTCGGCTACAGCCGTGACGAACTGCTGCAGCGAACGTTTCAAGACATTACCTATCCGGAGGACTTAAATATTGACCTGACTTACTTTTACCAAATGCTGGCGGGTAAGATCCAAACCTACTCCATGGAGAAGCGCTATATCCGCAAAGACCATTCTCTGGTTTGGATTAACCTAACGGTATCTCTAGTACGAAAAGCCACCGGAGAGCCCAACTACTTCATTGCGGTTGTAGAAGATATTAGCGAACGGCAAGCTGCGCTACGCGAACGCAAACAGGCTGAAGACGCCCTGCAGCAGCTGAATGACACCCTGGAGCAGCGCGTCGAAGAACGCACCGTCCAGCTGGCCGAAATCAACCAGGAGCTAGAAGCCTTTACCTACTCGGTTTCCCACGATCTGCGGGCACCGCTGCGCACCATGCAGGGGTTTGCCCAGGCCCTGCTAGAAGACTGTGGCGACCGGCTCGACGACTTCTGTCAAAGCTATATTGACTCCATTATTGATGATGCGGTGCAGATGAATGGCCTGATCGGCGATTTGCTAGACTACAGCCGCCTGACTCGTACCCAAATTCACTTGCAGCTCACCGAATTAGAGGATGTCGTCGCAGAAACCCTGAAGCAGCTAGAGGCTCAAATTGAGGAAAAGCAGGCTCAAATTAATGTTGCAGCCAGTTTGCCCAGGGTTATGGCCCACCGTTCAACTCTGATTCAAGTTGTGACTAATCTGGTCGGCAACGCCATTAAGTTTATCAAACCGACGACTCCACCACAGATAGATATTTTCGCCGAAGAAACGTACCAAGATAATGGCCGCTGGATACGATTGTGGATTGTAGACAACGGTATTGGCATTGCCCCCGAACACCAGGAGCGAATCTTCCGCGTCTTCGAACGTCTGCATGGTGCCGAAAACTACCCCGGTACGGGCATTGGGTTAGCCATTGTGCGTAAAGGGCTAGAGCGAATGGGCGGGCAAGCCGGGGTAGAATCACAACTGGGTCACGGGAGCCGTTTTTGGATTGCGCTGCCAAGTGCTGTTCTCGCGTTGACTGAAGGAACCCATGACCTCACCTCTCCGAATGCTCCTGATCGATGACAACCGCAGCGATCGCGCTTTGGTTTTGCGAGAATTGCAGCGTGAGTTTGACCCATTAGATGTTCAAGAAATTACCAGTTCTGGTGAGCTAAATCGGGCGATCGCGATCGGTAACTTTGATGCCGTCGTCACTGACTTTCAGCTGCGTTGGACTACCGGGCTCGACATTTTAGAACTGATTAAACAACACTACCCTCGCTGCCCAGTGGTCATGTTTACCAACACCGGTACCGAAGAAGTCGCCGTCGAAGCGATGAAGCTAGGCCTCGATGACTACATTATTAAAGGGCCAAATCGCTACATTCGAGTTCCCATCGCCGTTCGCAATGCGCTAGAGCGCCGGGAGATGCAGCAGCGGGCCGCTCTGCTCGAAATTCGCCTGCAAAGACTGCTAAATCAGGTCAAGATCGGTATTTTTAGGTCTAATGCAGAAGGCGCACTGATCGAGGCCAACCGCGCTTTTCTAGAGCTACTGGGCGTCGGGTCGCTGGCTGAGGCCAACACCATGAATTGGCTCGATCTGCGCGACGGCTACAGTCAGCTGATGCATCTATCGCCACCTCAGCAGCAGGAGCGAGAAGTGAGCCTGCAAAAAAGCGATGGTACCCAGTTTTGGGCACTGTTAACGACTACCTTAAACACCGTTGAAGCGGTTAGCGTTGTCGATGGGCTGCTGGAAGATATTAGCGATCGCAAACAAGCCGAAGTAGATCTACAGCAGCTCAATGCCACCCTAGAAACCCGCGTGCAGGAGCGCACTGCCGAACTAGAGGCGGCGAACCAAGATCTCGAAGAGTTTGCCTATTCTATCTCCCACGATTTGCGGGCTCCCCTGCGCGCCATTCAGGGGTTCGCTCAAATTCTGCTAGAAGACCTCAGCGAAACCCTAGACGCCAATGCGTCATCCGTCCTGCAGCGCATCGTAGCCAATGCTCAACACTTGAACACGCTCATGATCGACCTTTTAACCTACAGTCGTCTGAGGCGCATCGAAATTGATTTAGAACCGATTGATGTCTCCTCGGTGTTAGCCGAAGTCATCGCTCAAATTAACTCAGACATGCAGCAACAGCAGGCTCAGATTCAGGTTGACGAGCCGTTGCCCAGCGTGCGGGCCAATCGCCTCATTCTCACCCAGGTCTTGATCAACTTACTCGTCAATGCGGTTAAATTTGTTGCAGAGGGCGTGCAGCCCCAGGTGCGAGTCTGGGCTGAGGAGCGGGCCGGAGCCGGGGAAGGCTCTACCGTGCGCCTGTATGTGGAGGACAATGGCATTGGCATTGCCTCAGATCGGCAGCAGCATATTTTTAGCCCCTTTACCCGCCTACACCGCGATGCCGACTATCCGGGCACTGGCGTCGGGCTGGCGATCGTTCGCAAAGGAGTAGAGCGGATGGGGGGACAGGTGGGCGTTGAGTCGCAGCTGGGGCAGGGCAGTCGGTTTTGGGTAGAGTTGCCGGGGGGTGAGAGAGCCTTGAGATGAACCCAGAACACACCATACTTCTGGTCGAGGACAATCCAAAGGATGTTTTTCTGGTGCAGCGAGCCGCTCGTAAAGCCGGAATTATCACACCGCTACGGGTGGTGAGTGACGGCGATGCCGCCCTCAGCTACCTCTCTGGAATTGCCCCCTACGGCGATCGCGCCGCCTACCCGCTGCCCGTACTCGTCCTGCTCGATCTCAAGCTGCCGCGCCGCTCAGGGGCCGAAGTGCTGTCGTGGATTCGCCAGCAGCCCCGTCTCAGGCGCTTGCCTGTGGTGGTGCTGACGTCGTCAAGGGAGTACGCCGACATCAACGGCATCTACGATTTGGGTGCCAACGCCTACATTGTTAAACCGGCAGATTTAGACCAGCTAGTAGACATTCTCAAAACGCTAAATCTGCACTGGATTATCTACAACGAAAAGCCTCAGATCGACATTTTCTGAGCCAGCATTAGGCCATCGGTTCAGGGTCGCTGGTTGAGGTTTTACTCAAAAGATTGACAATCGCACTAATCAATATCTCTGGCTCGATCGGTTTGGCCAGGTGCAGCTGAAACCCGGCGGCGATCGCCTCCTGCTGATCAATTTCGGCGGCGTAGGCGGTCAGAGCGATTGCGGGAATCGCCCGGTGTGCTGGGGCTAGGGCTCTAATTTGCCGCATCAGCATATAGCCATCCATGTCGGGCATACCCACATCTGAAATCAGGATGTCCGGCGCGAAGGCGGGTAGCTGCTGCAGGGCCTCGGTTGCAGCAGCCATCACCCGCACCTCGGCACCGGCCTGCTGCAGCATGAACTCAACCAGCTCGCGCACATCGCCATCGTCATCGATGGCTAAGACTCGCACCCCCGCCAGGGGATGCGGGGTCGCGGGGTTAGCCGACCACTCTCCTCCCAGCCCCTGCCCCTCATCGTCATGGCCCCTCAGCAGCGGCAGCTGCACCGTAAAGGTCGATCCCAGGCCTTCGCCTGCGCTCTCGGCCCGCACCGTGCCGCCGTGCAGCTCGGTAATATGCCGCACGATCGCCAGGCCCAGGCCCAGGCCACCAAACTGGCGGGTTGTGGTGCCATCTTCCTGCCGAAAATAGTCAAACACATGGGGAAGAAAGTCTGGATTAATACCTTTACCGGTGTCTCTTACCTGAATTTGAACGCAGTTGTGGCTTGGCTCCAATCGAATCTCTATGGCTCCTTGGGGAGGCGTAAACTTGACGGCGTTGCTGAGCAAGTTCCAAATGACCTGCTGCAGACGGGCCGTGTCGCCCATGACCACATCGATGTCCTGGTTAAAGCTTTTTTGAACGCGAATGCCTTTGGTTTCGATCGCCAGCTTTACCGTTTCTAAGGCGGCTTCGATGGTGTGACTTAGGCTAACCGGCGCAATGTTTAGCACCAGCTTGCCGCGCAAAATGCGAGAGACATCGAGCAGATCTTCAATCAGCTGGGTTTGCAGCTTAGCGTTGCGCTCAATGGTGGCCAGGGCCTGCTGGGTTTTTTGTTCACTTAGCTTGCGGGTTTGCAGCAGTTTTGACCAGCCCAAAATAGGGTTCAGCGGCGACCTCAGCTCGTGGGAGAGCACCGCCAGAAACTCATCTTTAATGCGGTTGGCCGTTTCTGCCTCCTGGCGGGCGATTTTTTCGCGCGCCAGCAGCTGTTCGCGCTCCTCGGCCAGACGCAGGCGCACGGCTTCGGCCTGTTTGCGATCGGTGACATCCATAGAGGTCACGCCTACGCCCAAGACTTGCCCATCGCCCAGGCACACCGGAAAGTAATTGACCAGGGCATGACGCACCAGATTCGATGGCGAAGTAACGCCAGACACTTCTTGGTCGAGCAAAGGTTCGTTGTTCTCCATTACCCGCTGCAGCACAGGCGTAAGCAACGGTGCCCAGTCGGGCAAAACAGCGTGCAGACGTTGTCCCAAATGTTCGCTGAGGGGAATACCGTTGATTGCGGCCAGGGCTTCGTTGGCGTGAACGTAGCGCAGCTCACGATCAAATAGCGCAATCCCAATTGGGGAACTGGCGATTAGGGCATTGAGGGTAGTTTCACTCTGGCGCAGGGCCAGTTCTGTCTGTTTACGGTGGGTGATATCGACCGAGGCACAGGTAATGCCAGTTGTTTTGCCGTTGACATCCTGCAGGGGCTCAACGGTTAAATCATAGTAAAAATCTTGATTCAGCATGGTGAGTTTGACTTCCTCTCGCCTGCCGCTGCCGGTTTCTAAGACGTGGCGCTTGATGCGAGTGAGAATGGCAGCATCGTCTTTGGAGAAAAAGTCAGGATCTTGTTTGCCAATCACGTCGCTGACAGGGTAGTCAAAGGCTGGGTTATAAATCCAGGTGTAGCGCAGATCTTGATCCTGATTAAACACGGTAATGGGAGAGCTTTTGAGGGCAACGCGCAGCCGCTCCTCGCTCTGGCGGTGGGCTGCTTCGGCTTGCTTGCGATCGGTAATGTCTATAAATAAGCCATCCCAAGCTTCTCCGTATTCGGTTTGCTGGGGGCGCGAGCGCCCCTGAACCCACTTGAGCCGCCCGGATGGGGTCGTCAGCCGTCCTTCCCACTGCCAGACAGCGGAGTTTTCAATGGCGATCGCCACCGAATGTTGAAACCCCGCCCGGTCATCGGGGTGAATCAGGCGCAGAAAAGCCTCCGCATCGTGCAGAATCATCTCGGGGTCGAGTTCGGCTAGCTCACGGGAACCAGCACTGACATAGGTAAAGGCCGCAGCACCATCACAACCGTGCACATAGCGGTACACCATACCCGGCAGATTGCTCACCAGCACCTGAAAGCGGGCTTCGCTTTGACGCAGGGCCGCTTCGGCCTGTTTGCGATCGGCAATATCGAGCACAAAGCCAATGACGGTGCTCTCGCTCAGCATGGCAGAGCCCAGCAAAACGGGGGCGCGCGACCCGTCTTTGCGGATGTATTCCTTCTCAAAGGGGGTACAGACGCCCCTAGTTCTCAGTTCGGCCTGCGATTGCTCACTCACGTCTCGATATTCAGGCGGTGTCATCTCCTGCCACCGAATTTGACCGGAACGCAAATCGTCTCGGCTATAGCCAACCATGTTGAGAAAAGCATCGTTGGCCTCAAGTACAAAGCCATTCAGGTCGGCCAACATGGTGCCAATAATGCCAGACTCGGCCAAATGACTAAACCGGGCTTCGCTGTCGTGCCAGGCCTGTAGATTGGCTTCGGCTCTCCGCCGCGCCAAGCGCTGGGCCTGGTTGAGCGAACTGATCAAAAGAGCCGCCATCACAAAAACGCTCAGCCGGGTCAGATAGCCTACGTTGTTGATATTGAGCGAGTAGAGCGGAGCAATATAAAAGTAGTTAATCGCGACCGTCGATAGCACCGTGGCCAGCAGCCCAGGCCCCAGCCCGCCGTACCAGGCACTTACCATGACGGCGGCAAAGAACAAAGGCGTTGGGGTTGGCTCAAGGTAGGAGCGAAAAAGCAGGTTGATGCCCAGGGCTAGGGCCACCGATAGCAGGGCCACAGCGTACCGCATCAGCTGGGTCGGCTGCGACGTTGATTGCGTTTGGCCACCTCCAAACAAACCTGAACGGTTTTGGGTCATGATGGCCTTAACTCCATTGTCGGGCAGTACTGGTTCAACGCTTTTGACTCCGTTCTTGCAGAATAACAACAGGGAAATGATGGCGTAAAGGACTCATCAACCTGAGCCTATTTCTAAATAACTAAACGCCAGCATTTTGTCGTTTCTTCGTTGAATAGGCGGTTCCCAACCCTATCCCAGGCTGTTTCTGGCCAAGGCTGGCAATGGCTAAAGGAGAATGACTGAGGCCGCTAATATAGCTTGCTGACATACAATTGGTACTTCCGGCACCCGCATAACCATTAGCAACCTAGAAGAAGACTATACAAATTCAGGGACGAAAGTTTTCCCCTATTTGATTATCTGTCAGCAGGCAGATGGCTCAATCTACCTGCTGGCATAACCTTGAGCCGGGTAGTTCTGAGCGCGCTCGCGATCGCCTATGGGTACGCGATCGCTCAGCCCGAATTAAGTTCCCCACATTCTCTCGGGTGTACAAAGATTTAGGCTTTTTGCCGATCAGTTGGCGGCGCAGTGCCGCGATCGCGTTATCTAGAGCGCAATCTGCTCAACAGTAATACCGTCAAAACTCGTCCTAGACGGCAGGTTCTTCGGCTACATTGTCTAAAGAATCTACCAGCACCTCTAACTCCAGGGTAAGCTGCCCAGTCGGTTCAGCATCAGCGGGTTCAGAGTCATCGCTGGCGGTTGGGGTAGCTTCAACCTCACTCTCCTCAGGGGGCGCTTCAGCGTCGCGATCGAGCCAGGGAGAGTCGAAGTGGTGCCAGGGCAGCACAGGCTCGTTGGGCAGGCTTTCGGTGAGCACGGTAATGTTGCTGACATCGGGCTCGGGCAGCGCCACGCGCCGTTCTAGAGCCGTTTCGTGTTGTCCATCACTCATACTGGTTCCCGCTGAAGGCGGTCAAAAACGTTAGAGTCAGAGCTTCTAGCCATATCTAGACTGGTGCTAGGTTAACCCAGAAGCCGACCCGGTCGCCACGTAAATTACCAGGATATGTACCAGCATGATAGCAGTTGTGCCCCAGATGGTGTAAGCCGCATATTTGAGGCTTTGTGACGTGTCTTCGAGGCGCTGCTTGTTGGCGTTGTAGGTTTCCGACAGGTTGACCAGCATTTGCAGCTGGTAGTCTTGCTCGGGCAGCGCCAGATAGGTTTCTAAAAATTTGCGGTCTTCTAAGTTGGGCGTAACGGCCACCTGGCGGGGCAAAAAAGCCCCCATCAGCAGCGAAAAGCTGACCAAAAACCCAAGAACTTCGGCCAGACTAAACCAGCTGCCGCTGACCAGCAGCCGCGAAATGCTGAGGCTGGTCAGCAGCGCCCCGTTGGCGACAAACAAAATGTTGAGCTTGGTGGTCAAAATTTGGCTCTGCTCGTTTTGCTCGCGCAGCACCATCCGCACATCCTGGGCGGCTAGGGCCAGGGTGGCTGGAGGAATGGGCGGCGGGGCTGGCCCTTCGACGGGCAGGCTGAGCTGCACCTCCTCGGAGAGCCGATCGTCGTCTACCACCGGGGGCAGCTGATCGACTGGAGCAGAGACAGAGACGGCATTGACCATAGTGCGGCTGGCATTGAGATAACCCCTATCTCAATACTAGTGAGGATTTCAGCGGATGGAGCCCGCCGCAGGGGCAGAAATGTCATCGGCGACAGGCGATTGGCTAGGCGGCAGTTGGGCTGGGGTAGAACAGGAGCCATTCTGCCCCGGCCCTTTAGCCATCTTTTTGCAGAACCTCGGCAAAGGCCAGATCTTCTGAGGCCAGCACCAAAATTGTCGCGGGCAGCGATGCCGTCCGCCGCTGCAAGTCGAGGTAGTAATCGGTGAAGTTGTCTGCTGGGGTGGCCAGGCCCAGAAACACCAGATCGGCGGTTTGAGAGGTGGTCTTTAAGATGTCGTCAAAGGGGCGATCGCGGGCCACAATCACCTTAGGAATAGCGCCAATTCGCAGGCTCTTAACCAATTGCTCCAGGTTTTGCTCGGCCGCCGCTTGGGCGGGCTCGTTGGGCACCACCAGGTTCAGGTAAATATCGGCATTGCGCCAGCGCCCGCTGGTGCGCAGCAGGTAGGCCAAAATCAGCATCAGACCGCCGTTGGCCTGCAGACCGCCCCACCAGACATCGATGCGCCGCTTAGTCGGTTTAGGCCCGCTCACGGTTGGGTAGTTCTCGGGCTGGCTGCGCAAGATCAGCACGTTGCGCCGCGCCTGGTGGCAGGTGGCGATCATCTGGCAGAAGCGATCGCGCGTGTTTTCGGCCTCGGTATCGCCCAGCAGCACCGTATTGGGCACCAGCGGTCCAATCCCGTAGGCATCGACCAGTTTTTCCATGCCGCTAAACGGGTCGGGGGCCGTGACCAGCCGCACAAAGGCCTCAATGCCCTGCCGGTCGAGATAGTCTTTGATCGTCGAGGCCAGGGCCTCTTGCTGAGTGGCACTGCGCGCCCCCAGCGGCAGCACGCTGGCCAGGGTAATCAGCCCCCGGTTGTGGGTTAAGTCAACCGCCAAATCGGTCAGATGAGGGCGCTTGGTGGGTGCGCCAGAAAACACCAGCAGATGGGGTCGCCAGTTCTTGGCGTCGGGGGTGGTTTGCATTTGAAACAGGCTGGTGCGCACCAGGGTCATCCACAGCCCGTTGCGCACGTCGCCCCAGGCCCCCTGCATCTCGCGGCGCTGCAGCCAGAGAAAAATGCCCAGCACAATCACGGCCGCCATCACCGTCGCCACCGCATTGATCAAAAACATCACCACCAGACAGCCCACCGCCCCCAGCAGCGAGAGACTCCAGTGCACCTTAAACGTGGGCCGAAAGGAAGGGCTCTGCAAAAACGTCTCCAGCCCGGCCGAAACATTCAGCACCAGGTAGGTGGTCAAGAAAAACATGGTCAGCACGGGCGCAATCAGGTTCAGATCGCCAATCGTGACCGCCGCCAGGGCAATACCCAGCGTAAACAACGTGCCCAACCGGGGTTCATCCATCGGGCCGTTGCCCCGCCCCAGCCACCGCAGCCAGGCGGGCAAAATGCCGTCGCGGGCCAGCGCTTGCAGCACCCTGGGCGCACCCAAAATGCTGCCGATCGCGCTCGACAGAGTAGCCCCCCAAACGCCCAGCAAAATGACATCGCCCCAGCGGGCCATCCGGCGCATGACCAGGGGCTCGGCCACCAGGGTAAACGGGTCGGCCCACTGGCTGAGCAAAATTGGAATGCCCATGTAGATGACGTAGCCAACGGCGATCGCGGCCAGGGTGCCAGAGGGAATCGATCGCTGTGGATCTTTCAAGTCGCCCGACATGTTGACCCCGGCCATAATGCCCGTCACCGCCGGAAAGAAGACCGCCAGCACCGCCCAAAAGCCCACCGTGCCGGGTACTTCACTGGCAGGTAGCGCCGTGGGTTCAACGCTGTGGCCCAGCAGCAGCGACCCCAGCGACAGCACAATGGCCGCCATGATGAAATACTGAGCTTTGATGGCAATATCTGCCGATTTCAGCGCTAAAACGGCAACCAGAATCGTGGTGATCAGCGCCACCAGGGTCTGCGAGAACATCGGGAAAACCTGCACCAGGCTTTCGGCAAAGCCAAGGGTATACAGCGCCACCGAAAACGCCTGGGCCAGATACAGTGGAATGCCCACCGCCCCGCCGGTTTCGATCCCCAAAGAGCGGCTGATCATGTAGTAGGCTCCGCCCGCCCGCACCACCTGATCGGTGGCAATGGCCGCAATCGATAGCCCGGTCAGCAGCGTGATTGAGGTAGATATCGTCACAATCAGCAGGCTTTGCCACAGCCCCACGTGGCCCACCACCCAGCCAAACCGCAGGTACATGATTACCCCCAGAATGGTCAGTATCGAGGGGGTAAACACGCCGCCAAAGGTGCTTAACCCCTGCGAGTCCTGGCCTTTGGACAGAATGACGCTGCTGTCCTGCGATTTAGTCATGGGCTATTCCTAAGCAGTGCTGTTTGACTAACCTGTCATCAGGTCAGTGCAGAATGTCCCGGTAAATCTGATCCTTACAATTCCTCTGGGTCAAGGTCATGCCGCTTGCAGCGGTAGGGCCACTCCGCACGGCCATATCCTAGCCTTAATGGCGGTAGGGTCGGTCGTTGCCAAAGGGTTTATGGCTTTGGTGGCTCCGATCACGGCCGGGGCGAGGGGCCGAGCACCTGCCGATAGTGCTGCCCATGGAGGGCGGCTGACCGGGGCCAGACGTACTGAGCCAAGATGGGGCGGCTTTGCTGGAGCAGCGTTTGAGCGATCGCAGGCTTGACGCTCTCTACCATGGCCAGCGCGATCGCGCTGGCCGAATCAGGATCCACTAGCAGCGCCTGGTCAGGGGTAAGAAATTCGGTAAAGGGCGGCTGATTGGCGGTGATCACGGGCAGCCCCGAGGCGATCGCCTCCAGCACCACCAGCCCCCAGCCCTCTTTGGTGGACGGGAAGCAAAACGCATCGGCGGTGCGATAGAGAGCGGGCAAATCCGCATCGGGAATCACCCCCGGTAGGATGACTGATTTACCGATAAGCGGCCCGTGATCCTGCTCTAGAGCGGTCGCCAGCGCGAAAAACTCCTGGCGGTAGGGTTCGTAATCAAACAGAGTAGCTCCGCCCGCGATCACTAGCTGCGCCTGAGAATGGTGGGCCAGCACCTGAGCAAATGCCTCCAGCAGGCGGATGGAATTTTTGCGCGGCTCGATGCCCCCCACGGTGAGGTAGAGGGGCGACCCGGTCAGGCCGTAGCGGGCTTTGATCGCGTTCTCCTGACCTGAGGGAGTGGGGGAAAATCGCCGCAGGTCTACGCCATTGAGAACTCTAGGAGCCTCGATGCCGTAGTCGTGACGGAGGGCTGCCTGCCAGCGATCGCTCACGCACAGACATAAATCTGGATCCCGAATTGACTTATCCTGACACTGCCGCAGGTAAATGCTGGCATAGTCTTCAATATGGTGGACGGTGCGCACGACGTTGGATATGCGGCCCTGCTGGCGCAGCTGCACCAGCGCATTGGCCCCAATGCAGTCCTGGGCGTGGTAGATGTCGTAGGGATCTGGATGGGCCAAAAAGTAATCGACAAATTCTTGAATGCGCTGGCGAATCAGGGCATCGATCGCCTGCTCAGGATTCAGCCCGGTGGGAGGCGATTGGGCGGGAACAAGCTGAACGGTTGCGGTAATCTCGCGATCGAACCCCTGACCGTCTTTATCGAGGGCGTAGACGCAGACATGGTGACCCAACTCGGTCAGAGCAGTGGCCAACTCCAGCGTATGCACGACGCTGCCCCGCAGTTTGGTGGAGTAGGTCAGCAGCGCAATCTTGAAGGGTTGGGCCATATTAAACCTCGTGACGGTCACCAAATCCAGTCAGAGACTCGGTGGCAAAGTCCCAGAAACAGAGGGAGGCTTCACCTAGTTTGAGGGTGAGCGTTTGACCTTCAGTCATGTTGCCCACGGGTTCACATACCAACCCTCGGTCGTGGAACTGAGGCTGTATTTGCTCTACAGTTTGGGGCCGGACGCTGAGCAGGTAGCCGTAGCTGGGGAAGCTGAGCAGCCAGGGCAGCAGATCAATGCGGGGGGGAGGCGCGATCGCTCTCAGATCCAGCACCGCCCCACAGCCCGAGGTCTCTAGCAGCATCAGCGTGGTGCCGACAATGCCGCCCATGCTGATGTCTTTGCCCGTGTCGCAGAGGCCAGATTCGGCCAGTGCGGGCAGCAGGTCGAGGTTTTGGCGCAGGCGATCGCGATTTGCCTCCGTGGCCGCATTCCAGAAGGGATATTGCGGGTGCATCTTGCCCTGCATATCTACTACATGTAACAGTACGTCCCCCGGTTGAGCGCTAAAGCTGGTGATCAGCTTTTTGGCCCGACCGAGGATGGCCACTGATAGGGCTGCATAAGGGCTGTGGCAGCTGGTATGCCCCCCCACAATGGGCACGTTAAACGCCTGGGATGCGGCTACCATGCCCTGCCAGAGAGGGGCTATCTGCTGGGGTGACTGGCTCCAGACGGTATCGACCACGGCGATCGGGCGGCCCCCCATGGCGTAGATATCGCTGACGTTGACCATGACGGCGCACCACCCGGCAAACCAGGGGTCGGTTTCGACCAGGGTGGGCCACATACCTTCGGCGGCTAGCAGCAGGTAGCCATCGCCGTCAGGGATGGCGGCGCAGTCGTCGCCGAGCAGAATGGGGGTTTGGTTGACGGAGCGGGCGTGGGTACCGAGGCGATCGGCGGCGGTTTGGATGTCGCGCTTGTGGAGGATGCCGAGCGATCGCCGCAGTTCAGCGGCCAGTTTCTCCAGCGTTAGCTCGTCTGACATAAATGATTGAGGGAGTGAGTAGAGAGGGTTGAGTGCTGTAGGGTGCATTCGCGCAGCAATGCACCGCAGCTAGTGGGTAAAGCGGTAGCTCGTCTGACATAAATGATTGAGGGAGTGAATAGAGAGGTTTGAATGCTGTAGGGTGCATTCGCGCAGCAATGCACCGCAGCTAGTGGGTAAAGCGGTAGCTTTGTGGCTGGCGGAGGTGGTTGGTCAAAAGCCAGATTTGCTGCTGGGGCCATTTCGCTGGCCCCAGACCCCCTTCGACCAGGGACGTCGCCCACAATGGGGCGCAAATAAACATTGGCCGCCCTGGACCCAACGGAAAGGACTAACTGATCATCGGTTTAAATCTATGTCCTGCAAACTGGCTGGTGGGCGGCTCTCAACCCCAAGGCTTCAACCGTTTTCAGTAGTTTGTGCTCATCTACCCATCTACCTCACCTACCCATCCACCCACCCATCCACCCATCCACCCATCCACTCGTCATCAGGACACTTCCTGCACCAACCACGGCAAAACAGGCCTCACCTCATCGCCAGCAGGATAGTGGTCCAAATCGGCTTCCATCAGGTGGTGGGGGCGATCGCAGAGCATCATTTCCTCTAGCGAGTTCCAGTGCAGGCGCTGGAAGAAGCGCACGTTTTGCTGCTGTACGGTGGCGAGGAAGCGATCGCAGCCCCAGGTGTTGGCCGTGGTTACCGCTTTCTGAATCAGCCCTTTGCCGATGCGGCCCACGCGGCGGTAGTTGGGGTGAACGCCGAGGCGACCGCCGTACCAGAGCCGGGGCGACTTTTCGTAGATGCGCACGACGCCAACGATGCGATCTTGGGATTGAGCGTCGTGGTCGATGGCGACGATGGGGTAGGCAACGCCGTCTATGTTGTCGGCATCGTCGTGGTCAAAGAGGCCCTGTTCTTCGCAAAAAATGGCCTGCCGAAGCGAAAAATAGCCCTTGAGGTCGTCGGGAGTTTTGGCCAGTTCAAAGCTGTAGCGGTGGAGAGCCATGATCGTGGTTGGTTAAGCGAAGGTTTGCATCTCACAAGTGCAGCTAATCCCCGACCGGGCAGGGGTGGATTAGCTCTCAAAGGTCGATAGCGCCGAGCAGGCTCCGCACTTGGCGCAGCCCGCTTTCATATCTGCTGAAGCCAGACCCGACCGCTTGAGTAGGGCACCGACCCGCTGGTAGAGAGTGAACATAAACTCGCTGCTGGGGGCAGGGTGGTGGGCCAGGGGCGTTTCACCAATGGGCACGAAGGGGACGACAAAGGGGTAGACGCCCAGGTTAATCAGGCGATCGCTGGCTTCCAGCAGGGTTTCTAAGCTGTCGCCCAGGCCCGCCAGCAGGTAGGTGCTCACCTGACCCCAGCCAAATACTTTGACTGCGGCCTCAAAGGCCTGGTAGTAAACCGTGAGGGGAACCTCGGCTTTACCGGGCATAATTTTGGCCCGCACGTCGGGGTCTACGGCCTCCAGGTGCAGGCCCAGGCTATCGATACCCGCCGCTTTCATGCGGCTAAACCAGGCGAAGTCGTCGGGGGGTTCGCACTGGGCCTGAATGGGCAGATTCACCCGCTGGCGAATGGCGGCGGCGCATTCGGTCAGGTAGGCGGCCCCGCGATCGCTGGTGTTGGGTGTGCCCGTCGTCATAATCATGTGGGTGACGCCATCGAGTCGAACGGCGGCTTCGGCGACCTCGGCGAGCTGCTGGGGAGTTTTGCGGGCAATGGTGCGGCCAGCCTCAAGAGATTTCTCAATGGCGCAGAACTGGCAAGCAGTAGCCGGGTCGCGGTAGCGCATGCAGGTCTGCTGTACCGTGGTCGCCAGCACGTCGCGCCCGTGCAGCAGGGCAATTTTCCAGTAGGGGGTGCCGTCAGCAGTGGTGAGGCCGTAGAACTTGGGCGCGTTGGGCACGTCGATGGGGGTAACGGCCTCCCCTGAGGCTTCTAGGTGCAGCGGGCTAGCCGCCGTCGCCCGGATGGCGTAAGGGGAGCGGGTCGCGCGGTCGGTGTAGACCGGTACCATCACGGTTGTGCCGTCGATGGTAATGGCCCGGTGGTCAGAGGGGCCTGCCCCGCCCCGTCGCCCCGCCGCCCCTGGCGTAGACTCTTCTACCCGCAGCCCGTAGGACTGTAGCTCTGTAATCAGCCGTTGCTTATTCATGGCCTGCCATTCAATACCCGATAACAACCTGCGTCAAATCGTGTCGCCCCAGGGCGACTTCCACGTCGTATCCAGTTGTGAGCATGTCTACCGACCTACACCGCAGGCAGCCCCAGGCCCGTAGGAGGGAGCCTGGAATCGTCAGCCTGATCTCCTAGCGCCCTATGACCTGAGGACTGCTCTTCTGCAGCGCGCTCTGTTGGCTGCACCGACTGGGGGACAGGCTCAACCACCGACCAGGGCTCGGCATTTACCCGCAGGCGCAGCAGGTCGGGGCGAGCGTAGTGGCCCACCGAGTCCATCATGCGCTTGCGCTTGGTGATGAGAGAAAAGTCGAGATCGGCGATCGCCAGCCCCTCCCCCTCGGTAATGGGCTCGGTCAGGGGCACCCCCTCGGGGCTGATAATGGCGGTGTAGCACCCCCCCGACAGCACCCGATGCATAGTCTCGTCGCGACTAATCTGCTGCTTTTGCTCCGGCGTTAGCCAGCCCGTGGCGTTTACCACAAAGCAGCCCGACTCCAGAGCGTGGTGGCGCATGGTGACTTCCATCTGGTCACCAAAAATCTGCCCCACCATCGACCCCGGAAACTGCCCGCAGTGAATCTGCTCATTCTGGGTCATCAGCGCGTAGCGGGCCAGGGGGTTGTAGTGCTCCCAGCAGGCCAGTGCGCCCACCCGCCCCGCCGCCGTCTCGACAACCCGCAGCCCGGCCCCATCGCCCTGGCCCCACACCATGCGCTCGTGGTAGGTGGGGGTAATTTTGCGCCGCTTCAGCACCAGGCTGCCGTCGGCATCAAAGATGAGCTGGGTGTTGTACAGCGAGCCGGCCTCGCGCTCGTTCACCCCCAGCACCACCACCATGCCGTAGGACCGGGCTGCCCGACTCACCGCATCGGTGACTGGCCCTGGCACCACCACCGCTTCCTCGTACAGCCGCATGTGCTCTTTGCCCATCAGAACGGGGGGCTGCACAAACGAAAAGTACGGGTAGTAGGGAATAAAGGTTTCTGGAAAAACGATTAACTTAACTCCAGACTGGGCGGCTTGGGCAATGGTCTCCAGCACCTTTTCAGTAGTGCCATCGCAGCTAAACAGCACGGGGCTAATCTGAGCAGCGGCGGCGCGAATGGTTTTGGTGTAGTCCATGGGCGTTGGTGGTGGCAGGAAGGAATAGTGGGCAGTGCCCACCCTACGGACTTCCCCTCTCCCTGGGGAGAGGGGGTGAGGGTGAGGGCTCTACATCGTCCAGGTATCGAGAATAAAGGCCCCTTCTTTGCGGTGCATGAGCACCAGGTCGAGCACGTCGAGGGGGTTGATGGGGCGAATGCCGGGGATCAGCGACGGTTCGCCGTGACCGTAGAGGGCCTGGAGGGCGAAGCGACAGGCGTAAACTTTGCCGCCCAGCTCCATTACCTTAACGATCTGGTTGTTCATAGCCATATGGCCGGGGAAGGCTTCATCGCCCAGCTTTGGGAAACCCCGCTGTACACCCAGAGTAACCCCAGGCCCATAGAGCAGTACCGAAGTCTCAAAACCTTTGCGAATGAGGCGAGTAGCCTGAAGCAGGTTGACCAAGCCGATGGAGCCTTCAAAGGCTACGGTGTGGAAGGTAATCAGGGCTTTTTCACCAGGCTCAGCCTGCACATCAGGAAAAACTTTCTCTTCGTAATCAACCAGAAAATCCCCAGCCTGGTGGGCTGGCAAAGTTACTTCAGGCATGAATTTCAGTTCCTTGCAAAGTTGTTGGCAGCACTGAGTATCGGGCTGCATGTTTCAGCACCTTACGGGTGATCCCAAGGAGTTCCCGTATCAGCAACTACAAACTTGCGATGTCTGCCCTAATCAACAGGGGCAGGACAAGTCCTAAGGTCATTCAACTCTCTGGACAGAAAATACCCCTATCACTTTCGACAGGGGTACCACCCCCATTTGCCCTGAGTGAGTTCGTGAAGGTGTGATAAAGGCGCGATCGCAGTGCCCATCCCTCTCACTAACGCTAGATCAAGGCTTTCGGTAGCCGGAGTTACACGCATTCCCCAAACAACCGCCTAGGGTACGAAACAGAACCTCCAGCGCACCTCACTCAGGATTCAGCTATGACCACTCACTACGGCGTAATCGTCATCGGCGGCGGCCAGGCGGGGCTATCGATCAGCTTTTGTCTGCAGCGGCGAGGCATCGACCATATCGTGTTTGAGCAGCATCAGATTGCCCATTCCTGGCGCACCAAACGCTGGGATTCATTTTGTCTGGTGACGCCCAACTGGCAGTGTCAGCTGCCCGGCTTTCCCTACCCAGACAACGACCCAGAGGGCTTTATGGGCCGCGACGCCATTGTGGAATACATTGAGCGCTACGCTAGCCACTTCAACCCGCCGCTCAAAACTGGGGTACAGGTCAAACGAGTCAAGGGCCGCGAGGGCCGCGGCTTTGAAGTGATGACCAATCAGGGTACTTTTACCGCTGACCAGGTGGTGGTCGCCACTGGCGGCTACCACACGCCCAAAATTCCCCGTCTGGCGGAGCGGCTAGACCCTAACATTGTGCAGCTGCACTCGGCTGAGTACCGCAACCCTGAGTCGCTGCCCGAGGGTGCTGTTTTGGTGGTGGGTACGGGGCAGTCGGGCTGCCAGATTGCCGAAGACCTGCACCTGGCCGGGCGCAAGGTACACCTGTGCGTGGGGGGGGCACCGCGATCGCCCCGCCGCTACCGGGGCAAAGACGTAGTGGAATGGCTCGACCAGATGGGCTACTACGACCTGGCGATCGATGACCACCCGCAAAAAGAGACCGTGCGCCACAAAACCAATCACTACGTTACCGGGCGCGGCGGCGGGCGAGAGATCGACCTGCGCCACTTTGCCCTCCAGGGCATGGCGCTGCACGGTCGGCTCAAAGCTATTCAGGGCACCCAGCTCACCTTCAGCGATGACCTGAAGCAAAACCTCGACCAGGCCGATGCCGTCGCCGAAAGCATCAAGCGCACCATCGACGCCTACATCGATAAGCACAACATTGATGTGCCTATGGATTCGCCCTATCGGCCCGTCTGGGAGCCTGAGACGGTGGAAGCCAGCCTTGACTACCGGGCCGCCAACATTACCTCGGTGATCTGGTGCATCGGCTACGGTCTCGACTTTAGCTGGATTGAATTGCCCGTGTTCGACGGCCAGGGCTACCCCGGCCACCGCCGCGGCGTGACCACCGTGCCGGGGCTTTACTTCCTGGGGCTGCCGTGGCTCTACACCTGGGGTTCGGCCCGCTTCTCCGGCATTGCCCGCGACGCCGAGTACCTGGCGGAGCAGGTAGCGGCTAGAGCTGGGAGTAGCTATCCTCGTGTCTCTCAAAGCGTCAACGAGGTGGCGATCGGGTCTTAGGACCCCAAAAATTACGCTTTTGCCTAAGGTGCCCCTTGTTTCAGCATTGATCTGACGCTCCTTTCCAATGCGGACAGATGCTACTCTATAACCGCCGAAATAGTTGAGGAGTCTATGTCACCCAAATAGTTGTGAACCAAGATATTGCGAAATCCCCTGATTTCGCGCCAAGGAATCTCTGGATAAGAGGCCTTGAGTTCTTCGGGTAGCTGTTGAGTAGCCTCCGAAAGGGTTTGCAGGTTACGGAGCGCAGCGTCGTAAAGGATGACATCTTCGGTTAGATCACCCCGGGCTTGAATCTGGCGAATTTTGGCGATCGCATCCAGGATATGTAGAGCATAGGGTCGCCAGGACTTACTCATAGGTCTATGGCTTCAGCTAAGACAGCCGCACGTATATGGCGATTGAGTTCGTGTTCAGGCACCAGATCTACGGGACAACCCAGGAGCTGAGAGAGGCGATCGCCCAGGGGCAATCGCTGGGCGAATAAATCGTAACCAGGCGGAAAATCAACCAAAAAATCTATGTCGCTGTTGGGCTGATCTTCACCCCGAGCGACGGATCCAAAGACCCGAATACGCCGTGCCCCATACTGACGGCTCAAGGCCAGTATGTCGTCTCGGCGGGTCCGTAGGGTATCGATCAACACAAAGGGAAGGAGGCTAAGAGCGGATAAGATTGGCTTGAATCGGTTAAATGTCCTTAAGCCTCATTTTAATCACGATTGCCCTAGCTCTTGAGATCGCAGATAAGCCGATCGCACCGCCGCCATCAGGGCCGATCGCATTCCTCCCGCCTCCAGTGCCGCGATCCCCGCAATGGTGGTGCCGCCGGGGCTGGTGACACGGTCTTTGAGTACGGCCGGATGCAGATCGCCCTGGTGCAGCAGTTCGCCCGTGCCGCGTACGGTGGCGATCGCCAGCTCCAGCGCTACGGCCCTGGGCAGCCCCACCGCCACACCGCCGTCGGCCAATGCCTCGACCACCAGCGCCAGATAGCCTGGCCCCGAGCCCGAGAGCGCCGTCACGGCATCCATCTGAGACTCGGGCACCTCAACGACGGTACCGACGCTGGCAAAAATGGTGCGGGCCTGCGATCGCTGCTCTTCGCTGACCGAGGCCCCCGCCGCCAGCGCCGTTACCCCAGCCCCCACGGTGGCAGGCGTGTTTGGCATCGCCCGCACCACGGCCCAACTGGGGAAAGCCGCCTGTAACCGCGCCAGCGTTGTGCCCGCCAAAATCGACAGCAGCAGCGGCGGTGTTTCATGGTTAGGGAATTTGAGGGTTCCGGCTACCGCTGCGAGCACCTGAGGCTTAATCGCCAGCAGAACGGTCTCAGCCGCATCGATTACCGCCTGGTTGTTGTCGGTGGTCTGCACGCCGTAGGTCTGGTGCAGCACCTCCCTTCGGGCCGCCTGGGGGTCGCTGACGAGTACCGCTCCAGGGGCAAAAATGCCCTGATCAAGAAGGCGGGCGATGAGCGCTTCTCCCATCATCCCGCCGCCGATAACCCCAAATGTTGCCTCAGGCATACGCTCTCCTACGACCTCCTTAATCATGCCGTCAAGGATGACCATACCCTAAGGTAGCCCCCAGAGCCAGTCTGGGGGCGATGATAGTCAGAGTTGTGAGTGGTCTTAGACCGCGCTAGGCCATGCGAGCCATCGGCTCTGCACCCCAGGTGGGCGCAGGGGGCATTTGACCGGGCATGGGCATACCCTGGGGCTGACCCATGAAGATTTCTTCTTCGTACTCGGTGGGGGTGCTGACCTGTACGCAGTTGGGGGTAAAGAGGAAGATGCTCTCGCCAATGCGCTCCTGGTGGCCGTCAATGGCGTAGGTGCCACCCGCGACAAAGTCAACGGCGCGCTGAGCCTGGTCAGGATCCATAATGGTCAGGTTTAGCACCACTGACTTGCGCTCCCGCAGGGCCTGAATGGCCTGAGGCATTTCCTCAAAGGAGCGAGGCTCCATTACAACCACTTCGGAGGTGCCGTTCATGGCACCGGGCATACCAATTACGTTACTGGCCATTGGGGTCATTCCTGCATCAGTGGGCATCATACGTTCGCGACGGGGGCGGCTCCGCCGAACTTCCTCGGGCTGGGGCTGCACAATCGGCTGGGTGTTCTCTTCCTGGTAGAGGTTTTGGTACTCCTCACCATCCATTTCTTCGTACTCGTAGTCGTAGTCTGCTGGGTCGTTTAGGCCAACGAAGTCCCGCAGTTTAGAAAACATGTTGCTCACAACTTACACTCCACGATGACTATCACTTAGGTAGGCAACCCCGTGGCCATTGACCGATGGGGAGGCGTTATGCTCCGGTTATCCGAGGGCCATGATAGCGCCAAATTTCCATTTGCAACGGCTGTTGTGAAAATTGTTGGGGCTAACTTGGGGTTAGGGGCTAATTTGACCCCCGAAGCAGGTCTTTGACCTCTCAAACCTGGCCACCTAAACCTGACCTAAAAAACCCAGTGGTCACCAACACCGAAGTGAAACGCTTCTCGCTGAGCTAAAGCAGGTTTAGGAGTCTGCATTAATATCCTGAACACAGAATATTGAGACCACAGTATACACGAAATCAAAAAAAGGAATAGCTAGTTCACAATTAGTTAAAAGTTTATCGAATTGTTGGTTTAGCTGCGCGCCTAAACGTAACTTCTGACTTAGACAATACCCAGGGTCAACGGCCACTGGCGATCGCCCCAGGGCCATACCCAGCGCGCCTATCCACCCCTGGTTTAAGTTAGAAATCAAATCTCAAGATTGCCAGATCCTGTGCGGTTGCAAGTCAGCCAGATGGCGGGCGAGGGCCAAACAGCACCGTCCCCAGCCGCACCATCGTGGCTCCACAGGCGATCGCCGTTTGGTAATCCCCTGACATGCCCATGGAGAGCTGATCGATGTGCAGGTGGGCAAAGGCTTTTTGGTTAATGGCACTCGCCAGGTCTTTGGCCCCAGCAAACACATCGCGCACCTCGTCTGGGCTCGCGTCTTGGGGGGGAATAGTCATAAGTCCGCGCAGCCGAAGATGGACAAGCTGGTCGAACTGGGGCAGCAGTTCGGTTAGCTCAGCGGCCTCCATGCCGTGTTTGGGCGGGTCGGGCACCAGCTTGACCTGCAGGCAGCACTGGGGGAGTTTATCCAGCTCCTGGGCCGCCTGGTCGAGCCGCTGGGCTAGCTTTAGGCTATCGACCGAGTGAATCCAGTCGAAGTGCTCGACGGCTTTGCGGGCTTTATTGGTTTGCAGGTGACCAATCAGGTGCCAGGTAATGTCGGGCAGGTCGGTGAGCTGGGCTTGCTTGGCGATCGCCTCCTGCACCCGACTTTCGCCAAAATGCCGTATGCCTCGCTCGTAGGCGGCACGAATGGTTTCTACCGGCAAGAACTTGGTTACCGCAATCAGCGTAACGGCGGCAGGAATGCTCTGGTAAATCTCGTCAAAGTGCTGGGGCAGGGCGCTCGAAGCAGCGGTCATTGAAAGGTCTGCTTGTAGGTGTGCTGTAGGCGATCGTAGTCGGCCTGCTGACCGGCCCGCCGCAGCGTGCGCAGGCGACTTTCCAGCATCAGGCGAGCGTTGCTGCGGCCTAGGGGCTGAAACACCAGCCCTTCAGTAGGGGAGTGAGTCACCACAAAAAACAGCCGCTGGGCATACAGAGTGGCATACAGTTCTTGACCGTCATCTACCATGCACACTCTGAAGAGCAGGCCAAAATTGGGGTGATTGAGATAGGTTTCTGTGCTCATTCAAGTATGGGAGAGGTGCTGTCAAAGGACAGGATGATAGTCACGTCTTGTTCACGCCACATGCATTCTAGAACCTGGTGTGCTGTATGCAAGCATTCCCCAGGCAGATCGGCGGTCAATTACAGGTAATGGCGGAGCTACTCCAAAAGTATTCCGTCTGAAAAATGTCCCTGTTGCCCTGGCCTGTCGTTTGAGTCGGGTATGGCAGCGCTAATGGACTAAGGACTGTGGCGAGAATTGAGAACACACCAAAACTCTAAACCAGTCTTTAGCTAGAACTCTCTAAGCCCAAGGCCAGCAGTTGTGCCCTGGCTTTTTGCAGAGATTCTTGCCACTCTCTCAGCGGATCGCTGTCAGCGACAATACCGGCTCCTACTTGCCCCCATACGGTAGATGCTGTCGATAGGCTATCAGTATGCCCAAACAGCAGGGTGCGAATCAAAATGTTGAGATCTAAATTCCCGCGTCGGTCTAAATAACCGCAGGAGCCGTAGAACAAACTGCGGCGCACCGGCTCCAGGTCTTCGATAATTTCCATACAGCGCACCTTGGGGCAGCCGGTGATGGTGCCGCCAGGAAAGACAGCGCGGATTAAATCGATGGCATTGCGCTGGCGCTGCCCCCCGGAGCGGGAATCGTGCTGCAGTTCTCCCACCACGTTGCTCACCAGATGCATGACGTGGCTGTAGTACTCCACAGTCAGCAGTTCATTCACCCGCACGGTGCCCCACTGGCACACCCGGCCCAGGTCATTGCGCTCCAGATCGACCAGCATGATGTGCTCAGCTCGCTCTTTGGGATGGCTGAGCAGGGTTTGGGCCAGCTCAGCATCCTCGGCGGGAGTGGAGCCTCGCGGGCGAGTACCGGCAATGGGGCGGGTTTGGGCAATGCCATCCTGCAGCTTGATCAGCCGCTCGGGCGAACAGCTGATCACGTCGCCCCAGGGGGTGCGCCAGTAGCAGGCAAAGGGCGACGGGTTAATGCGCTGGAGCTGGCGGTAAAGCTCCCAACTGTGGTGAGTAGTCTCGGTCGAGAACCGCAGCGACAGGTTGACCTGAAACACATCCCCGGCCTCGATGTGCCGCTTGGCCTGACGCACCGCCTGCTGGTACTCTACCGCCGCCATGCCCAGAGTGACAGCGCGGGGATCATGTGCGGCTGGGGCGATCGGGGGTTCCTCTGCGGGTGGCAGACTGAGCTGCTTTTCCAGGCGATCGAGCCCGTCTGGGGAGGGCGCGAAGAGCCACAGCTGCTGGGCCTGGTGATCAAGCACGGCAAAGGTGGCAGGCTCGTACCAGAGGGCCACCGGAAAGGGCAAGGAATCGTTATTGAAGGTGGGCAACCGCTCGATCTCCCAGGCCAGGTCGTAGCCCAGCCAGCCCAGCCAGCCGCCCGTGAAGGGGAGCGATCGCTGGGCGGCCTCGGCTTCGTCACCGAAGAGCTGTAGCTGCTCTCCTTTGGCCAACCGTTCGGCCAGCATGGGCAGAATGCTGCCCACGACTGGAGTCCACACCTGTGGAAGCGCTCTGACCTGGCGCGGTGGCCCGGCACAGATGGAATAGCGGCTGTGAACGGCATGGGGCTGAGCGGCGGCCGGAAGCGGAAAGGGGCTCTCTAGCAGGGCTACCAGGCTAGCAGGGGTAGGGGGCTGCCGCAGCAGGTTGCCATAGAGGCACTGAAAAATATCGCTGCCGGTGCGGTGCCCCAGGGGCTGCGATCGCACCCACCAGTGCCGCTTCTGGGTCAAATTTCGCCTCCCCACACCCACCTGGCCCACCAGAACACCGCCAGCAGCCCCAGGGAAAACCAGTCCCAGCTGCGCAGCACTAGCTGGTACCAGCGCACCCGGTGCTCGTTGGGGCTGGTAAAGCCGCGCACCTCCATCGCTGCCGCAATTTGCTCAGCCCGCAGCAGCAGATTTTCGAGCAGCCGCTCCGTCACCGCCAGCCACACCTGGGCCGAGCCGCGAAAGCCGAGCTTTTTCCAGTTAATAGCGCGAGTCTGCACCGATCGCACCAGGTTCTGCACTTCCTCCAGCACCAGGGGAATAAACCGCAGCGAGAGTGTCACCGTCAGCGCGATCTCGGTCACGGGCAGGCGCAGCCAGCGCAGCGGGGCCATCAGCGTCTCCAGGGCCAGGGTGATTTCCTCGGGCGCAGTGGTGAGCAGAAAGAGGTTGGTACCGTAGATCAGGGTGAACAGCAGCGTGCCAATGCGAATGCCCAGATCGAGCGATCGCCGCGTGACGGTAATCGGCCCCCAGTCAATCACCACGTAGCGATACGATGTCGGCTGCGGCAGCTCGGGCAGCACCTCAGGCGGGTTTTCTAAGGTCTCCATCGCCGCTGGCGTGGGCAACCGTGGCGTTTGCGACACCTGTAGCCCGTCCGGCATCACAAAGGTGAGCAGCATGACGATGCCGCTCAGCACCACCAGCCAGCCCATCTGCTGCCGCCACACCCGAAACGGAATCCGCACCGCCAGCGTTAGCACCACCAGCAGCACCACCAGCCCAAACCGCCAGTAGGCATTGGCCCAAATTGGTGTGACCAAAATGCTCATCAGCCAGGCCATCTTCACCCTGGGATCGAGCCGGTGCAGCCAGGTTACCGGCTGCTCCAGATACAGGCCTATAGGGAGAGAGCGAAGAAGATCCATCGAGTCAGGTCTAGGGAAGGGCCAGGGTAACTATGCTGTGATAGCAGGTGATGGATGCAAAACTCGATCCGGCTCAGGTTGTCCGTTAATACTTATCCCACTGCGGTTCACGCAAGCCACCTCATAATACGGGCAGAACAGTCAGGTGAACAACTCTAAAAAGCCTCCCGCCTTGAGTATTTGAGCATTGCGATAGGTACCCAAAACTAATAAGTCATCGTCTCCTGTAACAATATAATCAGCTCTGCCACTCGATGCGAGATTCAGGAATTTATCGTCTTTAGGATCTCGGCAAACCTTTGCATCATCCATTACCTTAATAAATTCCGACTCCTCCAAAAATGATTCCAGAAATTCTTCACGCTCTTCAAGGGTCAGATATCGGTCAAATTTTCGGCGATTGATAACCTCTACTAATTCCTCAAAGGTTTCCAAGGAAACCAATATGATCCCGTTGCCTAGAGTCAGATAAAACGCCCTGTCTGGAATCGAGTCCCTAAAAAGAAGAGCACTAACGACAACGCTGGTATCAAAAACGCAGCGCAAGTTACGACTCAGCCAGGATGGACTCAAGGATCTCTAGCGTTAAGCCTCTTTCCTGAGCTTTACGGCTGATTTCCGTCATTACCACTTCTAAAGGTCGAACGTTTCTGACCACATCTTTTAACTTTAAATTGAGGAGCACATCAATTTTTCTACGATCCGCCTCTGATGTAGCCTCATAGGCATCTGCTGTTGCCGCATCCACACAAATAGTAATTGTCCGCATTTCCATAGAGCTGCTCTCTTGCCGTGTAGTCTCACCAGAGGATTCTGCTTGTCTAGTTAGGCATGCAGGACTTGCCTCATCGTTAACCCATTGCTCTCTCTACCAGTCTATCTACACCTTGGTTGCTCGGTTGGGGTTGTTGCGCTCCAGGTCGCGCATCGCCTTGCCCCGCCAGAAAATCCGAATCGGTGTGCCCTCAAAGCCCAGGTTCTCGCGGAACTGGCGCTCCACGTAGCGGCGGTAGTTGTCTTTGAGCAGGTGAGGATCGTTCACAAATAAGGTGAACGAGGGCGGACGCACAGTGACCTGGGTGCCGTAGTAGATGCGGCCCTGACGGCCCTGACGGGTGGTGGGGGGCGTGTGCCACTTGACTGCGTCTTCCAGCACTTCGTTGACGACCGAGGTGCTGACCCGGCGGCGGTGCTGCTCCACCGCCGCGTCCACCAACTCCAGAATTTTGGGCACCCGCTGGCCCGTCTTGGCGCTGACGAAAATGCGCTTGGCCCAGTCGAGAAAGTTCAGCCGGGCGGCAATCTGGTGGTCAAAATCGTAGATGGTGTGACTGTCTTTTTCGACCGCATCCCACTTGTTGACGACGATGACGCAGGCGCGACCGTCTTCTTCGATGCGGCCTGCCAGCTTCTGGTCTTGCTCGGTGACGCCATCGAGGGCGTCGATCACCAGCAGCACCACGTCGGCCCGGCGAATGGCCTTAAAGGCGCGGTTGATGCCAAAAAATTCGGGGCCGTACTCGACGCTCTTTTTCTTGCGAATGCCAGCGGTATCGATCAGCCGGTAGATCTGGTCGCCATGCTGCACCTGCATATCGATCGCATCGCGGGTCGTGCCCGAAATGGGGCTGACAATGGCGCGGGTTTCGCCTACGAAAGCATTCAGCAGGCTCGACTTGCCCACGTTGGGCCGCCCCACAATAGCCACCTTAATCTCTTCGGTTTCGGCTTCCTCGACGGTTTCGGGCAGAAACTCCACCAGGGCGTCAAGCAGATCGCCCGTGCCGGTGCCGTGAATGCCAGAGACGGCGTAGGGTTCACCCAAACCCAGCTCCCAAAACTGAGCCGCCTGCACCAAACCGTGATCGAGGGATTCGCACTTGTTGACCGCTAGCAGCACCGGCACCGACTGCTGCCTGAGCCAGGTGGCGATCTCCCGGTCAGACTCGGTAGGGCCAACCTGGCCATCCACCACAAATACTGCGGCGCTGGCCTCGCTCAGGGCAAGCTGAGCCTGCTCGCGAATGTAGGGCAAAAACTCGGTGTCGTCGTCGAACACCAGGCCGCCGGTATCGACCACCAGGTAGTCGCGATCGCGCCAAAAGGCAGGCTGGTAGGTGCGATCGCGCGTCACCCCCGGCTGGTCGTAGACGATGGCATCCTGCGCCCCGGCCAAACGGTTCACCAGGGTAGATTTGCCCACATTTGGGCGTCCGATAACCGCAACAACAGGCAGTGGCATGGCTAAATTCTTTTGCGAAAGGGTAGAGGTCAGGGTTCACAAGTACTCGCGACCCTAGGAACTTAAACCCTTTGAACTCGACAAATACTCAATTCTCCCATTGTAGCGATCGGAGAACGGTCTGGGAAACCGGGATGAGGAAACGCCAACCTAAGGGGATATGTGGGAATGCGATTCGCTACCAAACGGGCTGATGGAGCTGGCGCGATATGATAAAAGCACGTCTAACAGGCTCGGTGCTATGATCCCCGCTGCATTGGTCACAAAGCCTATCAGCCAGCTACAGCTAGCCCCCGGCAGTCGGCTGACGATTCCAAATGTAAGTTGGAATGAATTTGAGGCCATTCTCGACGAGCTGGGCAACCATCGGGCGGTGCGGGCCACGTACTTTGAGCACACCCTAGAACTCATGGTTCCACTGCCTGAGCACGAAAAGCCTAAAGAAATTATTGGCGACATTGTTAAAACCCTGCTAAAAGCCTCTGGTCGTCGCTACGAACCTTTTGGCTCGACAACGTTTCGCGAGATTGGGGTGGCTGGGGTAGAACCCGATGCCTGCTTTTACATTGCTAACTATCAGCGCATGATTGGCCGCCGTCGTCTAGAGCCGGGCGATCCGCCGCCAGATTTAGCAATTGAAACTGATGTAACGTCAAAGACAACGCTGGATGCCTACCTGGCTATTGGGGTGCCTGAGTTGTGGATTTTTGCCAACGGCAAGTTGACCATTTACGTATTGCAGCAAAACCACTACATTGCCGTTGAAGAGAGCCCCACGTTTCCCGATCTGCCGCTAGCAGAATGGATTGCGACTACAGTGAAGCGATCGTGGCAGGTAGGTACATCTCAAGCGCTAGAGGAGTTAGAAGCGCAGATTTAGGTGATGACGCGGCGGTGGCGGCGGTAGAGGACAAAAGCTGAGAGTGCGATCGCCCCCGCCGACAAAATATGCACCGCATTGAACGGCGTACCGGGAAAAAACCACGAATCCGTGCGCAGAAACTCAATGAAAAACCGCCCCAGCGGATACCAGATCAAGTAGCCCAGGGCTATATCCCCCGGCTTAAGCTGCCGCTCAAACTTGCGTGAAATCCAAAACAGCACCGCAAAGCCCAAAAAATTCCACAGCGACTCGTAGAGAAACAGCGGGTGAAACCGGATGGAATCGGGATATTGGGTCAGGTCGTTGTAGGGCGAGATGCGGTGCTGGGCATCAATGCGCAGGCCCCAGGGCAGGGCTGTGGGTGGGCCGTAGAGTTCTTGATTGATGAAGTTGCCCCAGCGGCCAATGGCTTGGGCCAGGGGTAGCCCCAGGGCAATGCCGTCGAGGTAGGGCAATGGGTTGAGCTTGCGAAGGCGGGCGAAGATGAAGAGCGCGATCGCCCCAAAGATAAACCCGCCAAAAATGTGAATGCCGCCGCCCCAGATCTGCAAAATCTGGCCCGGATTTGCCAGATAATAGCCCAGCCCCTCTGGCCCGCGCGGCGACTGAATAAACACGTAGTACAGCCGCGCCCCAATAAAGCCGGGAATCAAAATCCAGAACAGCATGTCCCAAAGATTGTCGGGGTCTTCGCCCTGGCGGGCCACGTAGCGACCGGCCACCGTCGCTGCTGTGAGAATCGCCGCCAGCATCAAAAGCCCGTACCAGCGCAGGGCGAAGGGGCCGAGTTCGAAGATGATGGGGGAGACGGGAGGGTACATGGGGTGGATGGGTCGGCAGGTGGATGGGTCGGCGGGTGGGTGAGAGAAAATGTGGTTATTTCACGAGTGATGTGAAGGGATTGACGATAGTTAGGACATCGTGGACAACTAGGCCGTGCCGCATGTCTTCTGTATAGAGAATTGGGCACTGGGACTGAAGCGCTGTACTGACGATCATGGAATCCCAAAATGACAGGTTGTAGCGCTGCCTCACGGCGGATGCTGCCAGAAGAATTGCTTCATCCATCGGGCAGACAACGTACTTCTGATAAAACGAGCTGATAAGGGTCTGAATGGTGGGTTCAGTAAACTTAAATTTGCGCATTAGATTGACGCAGACTTCGTTGATGACCTGTACCGAAAGGTAGGGCTCGATTTCATTTATCAAAGTCCTGGCCGCCTCATGTCGAGGATCGGGCGGCACATCCTCAGATTGAGTAGCTGCGTAGATCCAGATGTTGGAATCGACAAAGCAGTGATTAGCGCCGGTCATAGATCTCGTCTCGGCTCAGGGGCTTAAAGCTGTGAACCGAGATTGGATGAGTTAAAAGGTAGCCAATGCTGCCCTCCTGGTTATCAATATCGCTAGCCGTTGGGTTGCTTGCCGCTGAGGATGCTACGGCTGGGTTGATAGCCTCCGCAGGATTGTCTAGCTGCCGATCGACGAGCCGAAGCAGTTGAGCGGCGAGTTGGAGCTGTTCTTTGAGAGATAAATGACTGGCCTGGCTAAGCAACTCTTGAACAGTCATACATAGTCTCCCTTTTGGAAAAGGATGGCCGGGCAATGTATGTGGAACTTATCTTCCTCAACCCTGCCTAACCCATCATAGGATTAATCCTCTAGGTAGCCTAGTTCTTCGAGGCGACGGCGGACTTCGGGGTCGTCGTAGTCGGTGGCGCGGGTAATGGCGGCCTGGGCGAGGTGTTGGTCAGACCGATCGGCGAAGGCTTGCAGGCAGTCTTGCAGCGCTTCTACATTTTCGGGCAGGATGGCGCTGAGGTCGAGGGCTTCGGTAGGGTCTTCGAGCACGTCGTAGAGTTCGGCGACGGAGCCTTCGGTTTCGATCAGCTTGTGCTGGCCCATCCAGACGGCGCGACGGACGCGATCGCAACCCATTTCCTTCACCAGCTCGGGCTGGCGTTTTTGCATCAGGTTGACCACGTTCTGCGGCGGAATCGCTTCGGCGAAGACGTAGTCGCGTTCCTTGAGTTCGCCCTGGCTCTGAACCAGATCGAGGGCTAATTCCTTTTCGTTGGCGAGGCCTGCTGCGGCCAGCACCGTGTGAAACAGGCGGCGGGTAGAGACAACGGCATCCACCACCGAACCCTGCTCCAGCCGATTTTGCGGGTCGCGGATGATCAGCGGCACCCGCACTAGCTCGTTGTAGATTGAGAGGCTGTGGCCCATGTACTGCTTTTCGCCCAGGTGCTCGCCGTGGTCGGCGCAGATGATTACCAGGGTGTTGTCGAGCTGGCCAGAGTTTTGCAGGCGATCGAAGAACTGACCCAGCAGCGCGTCTTGATAGGCCACCTCGGCGTCGTACATGCCGTCGAGGGTTTGCTTTTGGTGGTCGTCGAGCGCACCCGTTAATGGGGCCAACCAGCCGTAGACATCGCCGTTGAAGCGCTGCAAAAAGGTCTGGGCCTCGCGATCGGCCAGTACGTGGGGGGCAAACTGCTCGATGTAGCGGCGGGGCGGATGGTAGGGCATGTGGGTGCCCATCAAATTCACGAAGGTGAAGATGGGCTGGTCTGCCGCCGCGCCTGTGCGGTTGATTAACAGGTTGGCGGTGTCTTCGAGCGACTTTTGCGTGTTGCCCTTAAAGCTCAGCGCCGTTTGCCACAGGGGCACCATCAGCGGCGTAAAGCTGAGCGCCAAGAGCGCGTCCGATCGCGCAAACGCATCCTGAATACGGTTGAGGAATGTGGCCACTTTGCCCTTAAACCACTGACGATAGCGACTCACCAAGCCAGGATGGCTGCCCGCCTGGTTGGGTCTGGAGGTGAGCAGACCGCTGTAGTTAAGAAAGCTGGTGAATCCGCGCCGCAGCCCGTTGTTGATGACGCCGACTAAGGGGTTGTTGCAAAACCCGGCAGTGTAGTAGTCGCTGGCCTCAAGGCGTTCCGCTAATGTTTGCAAATCCTGGGGAAGTACCGAATACGACTGCACCATCGTGTGCTCGGAGGGGTAGAGCCCTGTGAACATGGAGGCGTGGGAGGGCACAGTCCACTGGGCGGCGGAGACGGCCTGGGTGAAGCGGGTAGCATCGGCTGCGATCGCATCCAAGTTGGGCGAGGTCGGCTTGTCGTAGCCGTAGCAGGAGAGGCGATCGGCCCGCTGGGTATCGAGCACCAGAAAGAGAATGTCGGGGCGATCGGCCATTGAAAATTCACCAACACATCAACAGGGCACAGGCTCCATCGTAAACAGAAGCGTTCTCAATTGTCTTAACCAGGGGTTAGAGATTGAGTACCGTTCGAGCTGTTGCTATTGTCGGCTATCTTGTGTGTTGAATTTAAGATGCTTTGCTATAAGCTTTTTTCTCCCCCGGTTTAGGGGGAGATTGGTGGTGCAAGCTATTCGTCTGTGGCTACTAGGCGGCGCGTCATCACGCTGATGTATTCGCCGCTGCGTCCGGTGGGGATGGGCTCAATCCATGCAACGCGATCGCAGTACCTGAGCAATTCCATCCGGTTGATCGCCTCGACCACAGAGGCGTAGTCACCCAGCAGAATGTGCGTCAGGCGATGGCCCTCTGGGCCGGTAAAACCAACGGGCCGATAGGTAGGCAGGGCAAACGAGGTGGGCAGGCCGCGCTGCCCCGAGGGTTGAAAAGTCATGCGGTTGTCTCCGTTTTCGGGTGAAGGAAAACGGGGAACGCTCTAGCGCTGTCCCAAACAAAGGCAAACGAAGACGCTAGCTCCTAGAATGCACCTAGGGCATCTCACTTACCTCGGATAAGCTGGGATGCTTTAGGGTGTAGGGGGAGTTGCAGCTTCCCTTACGCCCGTTTTAGATACATTCCCCGCACTGAATACAGTACAGCAAGTTATCCGGTGGGGCATCCGTACAGGCGTTAAGGAATGCGATCGGTGGATCTGGCCATCAGGCGGCTGACATCGCATTGCAGAGCGTGGATATCCTAATGCGATCGGTTGATATTGCAATGCGAGCCGTGGATATCGCAATGCCAGGGGTGGTCATCGCATTGCAGGCCAATGACATCGAAAATCCAGCCGATGATATGGCATTGCAGAAAAGCTCGATGTCGTAAGCGGTGCATTGCGGCCCAAAGGCAGAGTCTGTAAGGGCTTTGCATCGATTTGTGAGCCGCTAATGCACCCTACGCAGGTCATTGTGTTTGAGCATTCAGCCAGTGCAAAATTTTGGTTAAGAAGCGATCGCCCCCCGATCACCTACATGCCACGACCGATGCGAAGCGCGATGGGCTAACCAACAAGCCAACCCTTCCGTTGGGTCCAGGGCGGCGGCACGGCCCTGGTCGACGGGGTCTGGGGGCGATCGAAAAGCCCCCAGCAGCACATCTGGCTCCTCACCAACCAAACTCCGTCTTATAAAACCCTGCCACCCCAATATTCTCCGAGTACCACAGGCAAAATGCCTTCTCTTAATCTCGCCCCGGCATTGCAAGCCAGTAGGTAGTCAGGGCGATCGCGCGATGCGAGAAGGTTTGCCCTGGCTAAGGTGTTGTTATTAGGTGCTGGGGTGGGTGTTGGGCGGTGCCCACCCTACCGGGCTGGGGCATTGTTGAGCGTGCGATTGCCCCAGCCCAGTCAGCGATCGCCTAAGCGCCCAAAATCATGTCATCCACGGCGAAATCGACCTCGGTCTTGTCGTGGCCAGCGGCCAGGTAATCATTCTGGAACGAATCCTTTAGCCCGGTGACCAAATCGTAAGTCGGTGCCCAGCCCAGCTCGGCCTGGGCTTTGTCGATGGCGGTAAAGAAGTGCTGCACCCGCATCGGAAACGCCTTGGCTTTGCCAAAGTCAAAATCCTTCGGGTCGTAGTGCACAATCTTGAGGCTGTCGGGATCTTTCCCCGCCGCTGTGGCGCAGGCGCGAGCCAGGCCATCGAAGGTGACCGCCTTCTCGCCAGAGATGTTATAGATCTGGCCGATCGCTGTTTCGTTGCCCAGCACCGCTGCCATCGCCGCCGCCAGGTCTTGCACATGGCCCAGCTGTGTCAGGTGCATGCCGTTGCCAGGAATGGGGATGGGGCGATCGCGCACCACCCGGTCGAAGAACCACTGCTCTAGCGGGTTATAGTTCTGCGGGCCGTAGATGTAAACCGGGCGCACGGAGGTAAACGGTACCCCCTGGGCTTGCAGGTAGGCCTCGGTTTCGAACTTACCCTTGTGGCGGCTTTTAGGATCCACTGCATCGCCTTCGATGTGCGGCATCTGGTCAGACTTGAGGTACACCCCCGCCGAGCTGACATAGACAAAGTGCTGGAGCTTGCCGCCGAAAATTTCAATCAGCGGCTGGGTATCGCTCAGCTCGCGCCCGTTGTTGTCGAAGATGGCGTCAAAGGTTTCGCCCGCAAGCTGGGTTTTAAGGCTGTTGGGGTCGGTGCGATCGCCCACAATTGTCGGCACCCCCTCCACCGGGGCGGGGCGATTGCCCCGGTTAAACAGCACCACCTCGTGGCCCTGCTCAATCAATAGCTTGGTGAGATACACCCCAATAAACCGGGTGCCACCCATGACCAATACGCGCATTACCTCTCCCTCCTGTTAACCAGGGGTCCCCAAGACTGGCTGAGAGACCCGCTGAACTTAATGTATGTATATTAAGCTGCGCCGATCCCCTCCATTCTCTTGAAGAATCAAGGGATTTGAGCTTGATTTGTCTTTAACGGCGTTAAGCAAAACGGTAGATAACCGCCCAGGTCTTACGCTACGGGGGGAAGCCGCCTAAAATGTTATGAGTTGAGCACCGGCCTCAGCACCCTACGCGAGATGGTCTCTACATGCGTGAGCTGGACAACGCCTATCGAATTCTAGAGCTAGAGCCTGGTGCCTCCCTGGAGGAAATCAACCAGGCTTATAAAGATTTGGTGTTTGTCTGGCACCCCGATCGCATTCCTCAAGATAACGAGCGGCTGTACCAAAAGGCCCAGGATAAGATTAAGGCGTTGAACCAGGCGCGGGACTTGCTGCGATCGCACAACCGCAATGGCCGCAGCACTAGCTCGGCCAGCCGCTACGGCACCGCCAGCAGCAGCTACAAGACCTCCACGGCAGGCTACGGCACCAGCGACTACCGCTCGGCCTACGGCAGTGGCTACACCAACAAAGGCTACGGCAGCGCCCGCTCCCAAAGCGCCAGCGACGACCCAGACGATGAGCAGCGATCGACCTCCCACAATCGCTACTACCGCTACCAGCGCAGTACCTACGGCGGTAGCTACTACGGCAGCGGGTCAGGTAACGGCAGCTCTGGGCAAAGCAGCGACAGCACCAGCCCTAGCGGCTCCGCATCCTCCAGCACTGGCCAGTCGCAGACCTACCGCCAGCGACGCGATGCAGCGGCAGGGGTAGGAGGCAACAAAGCCCCCAGCGCCAACGGTAGTTCCAGCAGTTCCAGCGCCCAAAATCAGGCTAGTTCAACCGAAAGCAAAACGGCTAGCGGCAGTTCGGCAACCAACAATTCAGCCAGCCGCAAACCCGCTGACGATTCCTACAACAGCTACAACGCCCACACCCGCAACGGGGCGGCCAGCACCCACCGATCGCGCCAAAGTCCAGACCTCAGCGGCACCGACCTGAGCGGGGCCAACCTGCGCGAAAAAGACTTTGGGGGCCGCAACCTCAGCGAAGCTAACCTGAGCGGGGCCGACCTCAGCGATGCCTTTTTGCACAAGGTCAACCTCAACCGGGCTAACCTCAGCAAGGCCAAGCTGTTTCGCGCCAACCTGCTGCAGGCCGACCTCAGCCACGCCAACCTGCGCGAAGCCGACCTGATTGGCGCAGACTTTAGCGGAGCCGACCTCAGCGGGGCCGACCTCAGCGGGGCCAAGGTAGCGGTGGGGGGCCGCACCATGGTTAAGCTCACCGGCACCATTCTCACCGGGGCAATCATGCCCGACGGCTCGATCCACGATTAGACGCCTGCCCAGATTTCTGGTTAAGCGTGGATTCGCTACGAGCACCCCATTGACTAGCGGGATCTTCCCTAAGCCGTTAGAGATAGGTGGTGGGCGATCGCGCCGCTGCCCGATTTAACGCTCCACTGACCTCGGCCCTGCCGCTAATCGAGCGATCGCTGACAACCCTAGCGCCCCTGCACCGCCTCGGGCAAAATCAGCATGGCATCGCCGAAGGAATAGAAGCGATAGTCTTGCTCGATGGCGGTTTCGTAGAGCGCCAGCAGCCGCTCTCGCCCAATCAGGGCGCTGACCAGCATCATCAGGCTAGACCCCGGCAGGTGAAAGTTGGTAATCAACCCGTCAATCACCCGGTACCGATAACCAGGGTAAATAAATAGGTTGACCTTGCCCTGGTAGGGCTGCAGTTCGCCGCCCTGGGCCGCGCCCTCCAGGGCTCGCACCACCGTTGTGCCGACGGCAATCACGCGACCGCCTCGGGCTTTGGTGGCGTTGATCTGCGCGACGGTTTCAGCCGAGACATCGATCCATTCGCCGTGCATTTTGTGGTCGAGAATGTTCTCGGCCTCCACCGGGCGAAAGGTGCCGACGCCGACGTGGAGGGTAATGCGCGATCGCCCCACCCCCAGTTCCTCCAGCCGCTCAAACAGCTCGGGCGTAAAGTGCAGCCCCGCCGTGGGGGCCGCCACCGCCCCAGGGGCCTCGGCGTAGACCGTTTGGTACTGGTCAGGCGACGCGGCTGTATCGGTAATGTAGGGCGGCAGAGGGACTTCCCCCAACCGCTCAAACAGGGCAAAAAGCAATTCACCGCTTTGGGGCTCAAACTTCAGCAGGCGACCGCTGGTGTCGGGGTCGGTATCGAGCACCTGGGCAACCAGGTCGGGCTGGTCGGGGTTGGGGCCAAAGTGTATGGTAGCCCCCGGCTTGAGGCGGCGACCGGGGCGCACCAGGGCCAGCCATCGGTTGTCGCCCTGGTCTTCGAGCAAAAACACTTCTACCTGAGCACCGCTGGGCTTGTACCCCAACAGGCGGGCAGGAATAACCCGCGTATCGTTGAGGACGAGCAGATCGCCTGGCTGCAGCAGAGTGGGCAGGTCGCGAAAGCGGTGGTGACGATGGGTAGTGGCGCTGTCTACCACCAGCAGACGCGAGGCATCGCGGGGGGTGACGGGGGTTTGGGCAATTTTGTCTGGCGGCAGAGAATATTGATAGGCCGCCAGGGAATATTCAAAAGGGGAGCAGGGGATCTCTGGTGACATCTCTGAGGCCATTGTCTAAAGATTGTGCATAGCCTAACCAGGTTGGGGGGATACACCCAGGTCAGGTAGGGGGACTTAACCCTAACCCTTTCAGGGCCAGTCCCAGACAATAAGAACTGTAGCACCTGTCTATAAGGTCAACGATGGAATACACCTACTATCTCGCCAATGCCAGTTTGACCCTCCGTGTGGTTGAGCACCTGCTGGGCACCCCGAGATTGCCCCTAGAGTTTATGACGGTGATTCATCAGATCGATGGATGGGTCATTCGCGTCAAGATGGACGACAACATCGGCGTTCCCGATGCTGAAGATTTTCGCGCCTACATGAACGAGCTGGGCATCGCCTACGACCCCGGCATTCGCGTGCGGATGGCCCTCTGGGGGCTAGAAACCGGGCAGTCGCCCATCGATGTCATGCGTCGCTATCAGGTGGCGATTGTCTCCCACGGCAAGCCCGATCGCGAAGAGATCGAAGCCTTTCGCCGTCAGTTCGTAATGGGTCTGGGCTACTGCCCCGAAACGCTGGCCTAAGCCTTGCAGACCGTCGTCTCAAAGACGTATCTCGCATGGGGTAGGGGAACCTACCCTATTTTTTTGCCCACAGAGCCAGTCCACCACTGCGGCCACGGGCGGCAACATAGCCCCTTCGAGCCGCGAAAAAAGAGAAAAACGGCAGCCTGGCCACCGAAGCATCGGCAAAATCGCCTGCTTTAGCCGCTTTGCTGTGCAGAGGCAGGTTAATCAGGCTGAGGCCACCCACCAGTACCTGCAGGCGCACAAAGTCGAAGGCCAGCAAGTTTTTCTTGGGCAAAAACTTAGCTGGTCCGGTAAACCGCAGCCGGGCAGGGCCAACCTGAAGCTGGTTTTGAATAGTTAACTCGCCGCTATCGTCGCGGCTAAAGCTAAGGGTTGCGATCGCCAGCCCAGGCACGTAAAAACCGCTGTCAGTCGGTTGCCCGGCTCTGTAGGTAGGCTTTTTAGGAGCGGTAAACCGCAGCCGCCAGGTGCCGAGCAGCGCCTCACTCGAAATCTGCTGCCGCTGCTGCTTGGTTTGCCGCTCGGCCTTTAGCAGCGCAGCGGTGACCTGTTTGCCGTCAATTCGCGCCCCCGAAGCAACGACCTCTAATAGGTCAGGGGTGGGTAGGGTAAGGGCGCTATCGGTGACGGTCATGGAGACTCCGTATGAGTTCGACAGAACAGTATGCTGCGGTCTGGTACCTCCATTATGCCCGAGTCAGTCAGTCGTCAGAGACGAGCGATCGCCCATTGGCCCGGTCTTTGCGCCTGGCTCTGGCATAATAGAGCCTGTCCACTCACGGCGCTGCTATGGCTACCACTCCGCGATCGCCCCTGCTGCGCAACCCCCCTGGCAAACCAGGGTCCAGGTCTGCCGCCAATGTATCGGTAGTGCTGATGTGGGTGGGTCTGGCTATTACCCTGGCGTTTATTCTGATTGCCCTGCTGACGCCCCTGATGCAGAGCTGGGGCTGGCTGCTCGACCCCACCACGGCGCTGCAAAACCCCATTCACCAGCCCCCCAGCGATGAGCACTGGTTTGGCACCACGCGCCAGGGCTACGACGTGTTTGCCCGCACCCTGTTTGGCACCCGCGCCGCCTGGCAGGTGGTGCTGCTGGCGACGCTGCTGAGCGTGGCGATCGGGGTACCCCTGGGCATGGTCAGCGGCTACCTGGGCGGCTGGCTCGATCGCGCCCTGCTGTTTTTTATGGACACGATCTACACCCTGCCGGGGCTGCTGCTCTCGGTCACGCTGGCGTTTGTGGTGGGTCGGGGGGTGGTGAATGCGGCGATCGCCCTCAGTATTGCCTACATTCCCCAGTACTACCGGGTGGTGCGCAACCACACCGTCAGCGTCAAGACCGAGCTGTTTGTGGAGGCAGCCCAGGCCATGGGGGCCGATCCCTGGACGGTGCTGACCCGATACCTGTTTCTCAACGTGATTCAGAGCGTGCCGGTGCTGTTTACTCTCAACGCCGCCGACGCCATTTTGGTGCTGGGAGGGCTGGGCTTTCTGGGCCTCGGCTTGCCCGAGCAGGTGCCCGAGTGGGGGGCCGACATTCGCCAGGCCCTCGACGCGCTGCCTACGGGCATCTGGTGGACGGCGCTGTTTCCCGGCCTGGCGCTGACGCTGATGGTGACGGGGCTATCGCTGGTAGGCGAAGGGCTGAACGAACTCATGAACCCCCTCCAGCGCCGCGAAAACTGGCGCTAGCAATCAAGTAGGGCGGTTGAATTGCTCTACCAGCAGGGCTGGCTTACTTATAAGCCAGCCAGCCTAAAGCACCGAAACCCACCTACCCACCCCCACTTCCCCTCAATCTAAACGCCGTTACCGAGTAGAGCAGCAGCGCCGCCCAAATGCAGCCAAAGGTAACGACATGCACCGAGGTAAACGGCTCGCCGTACACAAACACCCCCAGCAGCAGCGACAGCGAGGGAGCCAGGTACTGAAAAAAGCCCAGGGTAGCCAGCTTGAGCCGTTTCGCCGCGTTGTTAAACCAGAGCAGGGGCATTGAGGTGGTTACCCCGGCTCCAACAAACAGCAGCGTCAGCGGCCAGCTCTGGCCAAAGTGACCCTGCCCTGTCACCCCCAACCAGCCCACAAACAGCAGCGTAATCGGCGTTATCAGCAGCGTTTCGACCGCCAAACCCACCAGGGGGGCCACCGCCACCACCTTACGCAGCAGGCCATAAAACGCAAAAGAAACCGCCAGCGCCAGCGCAATCCACGGTACGGTACCCAGTTGCCAAACGAAGTAGCCCACCCCCACCACCGCCAGGGCTACGGCCACCTGCTGCCCCCGGTGCAGGCGCTCTTTGAGAAACACAAAGCCCAACAGCACGGTGACCAGCGGGTTGATGTAGTAGCCCAGACTGGCTTCAACCACGCGATCGCTGTTTACCCCGTAGATATACAAGCCCCAGTTAAAGCTCAGCAAACTGGCCGTCAGCAGCAGCACGAGCACCGGGTGAAGCGATGCCCCCTCAGGGTTGGGCTTTGACCCTCGCAGCAGCGCCAGCAAGTCGGGCAACCGCCGCTGCACCACCAAAATGCCCACCAAAAACACCGCCGACCAGATCATGCGGTGGCTCAGCACCTCCAGAGCAGAGGTTGCCCCAAAAAATTTCCAATAGATGGGCAGCAGCCCCCAGGTGCTGTAGGCCAGCAGCGCGTAGATCGAGCCAAGATTAGCCTCAGAGGAGCCGCCTGAAGCAGCCGATTTGGGTAACGTCAAAGCAATAGTTACCTTGCAAAGTCCCTATTCTAGCGATCGCCGCTCCCCGTGGTGCAGCGGCAGCCGCACCGCGATCGTGGTGCCTTCGTTGGGCTGGCTGCGAGCTACCACAGTACCCCCGCAGTAGAGCAGCAGCTGTTGCACAATCGTCAGCCCCAGCCCAGCCCCCTCGGTTTCGTCGGGCGGCAGGTTGCGACCCCGATAAAAGTGGTCAAAAATGCGGGGTAGATCGCTCGCCGAAATGCCGATGCCGGTATCGCGCACCTCGATTTCGGCATAGTTTGAGGTGCTGCGGGCCGTCACCCACACCCGACCACCGCTGAGCGTGTATTTGAGACTGTTGTTGAGCAGGTGAATCATAATCTGCCGCAGCCAGCTGCTGGGGCAGACTACCGCAGGCACATGCCGGGGAATGGTGTAGGCCAGTATGATGCCTTTTTCAGCGGCTAGGGGTTGATAGGTACTTACCACCGGGGGCACGGCTTCCGCCAGATTCAGCGGGTCGAGCTGGGTTTGACCCACGCTGGTTTCCATTTGCAGCAGGTTGAGAACGCCGCTGATGAGCGCACTCTGGCGATCGCACTCGTGGCTGATCATCTCCTTGTAGCGCTGCCGCTGGGGGGGCTTGAGGTGGGGCGAATCGAGCAGGGTGAGCGCCGTTTTGATAGTGGTCAGAGGAGTGCGCAGCTCTTGACCAACGGTGTTGAGAAAGTCATCCTTGAGGCGCAGGGTATTGAGCAGCACCTCATTTTGGGTGGATAGGCTCGACATGCCCAGGGCCTGGCGGCGATAGGTTGAGGCCGACTGGCGCAGATGCTCCTGCCGGGTGAGTTGCCAGTTCAGCCAGCGATCGACCAGAGTTAAGTAGGCCGGGGTGAGGGTTTGAGCCGCCCTGATTTGAGCCCACTGCTGCGTCAGCGCCACCAGGTCGGTGCCGACATCGGCAGCAGCGCCCTGGTTCACCTGATGACAGATGGCGCTGACCACGGTGGCAACCAAATCGGGGTTCACCGAGCAGCACACCGACAGGTACGATGAGCGAGCCGCACTGGCCTCTTCCAGCGAGGGAGAGCCCTCGTCGTCATCGTCAGCTTCGGGAGGCTGTTGCGCCTCAGGAGTCGGTCGTTTACTTTCGCTTAGGGCCGTAGCCGACAGCGGCTGCAGGCGATGGGCCACAACCATGGCTGCAAAGGTCTCAGACTGCACCACCACAAAATAGTCGCCCCGCCAGGTATGGTCTGCACTGAGGGGTAAAATTACGTCTTCAGCGCCAGACGGCGGCGGCGATGAGTCGAGCCGCACAAACCGATATACGCGGTGGGGCGACGCCAGCCCCTGGCTGTAGCGCGACACATCCTCATTCCAGGCCTCGCCTACGGGCAGCTTTACCAGCAGGTTCGCCTGAATGTCGTAGGCTTCGAGAAATTCTACGGTCGACTGCAGAATTGCCCTAAACCCTCTTGGTTTGACCTGTACGTAGTCTGGGGTTGCTGCACTCAGCTGAAGCAGCCGGTGTAGCGACACCTCTTGCTCTTGGTAAGACTGCATGGTGCTCCAACGGGCCGGGGCCGAACCAGAACTGAGCCAGGTATGGATCAGCAGTGGCACCTATTAGGGTATCTTTAACCACCTGGAATGACGGCGAGAATGTTGCGTGTATTCACATACCGCCGCCATTTCTGGGCAAAAAAGTTATCCCATATACCGTTTTCCAAGGAAATGACGGGCCTGCTCGCGGTCGTCAAAGTGTATTTTCTCGGTACCCAAAATTTGATAGTCTTCGTGGCCTTTGCCCGCAATCAAAATGCCGTCGCCGGGTTGAGCCATCGCGATCGCGGACTGAATAGCCGTAGCGCGATCGCCCACCACCTGATCACTCCCCAACTCTGCCGGAATGCCTGCCACGACATCCCGCAAAATCTGCTCCGGATCCTCGGTGCGGGGGTTGTCGGAGGTGACGACCACGGTATCGGCCAGTTCGTAGGCGATGCGGCCCATTTGAGGGCGCTTGGTGCGATCGCGATCGCCGCCGCAGCCAAACACGCAGATCAGCCGCCCCGGCACAAAGGGCCGCGCGGCGGTCAGTGAGCTTTTCAAGCTGTCGGGCGTGTGGGCGTAGTCGACAATCACGCTGATGTCCTGGGCTTCAGACACCTTTACCTGCTCCATGCGCCCCGGCACGCCGCCAAAGCTGGGCAGAGCGGCGGCAATTGTGTCTAGAGCAACGCCCAGGTGCAGTGCAGCCCCCACCGCCGCCAGCAAATTCTCGAGGTTGAACTGCCCCACCAGCGGCGAGCTAAAGGGCACGGTGCCCATAGGGGTCTTGAGGGTGCCGATAACGCCATTAGCCTGGTAGGTAAGGTCGCCCGTGTAGAGATCAGCATTGGGATTTTGAGTGCTGTAGGTCCACACCCGCTCAGCGGGAAGCTGGGCGACGAGGCGATCGCCGTAGGGCGTATCGATATTCACCACCGCTCGCCCGGCCAGGTAGCCCCCGCTAAACAGCAGCGCCTTGGCCTGGAAGTAGTCTTCCATATCGCGGTGGTAGTCGAGATGGTCCTGGGTCAGGTTAGTGAACACCGCCACCTCAAAGGGGCAGCCCCACACCCGCTTCTGGGCCAGGGCGTGGGAGCTGACCTCCAGCACGGCGTAGCGACAGCCTGCATCCCGCGCTTTGGCCAGTTCGGCCTGAAGTTCTACCGCGAAGGGGGTGGTGTAGAGAGCAGTTTGCTGGTGCCCCGGCCAGCGGGTATAGAGCGTTCCCAACAGCGCCGTGGGCTGAGCCGAAGCATTCAGCAGATGTTCAACCAGGTGGGTGGTGGTGGTTTTGCCGTTGGTGCCTGTCACCCCCACCAGCCCCATCTGCCGGGCTGGGTAGTTATAAAACCGCGCCGCCACCTCCGCACAGGCCACTGACATATCGGTCATGGGCACTACGCAGGCATTCCCTTCGGCGGGGCGAGCCTTTAAAGCCTGGGCTGACACCAGCGCCGCCGCCGCCCCAGACTCCACCGCGCTGGGCCAAAATTCGCCGCCATCGACCCGCGTGCCGGGCATGCCAACAAACACATCCCCTGGCTGGCAGGCGTGGGAATTGGTGCAGAGGCCTTTGATGTCAGGGTCGCCCATTTCCTCAGGCAGGGTAAACCCGGCCTCGATCAGCCCCGCAGGCAGGCCCTCAAGCAGTTGGCGCAGCTTCATGTCAGCAACTCCTCACATCATTGAAGTGTGACCTATTCTGCCTTACTCTGCCCCAAATAAGTCTGTATCAATTGCTCCACCTTGGCCTGGGGTGCCCGGGGCGACAGGCGCGGCAGCGGAATTTCTTGGGTTCCAGCCTCGGTGGACTGCACGCAGCACAGCACTGGAATTTCGTATTGGTAGCGCTGAAACCAGTCGTCGCGGGTGGTGATGTCGCGCACCTCTAGCTCAAAGGGCAGGTGGCGGGCCGCAGCGAGTTTTTCTTCTAGCCCTTCGCACAGGTGGCAGCCGGGCTTGCTGTAGAGCACAAATTGGGTCACGGGGTCAGTCACGGGAAGGGCGGTCACGACTAGGGGCAGTCACGATACAGAAGCACGGTAGGCGCTGGGGGTGGTGCCGGTGGCCTGGCGAAACTGTTTGCTCAGGTGCTATGGCTGTTAAACCCGCACAGCAGGGCGATTTCCACAATAGAGTGGTTGGTTTGTTTCAACAACTGTTTGGCCCGCTCAATGCGCTGCCGCAGCACGTACTGGTAGGGAGCAACCCCCATCGCCTGCTTGAACTGATGGCTGAAATGGAAGGGGCTGAGACCCGCGATCGCCGCCAAATCCGCCAGCCTCAGGTCTTGGTCAATCGCCTCATGGATGTAGCTGAGTACGGGCAAAAGCTGGCGATCGCGCAGCCCGCCGACAAAATCTACCGCTGTTGGCCCCGCCTTCGGCCTGTCTACCGCGTACTGCCGCAGCAGGTGTACCGCCAGCAGGTTAGTCAACGACTCGACATAGAGCTGGCCGCCGGGGTTGGCCTGGTTGAGTTCGTCGAGCAGCATCAGGGCGATCGCCTCTAGCCGCCCGTCCCGCAGGCGAAACTCGGGAATTAACTCAATGCGATCGGGGTTGAGCCCGAGAGATTCTTGCGCGACGTTGGCCATAAAGCCCGAGTTGAGCCGCAGTTCAACGTAGTGATCGTCGTCCTGCCAGCGGGCAAAAAACGGCGTCTGGGCTGGCGTAATGGAGATATCGCCTTTGCCGTAGAGGCTGCTGTGGGTTTTGCCGTCTTTGATCTGCAAAAATCGCACCGGACGGGTCGCCAGCGATAGGCAAATCGTGTGATCTTCGCTTAAGGGGCTGCTGCACTCCCCCGGCGGATGCTGAAACTGCTCTACCTGAATGTACTCCCAACCCAGTTCCTGGCTTGAGCGCGTGGGTAGGCAGGTAAACTCAGCGTTTTCCACGCTCAGGCCGTTTTGGAGACCCTTAACACGCCTGGTTTTGGCTGCATCCATGGCTATGTTCTCCGTTGTGGAGATAGGTGACGCCAGACCCGTTTGCCCAGCTACCTCAAGTCTATCCGGCAGAATGGCTGTCAGAATGGAGCAATAGGCAAATTCTCTCCTTGGCGGCAGCTGGACAAACGCGATGACTCCCCACGTTGCAATTGCAAAATGGACTCTTGAGGACTACCACCAGATGATTGCGGCGGGCATTCTTAGCGATCGCCGAGTAGAGCTTTTGAACGGAGAAATCATCGAAATGTCCCCCGAAGGAGAACCCCACGCCTACTACGCCAGCACTGTTGGAGACTACCTCAGAACCCTGCTTGGTGAGCAGGCGCAAATCCGTGAAAGCCATCCCATTACCATTCCCGCTACCCAGTCTGAGCCAGAACCTGACCTGGCGATCGTGCAACCCCTGGGCAGGGAGTATTTGCAGCATCACCCCTATCCTGAGAACGTCTTTTGGCTGATAGAGTTTTCGGACACGAGCCTGCAAAAAGATTTAGAGCCCAAGGCAAATGCCTACGCTGCGGCAGGCATTTCCGAATACTGGGTGATCAACCTGCAGCGCATGGAACTTGTAGTCATGCATGACCCGGCCAATGGGTTGTATCAATCGCAAACCAAGCTCCGAGAAGGCAACATTGCGCCGATCGCATTTCCCAACGTGCCAGTATCCGTACGCCGCCTGCTGGACTAGCCGCCAGCTCGCCGCAAGAATTTGACAGCGCCCTAAGAATTAAATAGCGCCCGGTTAGCAAGGTTTTTTTAGGCTAAGCGAGTCCTGACCTGGAGGCCCTATGGCACACCTTCTGCACATCGACTCTAGCCCGAGGGGCGTTGGCGAAGCCAGTGCGAAGCACTCTCGCTCCCACTCTCGCCGCCTCACCCGCGAGTTTGTCGCCGCCTGGCAGCAGGCTCACCCCGCCGACACCGTCACCTACCGCGATGTCGGTCGCCAGCCCGTGCCCCACGTGGATGAACCCTGGATTGTGGCCGCCTACACTCCCGCTGAGCAGCGATCGCCGGAGCTTCAGGAGGCAATCCGGGTGAGTGACCAACTCATCGACGAACTGATCGCCGCCGACATTGTGGTCGTGGGCTGCCCCATGTACAACTTCAGCGTGCCCAGCACCCTCAAAGCCTACATCGATCAAATAGTTCGCGTGGGCCGCACCTTTGCGATCGACCCCGAGGATGCCGAAGACCCCTACAAACCGCTGCTCCAGGGTAAAAAAATGTTTGTGATTACGGCGCGCGGTAGCTCAGGCTTTGGCCCCGGCGAGCGCTACGGCCACATGAACCACCAAGACCCCTACCTGCGGGTGGCGTTCGGGTTTATTGGCATTACCGATATCACCTTTGTGCATGTCGAAAACGACGAGCACAGCAGCGAAAGTTTGGCTGCATCCATTGCCGCAGCCCAGGCCCAGGTGGCGCAACTGGTTGCCGCCTGACGCGAATGTTGTCTCAACCAGCGGGTGCGGTGGTCAAAGGCCCAGCCTTCATCGCCATCGCACCTTCCCCACCTTTAGGAGCCAACCTTAGGAGCCGCTATGCCCTCGACTAATGCTGGGTTATTTACCCTTCAGCTCTGCACCGCCCTCGGCTGTGGGCTGGTGGCCGGAGTCTTTTTCGCCTTCTCTACCTTTGTCATGCAGGCCCTCGGTCAGCAACCGCCCGCCCAGGGCATTGCCACCATGCAGGCCATCAACGTTACCGTGATCAACCCCTGGTTTATGGGAGTGCTGTTCGGCTCGGGCCTGGCCTGTCTAGCCCTGGTGATCGCCGTCTTGGCCAAAGGCAATCAGCCCGGTGCCGGTTACGTGCTGATCGGCAGCCTGCTGTACCTAGTAGGCACTATTGTAGTGACGATCGCCTTCAATGTGCCGCTCAATGACGCTCTGGCTGTGGTAGAACCAAACAGCACAGAGGGCACAACCCTATGGGCCAGCTACCTTAATACTTGGACGCTCTGGAACCATGTGCGGATGTTGGCATCCCTGGGTGCCGCGGCCTTGCTGACCCTATCCCTTTAAACTCTAGGTAAACCGTATGGATCGTGCTTGTTGGTGGTGGTTTCAGGGGCTGGTTGCGAGCAGCGTCGTCATGCTCCCCGCTGCGTCTGCTCTGGCTGCGTCTGAGATTGTAGCGATCGCCCCTTGGGGCCAGTCTTTGGCCATCGTCCCCCGGGTTGCTCAGCAGTCAGTTCCTGGGCAACCCTCTGTGGAGGAACGCTTTGCCCAGCACTTCCAGGATCTTGGGATGGAGGGGGCAATCATCATCCATGACTTGAACCAGAACGTGACCTACCAGCACAACCGCGATCGCAACCTTCAGCCCTTTCTGCCCGCCTCCACGTTCAAAATTCTCAACTCGCTGATTGCGCTCGAAACGGGCGTTATCCCCAACGACCTGGCTATCTTGACCTGGGACGGTATCGAGCGCATGGTGCCCGCCTGGAACCGCGATCAAAACATGCGCACGGCGTTTAGTCTTTCTGCCGTCTGGTTCTATCAGGTACTGGCCCGACGCATCGGCCACGATCGCATGCAGCAGTGGGTCAGCGCCGCGGGCTACGGCAACCAAACGATCGGCAGCCCCGCTGCTATCGACAGCTTTTGGCTGGAGGGCGACCTGCGGATTACGCCCCAGCAGCAGATTGAGTTCTTGCAGCGCCTGTACCAGAACGACCTGCCGTTTTCTGAGGCGGCGATCGCGACGGTCAAAGACATCATGATTGTCGAGCGCACTCCCGACTATACCCTGCGTGCCAAGACCGGCTGGGCTGGCCTGGGGGAGCCCGACCAGCCCCAAATCGGCTGGTACGTCGGCTACTTGGAGCAGGGCGACAACGTCTACCTGTTTGCCACCAATGTGGACATGCGCCAGGACAGCGATGGCCCCGCCCGCCTAGAACTCACCCGCCGCTGCCTGCGCGACCTAAACCTGTTGTAATCTCAATTCAAACCTCACCCGCCAGCAGCCTCCTATGGCCACCATCTTTTACACAGCGACCAGCCTGGATGGCTTTATTGCCGACCCCCACAACTCCCTCGACTGGCTGTTTCAGTTTGGCGAGCTAGAACCCAACACGTTTGACGACTTTTTGGCGGGGGTCGGGGCGATCGCCATGGGCTCGACCACCTACCAGTGGATCCACGACCACGATTTTGGGGACGGGGCAGACCATCCTCAGCCCTGGCCCTACCGGGTGCCCGCCTGGGTATTTACCTCGCGCCAGCTGCCCACCATTGCCGGGGCCGACGTGCGCTTTGTCAGCGGCGATGTGCGGCCCATCCATCAGGAGATGGCGATCGCCGCCGGCGACAAAAATCTCTGGGTAGTGGGTGGCGGCGACCTGGCGGGCCAGTTCTACGACGCCGGGCTGCTCGATGAAATGGTGGTGCAGATTGCTTCGGTTACGCTGGGCAGTGGTGCGCCCCTGTTTCCCCGCCGCATCGACCCACCCCTCAAGCTGCTGGCGGCGAGAACCTACGGTGAGAATTTTGCGGAGCTACGCTACAGCGTTTTGCCACCGCGATCGCCCCTGCCGCACTGAGCTTGGGCAACGGCATGATCATGCTGGGGTCTGCCCACAACGACAGCTTTGGCAAGCTCCAGCCACCGCCTCAACAGGTAGGCGATGTGGTCACCCGTGGAACTTTGGCACCTACGATCCCTAGAGCAGCCCGCTAAATTCTTAAGCCTCAACTTGAGCAGCAAGATCATGCATACTCAGCTGACCTGGGGCGGCTGGGGCATCATGGGCTCTGACTGAGGCTCGTAACACGACCGCTCGCCGTGGACACAGGGGGGCGACGAGCGCTCGTGTAAAGCTGTTCAAGCGAGCGAACATACTACAAACTCGTAAACCTTAAATAGGCAGGTCACCTTTGCAGAACTGGTGAGAGCAACATCCATAGCACTAGCGCGGGCACCCCAAACGATAAAAACACCCACAGCCCGTTCCCTAGACCCTTTGTGGCGGCTGAGTGCCCAGCACTCGCTCCGCGAACACCAACGACTTCGCTCAAGGAATGGCTATTTTTAGCGCAAATTTCACTTTAATCAACGCGCCTGAACAGACTCGCGCCAGTTTGATGAAGACTACGGCGCAAAAACTTACCTCGCCAATCCGGAATCGAATGTATTACGTTGTAGTATACCGAGGGCCGTGCTCCGCAGCGCTTCCACAGCAACTCTGCTGGAACTGCTGAGAGCCGGTACCAGGTTTGCCGCTGTCCTCATCGGTCTGTCACCTCTGGGTTTGACAGGCTGACTTTGCCCTGAAAACTTTGCAGCCGGCAAGGCGATCGCGGCGGGCTACTCAACCTGCACAGTGCTAAATACCGTTCCGAGAAAAACCATGCTGCTCTACCTCCGCGTTGCCAAACGCCCCAACCAACCCGACCCACCAACGCCAACGCCCCAGTCATCCACACTCGAGTCGTCAGCACCTTTGGAGCAAGACTCGCTGGCTCGACATCACCGGGCAGAGGCCCACAAGGTGTACCAAAAAGCCAGAGAGGACCACCTCTGTGAACGACGGTTCATGCTCTGAATCAGCCCCTAGAGTCTGGCGGTCAATCGCGGCTGTCAGGCTCTCTTGGGTTCCACAACAGCAGGTTTAGCCGCGCTGTTGCGGTTGCGCAACACCTGAGCCTTGGCCGTCAGATCCTGAAAGAAATCGGTTTCGACAATTTCTTTGACCTGCTTCTGGCGCTTGGCTTCATCAATTTCAATTCGCAGGTCACGCACCTGCTGTTTCAGCTTTTGCTCGCGGCTGTAGACCTGCTGGGCCATCCGGTCAAATACGCGAGCCAGCTGGCCAATTTCGTCGGTGCGGCGGGCGATCGCCCCCAGCTGCCCCAGCTCAAACTTTTCGGCCTCGATCGCTGCCGCCGTGCGAGCAATACCGAGCACAGGCCGAGCGATCAGGCGATCGGCCATCAGCACGGCCACCCCAGCCGTCAGCCCGGTAAAAATAGCGATTACGCCCAGCAGCATTCGCTTGTTGCGGTTCACTTCTACCAGGTAGCTAGCCTCAGGAATCACCGTGCCCACCACCCAGTCGAGCTGTTCCAGTCGGGTAAACGAAATCAAATAGCGTTCTCCAGTCACCGGATCCTTAAAGGCAAAGCGCCGCAGGTCCGTCAAACCCTCCAGGTCTATGCCCTGCTCTTGCAGAGTTTTGCTGGCAATACGCAGCAGAGGATTTTCTACGGTCTCAAGCTGCTGTAGACGAGGGTCTGCCGAGTCTTGCCCCTGGGGCGGCATCACTTCGGCTACATCAGTCGAGGCAATCAGCTCCTGCCGAGCGTTAATAATAAATGCCTCACCGCTGTGGTTGTTTTGAAGCTGCTGCAAGTACTCCGAAAGCTGGGTCAGCTCTATGCCAACCCCAATCACGCCCCAGATTTCTCCTGCCGGGTTAATCAGCGCTGTCGTAGCATCCAGCCCTGGCGTCTGAGTCGAGCGGTAAACGTACACGGTCCAGGCCCGCTTTTCTGGAGACTCCAGGGCGTTGCGATACCAGGGCCGCTCCGGCGCAAAGAAAGGCGGATCCATCTTGTAAGTCTCAGTGTTGACCCGCTCTAAGCCGCTCGCCGCGATCGCATAGGTGTTGACCGTAGCCGTCGTGCTTTTGCTCTCCCCATCCCAATCGCGCAGGTGAAAGTGAAGCCGCCCATCGGCGGTGCGCTGAGCCCCAAAAAAATCGCCCTCGGCGTCCCCATACTGCACCCAGGTAAAGTTGGGGTTGGCCCGCAGCACGCTGAGCAAAAACAGCTCCCGATCTTGAGCGCTGGTCAAGTCAATCAGATTCTGGCCCAGGCTGCTGTTTAAGAGCGACTGCGCCGATTCTGCATTGTTAAACAGCTTTTCCACCTCCTGGGAGGTGCCCAACGTAATCTCCTGATTCACCTGATCCACAATGGTGTCGATATTGCGCTTAGACACCAGCGACCAGGGCACATAGACAATCGCCGCCGTAGTGCCCACCGTTAGCAGCATAGCTGCAACCAGCGTGGCCTTGAGGCCGGGAGGTTTGGGAAGGCGAAAGGGGAGGGGCATGGTGGGTGAGGTAGGTGAGTGGGTGAGGTCGGGGGAGTGCCAAGTGCAAAATTCAAAATTGAGAATTCAAAAATTTGCCCTTTGAATTTTGCCCTTTGAATTCATCTCTACTCTGCGGGAAGCCGCTGCGCGTCTACATCCCCCGGTTACTTCCGATTGGCTACCAGTGCTGTCGCTGCCATGCCGGTGTGCACAATGCCCAGGGTACGAAAGGGATCCATCAAAGGATCGATGGCGATAAAGAGCACCAGCACCGCTTCTAGGGGCAGCTTGAGCGGGTCGAGCACCAGGCCCAGCATGGTCAGGGTGAGAATGCCGGTCACGCCAGAGGTGGCCATACCCGCCAGAATCGAGCCCATGATTACTATGCCCAGTCCAGCCAGTCCCAAATCACGCTGATAGAGCTGCACCACAAATAACGTGGCCAGGGCAAAGTAAATGACGGATCCGAAGCGGCAGAGAGTAATGGCCAACGGCGTGACCAGGTTGGTCGTTTGGGGATCAAATTTGAGATTTTCGCTCAGGCTGGTGATGGCGGCAGGTAGGCAGGCCAGGCTGCTGGAGGTAGCGAGGGACAGAATGGTGGGATCTTTGAGTGCTAGTAGGGTAGACCACAGGCTTTGACCCGATCGCCGCCAGATAATCAGAGTACTGATCAGGTAGATGAGGGCAAAGGTGGCGATCGCCACCGCCACAAAATCCACCATCGACAGCAGTACCTCGATGCCTACCTGGGAGAGCTGGTAGGCCAGCAGGCTGCACAGCCCAAAGGGCAGCAGGTACGTCAGCCCGTGAATCACCTTGTTGAACGCCTGATAAAGGCTATCGAGCGTATCAAACAGCGCCGCTGTAGAGGGCGCTTTGACCAGCCCCAGCGATACCCCAAAAATCATCGCAAACAGCAGCACCTTCAGGGTTTGCCCTTCGCTGAGGGCGGCAAAAATATTGTCGGGCACCATGCTGTCTACCAGAGTGGTCACGCCGCCAGTAGCTGCTTCGGGAATCGGGCCGCTGAGGGACATCTCGAGATCGACACCAGACTGATTGACCAATACGCCGAGGGTTTGCAGGGTTTCTATGCTCAGGTCGCGACCTGGGCCAGCGAGGGCGGCCACGGCCACAGCGATCGCGCTCACCACCAGCAGGCTCAGCGGAAACACCACGGCAATCCGCTGCACATACTGCCGCGCATCGTGGCTCTGCATCAGCCGCCCCAGGCTGTTCGTAATGGCCGACAGCAAAATCGGCAGCACGCACATCTTCAGCAGCCCCAGGTAAAGGTTGCCAAAGGGGGCCATCCAGGCGGCTACCTGAGGCTGGGTCGTGCCAAGGTATACCCCCAGCCCGCTGCTGATCACGATGGCCCAGGGACTACGCAGCCACTCAATTGATGGTTGGCGGGGGATATAAGCTTTCAGGGAAGTAACCATGGGGGTTGCCAGGTATGGTTATAAACTACGGTTGCTGCGGGCGCTGGGTAGCCCAATAGTCGGCGTATTCATCGAGCACCGTATCCACGGTGTACTGAGCGGTGAGGGTGTCTAAGTACTGGTCGACAAAGGCCAACAGGTGGCCACTGCTCCAGGGCAGCACCACCGCCAGCGAATCTTGAGTGTCAGTAAGGGCAATGGTTTGCAGTTGCAGAGCCACATCAGGTCGGGTACGCACCACCTTCTTAATTTCCAGTTCATCGCGATAAGCGGCCAGAATGTCACCCCGCACCACGGCCTCCACAATCTCCTCCCAGGTGGGATACTCCACGATGCTGGCCTGGGGAAACTTTTGCTTCAAAAAGCCGACGTAAGATGACCCCTTAATCACGCCGACCTGACCCCGCAGATCGCGGATGGTTTCGACCATCGATCGCCCCTGGGCCTGCTCAGCCATTTGCAAACGGTTGACCAACAGCCCCTGGCGCATGCGCAGGTAGGGCCGCGAAAACCGCACCCGCTGCGCCCGCTTGAGCGTGCGGCTAATCTTTGAAATCGCCAGGTCGGCCTTCTGTCCGTAGACCGCATCGACCACCTGATCAAAGGTCTGAGCCGAGCGAGTGATGTCTAAACTGACGCCCAATTGATCGGCCAAAGCTTGTGCCAGCTGAATGTCTAATCCGCTCAGTTGCCCTTGCGCATTCATGAAGAAGGGGGCGTTATCCTGCCCCAGCACGGCCACCGTTAGCCTGCCTTTGTTCAAGATGCGCTGCACATCTGGCGGCATAGCCGATATCGCCGGAGTTGAGGCTGAGGAGGGCGATCGCGTCACTGTAGATCCGGTAGAGGCGGTTCGGCTAGCCGCGATCGCAGAAGGCGCTACGACAGTTCCTTTAGCAGCCGCCTGTGCCCCACCGCTAAACCCCAGGGTGAGCACCAAAAAGAGGGTCAGCCCCAGCAGTAGCACCCGAATCCGCAGGGCTATCGCACCGCTTGTTCCTACCCCTTTCCCAACAGAAGGTTCTAAATCATTGGTTTTTGGCACATTCTTTCTCCTAGGCAGCTTGCCAGAGCGGCAGGGAACGGTGGCCCCAGGCCAGATCCAGGGTGATGTCAGCCACCACCTGTAGTGGATCCACCCAGGGCAGCGGCAGTGCTGGCATTTGGGCAAAGGCCACAGACAGTTCTGTACAGCCTGCAATTACCACTTCGGCCCCCTGGGTCTTGAGCCAGCTGGTCGCCTGCTCTAATACCGTCAATGCTTTGGTAGATACCTGAGTCCCTGTGGTTTTTATTCCCCAATCGGAGTGGTAGATCGACTGCATAACCAAATCTTGCCAGGGAGAATTGAGCGCAAAACCCACAGGCGTTATTCCTACCTGGCTCAAACTGCGACTGTAAAGCCCACACTGCACTGTGCCATCAGTAGCCAGCACCCCCACCCGCTGCACCGCCGGATAAACCTGGCGAATGTGGTCACTCGTACAGGCCATCAGGTGAATCCAGGGAATATCGAGCTGGGTCTGCACCTGGTCATAAACGCCGTGGGCGGTGTTGCAGGTGACAACTAAAAAGTTGGCCCCAGCGCGCTCCAGCAGCTGAGCGTAGCGCACCAGCCCAGGCACGCAGTCTGGCCCAGTGCCCTGCAAGCTCTCAGTGCGATTGGGGATGTTGGTGCCGTTCACCAACAACCATACCGGGTGGTCTTGGTCGCCCTGTGCCCCCCGTTCGGCACTGCCTTGAATTAGCCGCTGCTCAAACTGCACGTGGGCCATTGGGCCAAGGCCGCCCAGAATGCCGGGGATAGCGACTTGTGGATCCTGACGCGATCGCAAAGACATATGGCTCCTGACGGGATTTTGCGTTGCGGTGGCGGCACCCAGGCGAACGAGAGCTGTCGAGATTTATACAGACAACTGGCGACGGGGCAGATTAGTCAGAGCGAAACCGACGGCCATGATCATGACCAGAGCCCCCATCCAGAACGGGGAAAGCATGCCCGAGCGATCGAAAATCCAGCCTGCCCACAGCGGCCCTAAAATAGAGGCCACGCTTTGCAACGCCTGGTTGCCGCCCAGGGTTTTGCCCTGCTCCTGGGCCGACACGCGAATCGAAATTAGCCCCCGCAGCGAGGGAATCACCAAGCCCACGCCCAGCGCCAGCATGGCCTGTGTAGTGTATAAGGCCGGAATCAGCACCGGGCTACCCGCCGGAATTAGCACCACTCCACCAAAGGCCAGCACCACCAGCACCAGCCCTGCCACAGCCAGTTTTGCTTCACCAAAGCGGGGCAGCAGCTGGCGAATTAGGCCGCCCTGCACAATGGTTGAGACAATGCCGATGAAAAAGAACACCATGGCCGCCTGGCTTGGCCCCCAGCCGTAGCGGGTGTTCAAAAACAGCACGAAGACGCTGCTAAAGCCCGCAAAGGCAAAGTTGAAGATAAAGAAGGAAATCAGCAGCCCCTGAATGCGGCCGTCGCGCAAAATGTCGCTGAGCTGGCCGATGGGATTGAGGTCGCGCAGGGCCAGGGGGCGGCGATGCTCTTTATCCAGCGACTCGGCCAGCACAAAATAGCCTAGCCCAAAGTTCAGCAGCGCAATGCTGCCCGCCACAAACACCGGCAAATTGAGGCTAATACTGGCTAAAGCACCTCCCAAGGCTGGCCCCAGGGTAAAGCCCAGGCCAAAGGCCGCTCCGGTAATGCCAAAGTTTTTGGCTCGGTCTTCAGGCGCAGAGATATCGGCGATGTAGGCTTGAGCCGTCGCCGCGACTCCCCCCGTTGCCCCATCGAGAATGCGGGAGAAAAACAGCATCCACAGCGTGGTGGCGAAACCAAAGATAAAGTAGGAGATGGCCGTACCCAGTACGCACACCAGCATCACCGGGCGACGACCGTAGCGGTCAGACAGGGCACCAATGACCGGGATGGCGATAAATTGCGCGATCGCATAGCTCGACACCAGCATGCCCAGGGTAAAGGCGTCAGACCTGAACCGCTCGACCAAAAACGGCAAAATTGGGAAAATCAGGCTTTCTCCCAGTTTGTCAAACAGAATAGTGACAAAAATAAACACCAGCCGGGGAGTCGATAGGGTTTTGGCGTTGACGGGCGTTACGGCCATGGGTGGGTTGGTAAGTGGGTGGATGGGTGAGAGAGTAGATGGGTGAAGGAGGCGCAAATTACGTAGCGTGGGTCAGTGCCTTAGCCTCAAGATCTGGCTACCTACCGATCTCCAGACCCACGATTCTCAACTGCAAGTCGATGGACTAACGAGCGCCGCTATCGAATGACGAGCCACCCAGGTTTGCAGATGGCCATTCACCACGTCGGGAATTTCGTCCTGGGGGCAGTGGCCTGCGCCTTCGAGGGGAATGAAAGCTTCTACAGCGGAAAAGTTAGCCAGTTCGCGCCCCAGGGCGATCGGTTCCCAGGGGTCGGCGGTGCCCCAGAGAATAAGGGCTGGGCAGGTAAGCTGCGGCAGCAAGTCCTCGGGCAGCGGCCCGTCAAAGTTGTTAATAAAGGCCCAGAAGACGTCTGCGGCACCGGGTTCGCGGGCGGGTTCTAGCAGCAGCTCGATCAGTTCGTCAGTGACAGCTTCGGGGTTGCCGTAGGCGGTGCGGAGGACGGCGCGGATTCTCTCTGGCCGAGCAATTTGGTGAAATAGCCAATGCACCAGGGCGCGGTTTTGGAGGACTTTTTTGAGCACTGGACGACCCAGGCGACGCATGGGGGGTTGGGTGTGAAGTTTGCGATCGCTGATTTGCCGCAGCGCACAATCCAACAAAACAACTCCCTGGCTTTGCTCAGAGTTCATGACTGCCGCCTGTAGCGCCACCACGCCACCGATGGAATTACCCACTAAAAAGGCAGGTTCGCCGACGACCTGTTGTACAAATTCAGCAACCTGAGCCCCCCAGGTATCAAAGTCGTAAGGCAGTGGCTCTCCGGGGGCAGGCTTGGCCGATTTGCCAAAGCCCAGCAGATCCAGGGCAAACACTCGGTGGCTCTCAGCCAGCGCCGGAATGTTTTTGCGCCAGTGACCGACGCTGGCCCCAAACCCATGAATCAGCACCAGGGCAGGCCCAGTACTGCCCGCTTGCTGGTAGTTGATCGGCTGGCCCCGCCACATCCAGGTTTGGTTTTGGAGAGGAAACTCAGCAATGGACATCGTTGGGCGCTCCATAGTTTGTTGTGATGGGTCACCGGCTGACCGTAGAGTGGGCAGTACCCACCAGCTTCAATGGACTTAACCTGCGGTTTGCTCCACGGGCAGCACCGCCTCCGGCAGTACCGATGGTCCGGCGTACTGCTTCAGCAGCTTGCGGTAGGCAATTAGCGTGGCATCGCTGGCCACCAAAAGCTCCTGGCGCATATCCTGATAAGGCGCAATCTGGGGCACTTGGGTTTTAACTACCACATCGTCTTCCTGCATGATTTTGTTGCCCACCTGGGCTGTGTTGCCATCCAGCCAGTAGCCCAGCCCCGGCACCTGGTTGAGGAAATTGCGAATATTCACCGACTTGACCACGGTGGTGCTGTCATCCACTGGAATGTGGACCATGATGCTCTCGATTTTGTAGCGGCCAAACTGCACCGCCGAGTAGGTGACGTTGGGCAGGGCAAAGCGGTAGCTCTTGTGGGCTTCGGGGTCGTCCTGTTGCAGTACAAACCGCATTACGCCGTTGAGGCGGTTGACTTTGATCGGCAGGCTGGCTGTCAGCTCGTACTCGCCCACCGTCACCTCGTAGTCGTCGATTTCAGTGTTTTGGGGAGCGTTACTGGCCCCGATCGCGCCCTTGTGCATAAATAGCGCGTGGGAAGTGTCGATGGCATTCTCCATCGTGCGGGTGAAGTGAGCCGCGAACTCGTGGCGGCTGTAGGTGGCGGGCCGCACGGGGGCTTCAAACTGAGGAAAATCTGGGATTGGCGGACGGCGATCGGCAGGGAGATCTAGACTGCCAACGAACATCCAAACCAGGCCGTACTTCTCTTGCACTGGGTACGACTGCACCCGCGCCCGCTTAGGAATAGGCGTACCGGCAGCATCGGCAGGAATGTGGCTGCACTGGCCATCGGCTTTGTAGCTCCAGCCGTGGTAGGGGCAGCGCAGGCAGTTGTCTTCCACCCAGCCCAGGGCCAGGCTGGCCCCCCGGTGGGCGCACTGGTTATCGAGAGCAATCACCGTTCCTTGAGAATCGCGGTAGAGCACGTAGTCGTGGCCCAGCAGCCTCAGGGGCGTGGGCTTCGTGCCGACTTCGTGGCTAAGTTCCACGGCGTACCAAAAGTTTTCGAGCATGGCGGTGTGCTTCCAGTTCGGTGCGATCGGGTGACGGGGGTAGATAGCAGGGAAGGAGGCCCCCCTTAAAAAGGGAGGCGATGAATCCGGGTAGGGTGGGCACTGCCCACCGGACAATCTTGGGAAAAACAACCTACCCAACGCTGACTTCGATGGGAGCTTTGCCGTTGCCGTTGGTCGAGACAGAAACCGAAGGAATGCCGTAGTCACTACCCACGGCCCAGCCGCGCTCGACGCACTGGCGAATCAGCTTGCGGTAGGCCAGTTGCAGACTGTCGGAGGCCAGCAAAATTTCGCCCGTAAGGGGCACCACGCGCGGTACCTGGCTCTCGATCACCGCTTTGTCTTCGAGGTAGGTGTCGTTAGTGTTTTTGCGCGAGTTCCAGTCGGCCCAGGCCTGGGGCAAGAAGTTGCGCAGGCCAATCCACTTGGTCAAGGTGGTGTTTTCATCCACCGGAATGTTGCTGGCAAAGTAGATGTACTGATAACCCCGGAAGTTGAAATCGAGGTGGATGCGGTTGATGTTGGGCATGTGGGCGGTGAGCGTGGCGCTGGAGAAGGGGCGATCGCGCTTCACAATCAGCTTCAGCAGCCCGGCCCGCTTGGGTGGCTTTGAGATCGTGCGAGCGGTGGCGCTCCAATCCTCCATTTGCACCTCGTAGGGCGGCACCTCGGCATCGTCGCGCAGGTTGAAGAAAACAGAATGGACAAAGGGAGCATGGGAGCTATCCAACCCGCTTTCGACCACTCGGGTATAGTGGGCATTCCAGGTGTATTCGCCAGTAATCATCCGCCAGGCCGGGTCACCATACTCAGGCAGGGCCGGAATGGGCGGACGCTGCTCGGCGGGCAGGTCACCCACAAACAGCCACACCAGGCCGTAGCGCTCTTCTATCGGGAAAGAGTCTATCCGCGCCCGTTTGGGAATGGGGGTGCCCGCCTGGTCTGCCGGAATGTGAACGCAGGTGCCATCGGCCTCGTAGCGCCAGCCGTGGTAAGGACAGCGAATGCAGTTACCCTCAACCCAGCCCCCCGCCAGCGATGCGCCCCGGTGAATGCAGCGATCGCGCATCGCCACAACCTGACCATCCTCCCCCCGATAGAGCACGTAGTTTTCGCCCATTAGCTTTACGGGCGTCGGCGAGCCAGTTACAGCAGCGCTAAACTCAACGGCGTACCAGAAATTCTTGAGCATCGGGAGTCTCCTGGGGGTTGTGCAACCGCGTTTGATCACCGCTATGCCTATGAAAAAGCATGTCTACGGCAGCAAACTAGGTCTACGCAAAAGCTTGGTTTGAGATTGCCCAGAGATACTCAAAAAATCCCTGCTTTAGGACTTGAAACCCTTAATTTAGCTAAAAACCCCTAGACCTATGCAGCCAAGCGCAGCTATAGCCGCATAGGTCTAGGGGTAATTACGGATACCTCAATGCAGTGGAATTGCGGTTGCAGGCTGCCCTGTTCGAGGGCGATCGCGCCAACCAGCTAGAGCGTTTTGGTCTCTAAGGGCAAAAATACGGTCAGCACTTCTCCAGCCTGGGGGCGCTGCCGCACGATCAGCTTGCCGCCTAGGGCTTGAAACAGATTCTTGGTAGCGTTGAGATTTAGACTCAGGCCGCCGGTTTCGGGCTGAAACATGAGGAGCTGACCCAGCGCCTTAAAGGGCGATGCAAAGGGGTCATCCTGAGTTTGAGCCTGGGCATCATCGCCATCGGGAGGCTGAGACTGAAACTGAAGCTTGAGCTGATGGCCAGCCAGCGTCACCGCTAGCTCAATGTGGCTGTAGGGGGGCAGGCTGTGGGTAAAGCGGTCAATCAGCCCAGTTAGAACCTGCGTCAGCATGGCCGGGTCACTGTTGACCATCGGCAGGCAGGCAGGCACGTTCACCGTCAGATCAAGGTTGCGACGGCTGGCCTGCTGCTGCCAGCGAGGAATGGCATCGTCAAACAGCTGGTTGAGCGAAATGGCCGACAGGGGCGATCGCGGCCTGGGCGCGTGGTCAGTCTCTAGCTCTACAGCGCGAAAGATCAGACTGAAGCGATCGATCTGCTGGGTGCATTCTCGATCGATCTGCTGCAGGCGCTTGGCCACCTCACCGCCAATGTCTTTGCGCTTGAGCAGCGATCGCGTCAGGGTGCGAATGGTGGTCAGCGGCGTGCGAATTTCGTGAGCCATTGCTTTCAGCAGCTCGGTGTCAGGGCTGTCTTCAGGCGCTGGGGTAGGAGTTGGTTCAGCAAAGGCTGCCTGATTCACCCCAACTTTGATGTGGGGGCTAGGATCAGTCTGAAACGCCGCCAGTGTGGGGCGACCGGGCAGCGCCAGGGCAGGCATAATGCCGGCTGGAGGCCGAAACTCGGCACTCGCCTCTGGCTGAAAACGCTGGCGCAGCTGGGCCAGAAGTAGCTGACTGTAGCGGCTGACCAGCCGATAGTCAGGGGCAACCGGGGGAAACTGATCGAATAGGCGATCTAGCGAGGCTACCAGAGGTGGCCGGGTAGCAGAAACGCGATCGCGCAGCTGCTGCCACCCCTGGCCTACAACCTCTGGGTCAAAGGAAAACTGAAACTGGGGTAGCCCATTGGCAGCATAGCCCAGCACCAGCAGCAGGCTAAATCGGCGGGTTAGCAGTAGACAAAAACGCTCGCCAATCAGGGGATCGTGGTTCACCAAAGGCACCATTTGCAAATCACAGGCAGGGCCTTTAGTCCCCCCATACCCATGCCCTGGCAGTAGGGGGCGCGTTACCGAAAGAATTTGCTCCAGTGGTTCTGGCACCAGCAGCCAGTGGGAGAGCCGCTGCCCCATCAGGCGATCGGGCAGCACCGGAAACGGCCCTGACAGCACTCCCCCCATCAGCGGCATCAGTGCGCCTGTTGCAGGTGAATCTGGGCCTGAATCTGAAGGGAGTTCGAGCAACAGCTTAATTAGGGCCGTCAGCCCTCCCAACCATTCGTGCTCAGCCTGTAGGTGAGCCTGAGGTAAAGGGTCGCTACCGCCAAACGAGTCTGAGGGCGCACTATGCTGCCAATGGGCACCTTCTGTCCCGGCGATCGCAGGACTCTGCTGCTCATTGAGTAATGCACTAAGCGGGAGAAACTGCTGCACTAAGGCCTCACCTGTCTCTGCGATAGACTAACTGCGGCCCCTGAGCCACAGTTGGCAGGTTGCCCGCTCCAGACAACCCGCCATCTATTACGAGACTACGCCCTTAGCCACCGATTGAGCTATGGGTAGAACCGAACGGAAACCCGGCCATTCCCCCAGGGTGAGTTGAACCGATCGCGGTGAGACCTAGACAGGTATTTAAGTAAAGCACTCTTAGCCAAACCAGCTAGATGGAACTGCTTCCGCCTCAGTCCGCTCAACGCTGGGACGGCGCTGCCAAATTTCAGGCCGACCCAGTAGAGCATCAATGCCTTGGTGAATGAGCCGATTAATTTGGTCGTGCTGCTCAGAGGAATAGCAGTGCCCAGTCGATGTCATGTCGCAGGCAACACCGCTATCCATCGTCACGTAGACTACCGGCAGCCGCGCCAAAACGTAGGTTGTTAGTTTTTGACGCAGTTCAGGAACAGCAAAAACCTGACGATATTCGTAAAGCGGGTAAGCGGCTAAAATGTCGTCGATCTTATCCGTTACGATCGGTAAAGTTAGGTTGACAATCGTTTGGGTCATTGGGTTCAAACTCCAGGAAAGCTTATGGCGAGGTCAGGATTTGTTTCAACTATTTAGGTCAGGGATCAAGCTAAACAGTCCGAGAAAGGCGTCAAGCGAAGTTGAAACGCTGAAAAATTAATCTTCTAACCGGGACTGGCCAACTCGTAAATTGATTGAAAAAGTGTGGCCAAAGTCCAAAACTGAAACAGGCTTAAAGCGCCGAAGCGAAACACACCTCACCTCCATCAGGTATTCCCTATATAAACGCGACAGTGATGATGGTCCTACTTAAGTTTTAGAAAAAAATAATTATTCTCTTTCGGGTGATTACAAAAACTACGTAAAGCGCATCGTTTCTCAATCGTTGTTGTTTTTGCCAGGAGTGCTGGTCTCCCATTTGTTACGCAAGGCACTCGTTTTAGCAGATGTGCCCGGTTAAACACCGCTCCAAATTGTTGAGCGCCAAATTGCTGAAAGCATTGACTGTGTCGTTTCTGACCGGGCTAACACCAAATCTGAATCGCCTAACCCGATGCTCAACAGGCGGCTTGCGTAGGGGCAAAAAGCGTTTGCCCCTACGCAACTGGGTGGCCAAGGCGGATCCAGTATGAATTACAGTAGGACAGCCCAAGGTGACGCTACATTGGTTTCAGCAGGCGGGGTTGGAGGTAACGTTGGCATTACAGCGAGTTGTTTTACTGGTCTGTGGAGGCATGCATCCTCCTAGCTATACGGAGCAGATGCTCGCCACCATGGCTCCAGATCAGGTGTTGAACCAGCTCAGCGAGGTGATCTGCGCGCCCCAAAGCTCTCTGGGGGTGCTCTCACCCTTTGCCCTGCGCCAGACTCTCGAAGCTCACTTAGACGATACGACCCGATCTAGATCCACCCTCAAGACAGCACCTCCAGCGCTGTTGATTTGGGCGTTTAGCGCCGGCTGTGTGGGGGCTGTAGCGCTGGCAACCCACTGGCAGCGCCACCGTGGCCCTGTGCTGGCTCTGTTTATGGTGGATGGTTGGGGAGTGCCGCGCGACCCAGGGGTGCCAACGTACCGGCTCAGCCACGACTCTGTTACCCACAGCACCTCGCGCCGGCTGGGCGCAGGCGATGTCGATTTTTATGCCGAGCCAGCGGTGCCGCACCTAACCCTGTGGCGGCAGCCCCAGTTAGTCACGGGTTGGGCAGCGGAGACAGGCAAGGGGAGCGAAAGACTGAGCGCGGCGGATTTCCTATGTCGGCGATCGCGAGCGGCCATTCACCGCTACCGCACCCGTTACCAGGGCTTGACCAGCAGCTGAATATCAGCAGCTCATAACTCGTCGGCTAAAGTAGTAGACCCTGGGACCATAAAGACCCTAGCCTCTGCTGCTAATATGAGGAGAAATGTTCGTCATTTAACAGCATTTAGCAGCACCATTCCTGTAAAGCAGCGGCGGTGAGCCTTTCACTGCCCGTGTGGCCCAAGGGAGAAAATGTTCGCAATTTATTTTCTTCTTTAGCAATGCACTCTAGCCCTAGCCAAACCCAAGCACCCGCCGCTATGACGACTCCCATTGCCGCTCCTAACAGTGTTCTCGTGCGCCGCGCTTCCGGTGCCTTTGCCCTGATCGACAGCCTCAGACGGCATGGGGTAGAGCATATTTTTGGGTATCCTGGCGGGGCGATTTTGCCTATTTACGACGAACTGTACCGGGCCGAGGCGGCAGGGGGCATTAGCCACATTCTGGTGCGGCATGAGCAGGGCGGTACCCACGCCGCCGATGGCTACGCTCGCGCCACGGGTAAGGTGGGCGTTTGCTTTGGCACCTCTGGCCCTGGGGCCACTAACCTGGTCACCGGCATTGCCACTGCCCAGATGGACTCGGTGCCAATGGTGGTGATTACAGGCCAGGTACCCAGCCACGCGATCGGCAGCGATGCCTTTCAGGAAACCGATATTTTTGGCATTACGCTGCCGCTGGTCAAGCATTCCTATGTAGCCCGCACGCCGGATCAAATTCCCCGCATGGTGGCGGAGGCCTTTTACATTGCCCAAACGGGTCGCCCCGGCCCGGTGCTGATCGACATTCCCAAAGATATTGGCCTGGCAGAGTTTGACTACATACCGGTAGAGCCTGGGCAAGTCAACCTGCCCGGTTACAAGCCCACGGTTAAGGGCAATACGCGTCAGATTAACCCGGCCCTGCGGCTGCTGCGCCAGAGTGAGCGACCGCTGCTGTACGTCGGCGGTGGCGCAATTACGGCTGGAGCCCATGCGGAGATTCGCCGTCTGGCCGAGTACTTCCAAATTCCGGTGACGACGACGCTGATGGGCAAGGGTGCCTTCGACGAGCACCATCCGCTGGCCCTGGGCATGCTGGGTATGCACGGTACCGCCTACGCCAACTTTGCGGTTAGCGAGTGCGACCTGCTGATTGCGGTGGGGGCGCGCTTTGACGATCGCGTTACCGGCAAGCTCGACGAGTTTGCCTCCCGCGCCCAGGTCATTCACATTGATATTGACCCCGCAGAGGTGGGCAAAAATCGTACTCCCCAGGTGCCGATTGTGGGCGATGTGAAGCAGGTGCTGACCCATTTGCTCAACCGCTTAGAGGAAGAGAACCAGCTGCCGCCCCCCAACCAAACGGCGGCCTGGCGCGATCGCATTGACCGCTGGAAGCGCGACTACCCTCTGACGGTGCCCACCTACCCCGATGTGCTGTCGCCCCAGGAAGTGATTACGGAGCTGGCCACCCAGGCCCCCTATGCCTACTACACCACTGATGTGGGTCAGCACCAGATGTGGTCGGCCCAGTTTTTAAAGAATGGCCCGCGTCAGTGGGTGTCTAGCGCCGGGCTAGGCACGATGGGCTTTGGTATGCCCGCCGCGATGGGGGTGCAGGTGGCGCTGCCCAACGAAACGGTGATCTGCATTAGCGGCGACGCCAGCTTCCAGATGAATCTACAGGAGCTAGGTACCTTAGCCCAGTACAACATTCCGGTCAAAACCGTCGTTATTAACAACGGCTGGCAGGGCATGGTGCGCCAGTGGCAGCAGGCCTTCCACGGTGAGCGCTATTCGTCCTCAAATATGGAAATCGGTATGCCCGATTTTGAGCTGCTCGCCCAAGCCTACGGCATTAAGGGTATGGTGGTGCGCGATCGCAACGATCTCAGCGCCGCCGTCGCCACGATGCTGGCCCACGATGGTCCTGTACTGCTGGATGTGCGCGTGCGCCGCGATGAGAACTGCTACCCCATGGTCGCCCCCGGCAAAGGCAACCACCAGATGATCGGTCTACCCGAGGTGCACGGCATTGGTATAAGCAATGGCGCGGATCCCTGCGTCAGCTGCGGTCACCAAAATACCTCAACCAGCAATTTCTGCTCGGAGTGCGGTACAAAGCTATAGATTCTATAGCTTGAGGCAGTTTTGCCGGGCAATGGCCCAAATATTTCAGAATGCAGTATCCTGACTTCAGTTTCACTACTGGTGTGGGTCGTCTATGTCTGCTGCGCTGAAATCCTACGTGCCGCGTCCGGTGCCATCTCGGGCTCGGACAGCAACAGCCCTTGGCTCAGCGCGTCAGAGTGCTGCCGCTCTACCCGCAGAAACCAGACCTAGGGTTTCTGCGCCCGCAATACTGCCTACGGCACCAGGGCTAGATGCTTCTAGCCCCGTGGTACGGCGTCTGTCTCAGCTGAACTTGGTCTCGTCGGCTCTGGCTGTGTCGCTGGTATCCCTGACCCTACTCAGCTACGGCACGTCGGTCTACATTAACCGCCAGCTCAACCAGGTCAATCAGCGACTCAATCGACTGCAGCGCAGTGAGCAGCAGCTGACCACCGCTAACGAAGTGCTCAAAAATCATCTGGCTCATCAAGTCGAAGCCCCTGAAATGGGGTTTCTACCCCCTCAGCCTGGGAACGTCATTTTTCTGAAGCCCACGCCCCAAGCCGCTACAGCTCAGGTACCCGCTTCGGTAGTTCACCGATTTGCCTTGCCCAAAGTAGATGTGCCCCTGGGTTACTAAGCGCTAGCCCACTCTTTACCTATGTTTCGATATGGCTAGTTCTGCCTACTCTGCTCGCCGTCGCCGCCGCAAACGAACTCGCCCCCCCGCTGTCGTCGCCTTTAACCCAGCGACGACCCGAGTGCGGGTGCTCATAGTATGGGGGTTGCTGTTGCTGGCTATGGTGGCGATCGCAGGGCGGTTGGCATGGCTACAGCTAGCCCAGGGCGATACCCTAACCAGTTTGGCCCAGCAGCAGCGGCTTTCACCCTCGGTGCAGCGGCAGGTGCGCCACTCAATCGTCGATAGCCAGGGCAACGTGCTGGCTGTTGACCAGGTGGTCTATACCCTCTACGCCCACCCTCGCCTCTTCGACCTCACAATGCAGGAGGTAGCCGCCGCCCTTAGCCCGCTGCTTGAGACATCAGAATCTAAACTAATCGGCCAGTTTAGCCGCCAGCCGACGGGTATTCGTCTCGTTGACGGGCTGAGCGAAGCCACCGTTGACCGCATTCGAGCCCTGCGCCTGAACGGGCTAGAGCTGCAACCCCAGCAGCAGCGATTTTACCCTCAGCAGCAGCTGTTTGCCCCCATAGTCGGATTTGTCAATATTGATGGTCAGCCCCAGGCCGGACTAGAAATTGCCTACCAGGAGCAGCTTTCCCTGGCTCCCCCCGTAGAACCACCCCAGAGCGAGACGAGCGCTGAGGTCGAGGTCTACGGCCCCCCGGTAGAGCTGCTCACACAAGCCTCAGCAGAGGCTTCTGACCCCAAGGCTGACCGCCCAGAAGTCGCTGCTTCGGGCGATTCTGCGCTGGCTGGCAATGTTAGTCTGCGCCTTACCCTAGACAGTCGCCTACAGCGGGCGGCTCAGCAGGAGTTGCAGGCAACGGTCGATCGCCACCATGCCAAGCGGGGTACCGTTATGGTGATGGATGCCCACAGCGGCGAAATGCTGGCTCTGGCCAGCGTGCCCACCTACGACCCCAACCAGTATTACAAAGCCGATCTCAGCGACCTCAGAAGCTGGGTAATCAGCGATCTCTACGAACCGGGGTCAACTTTTAAACCGATCAACATTGCGATCGCCCTCGAAGCTGGGCTGATTACTCCCGACGAAATGGTTAACGACAGTGGCCAGATGCAGTTCGGCGAGTGGAAAATTAGAAACCACGACTATGCCACCGCTGGCGGGCGAGGGCCAATTTCGATCACCGACGTGCTGAAGTATTCCAGCAACGTGGGTATGGTGCGGATTATGCAAAAAATGCCCGCTGCCGACTACTACACCTGGCTCCAACGCCTTGGCCTTGATCAGGCCACCGGCATTGACCTACCCGCCGAAGCCGCCGGGCAGATGAAAGACCACGAACAGTTTGTCAAAAGTAAAGTAGAGCCAGCTACAACAGCCTTTGGACAGGGCTTCTCGCTGTCGCCAATTAAAATGATGCAGCTGCAGGCCACCCTGGCGAACGGCGGCAAGCTGGTTACTCCCCACGTGGTAAGCGGCATGATCACCGACGACGGCCAGGAGGTTTGGACTCCAGACAGGCCTGCGCCCAAGCCTATTTTTTCGCCCCAAACCACGCAGCAGGTACTCACCATGATGGAAGCTGTGGTAGATGAGGGCACCGGCAGCCCTGCCAAACTACCCGGCTACCGAATCGGAGGCAAAACCGGCACGGCCCAAAAGGCCGCCGCCTCTGGGGGCTACGGCCGAGGGCGAGTCACCAGCTTTGTCGGTATCTTGCCCATCGACGCACCCCGCTACGTGGTGCTGGCCGTGATTGATGAACCCCAAGGCGATGATGCCTACGGATCGACCGTAGCAGCACCCCTGGTGAAAAAGGTGACTGAAGCTCTGGTCGTCTTAGAAGGTCTGCCCCCCTCAGCACCTAAGCCTTAAAGTAATCGTCCCCTGAGCGGAGTCGTTGGCAAAGCCGCCCCAGAGAGGTTAGGGGATATCTCGGCTGGGTTTGGCTTTCTCCCTTTGGGAGACGTTCTACGTTGGCGTAGCCTGTCCAAAGGACAAACGACTCTGCTCAGCCAGCCTAGTTCTAGGGACGCTGACGCATTGAGCGGCACAAGAATTAGGGTCTTAAAATTCCGACTCCGCGACTGTGCCGCCCAGGTTTTCGACAATGGAGCGAGTGTTGGCGGCCATCATTTTTAGGTAGGTATCACCATCGCTGCCGGGGGCACCCGTCGAGTCAGAGTAGAGCTGGGCTGGGGCCAGCGCAACACCGGCCTCGTTCGCTACGGTCGTAATTAGCCGGGGGTTGATGGTAGTTTCAGCAAAAATGGCGGGTACCCCCAGCTCCTGAATAGACGTCACTAGCTCCTGCACAGTGCGGGCGCTGGGCTGCTCTTCGGTGCTGAGACCAATCAGAGTGCCTGCCACCGTCAGGCCGTAGGCGCGCGCATAGTACTGAAAGGCATCGTGGGTGGTCACGAGCTGTCGCTGGTCAGGGGGAATGGTGGCCGTTTGCGCCTCAATCCAGGTGTGAAGCTGGTTCAATTCGTCGATGTAGGCGGCAGCGTTTTGGGTAAACAAAGCTTCCTGCTCCGGGGCTAGCTCGATCAGCTGATCGCGAATGGCCTCAACCATGGGCACCGCATTGCTAACATCGCCCCACACGTGGGGGTCAGGTACGGTGCTATGGCTCGTTTCTAGGTCTAAGGGTGGTACTACTTCGCCAACGGCAAACCGGCGGGCATTGACCCCAGCCGCGTTAAGCAAACGAATGAGGTTGGGCTCCAGGTTGTAGCCGTTGTAGAGAATGAGATCGGCCTGTTCGAAGGCAATGCTGTCGGCAGGCACCGGCTCGTATACGTGGGGATCGGCACCGGGCTGCAAGATGCCGGTCAGCTCAATTTGGTCGCCGCCGACTTCGGTAGCCCAGTCAGCAATCAGGGTACTGGTGGCGACGACGGCAGGGAGGTCGTCCCCCGCCGCTGCCCCGTCAGGAGCCGATGTCCCTCTTCCGGTCGCATCGCAGCCTATCAATCCTAGCCCTGCGGCAAATACCACGGTCGCTAAGCACGCATACCTTGAAACTATATTCATTCGTTGCATAGACCATATTTCATATTCCTTTCATTTTTACGATACAATACCTTTCATAATCGTTTCATTTTTGAACTTGATCCTCCCTGCCAAACGGTTGAGGGGTGGGTCAGACTAGACTTTCCAGGTCCTGCCCAGCGGCAGCATTTGCCTTAGGCAGGGATGGTAAGAGTCATGCCCGAAACTTAGGCCCGCGCTGGACATACTGCTATGGCAACTTCTCCTCAAATTACGGTTGACCACCTCAGCGTCAACTATCGCGACGTACAGGCGCTGCGAAACGTTAATATGACTATCCGGCCTGGCAAGATGGTGGGCATTTTTGGCCCCAATGGGGCGGGCAAGAGCACGCTGATTAAAGCCATGCTGGGGTTGATGCCGGTCGTGACCGGGCGCGTAACCTACGGCGACGATGCCCTGGCCCATCAGCTCGATCGCGTGGCCTATGTACCCCAGCGATCGCAGATCGACTGGACCTTTCCCGCTACTGTGTGGGACGTGGTGATGATGGGCCGGGTGAAAAAAACTGGCTGGTTTAACCGCTTTTCGGCCAGCAGCCGCCAGCTGGCGACGGCGGCGCTAGAGCGGGTGGGCATGCTGGAGTACCGCGATCGCCCCATTGGTGCCCTGTCGGGCGGTCAGCAGCAGCGGGTGTTTCTGGCCCGCGCCCTGGCCCAGGAGGCAAAAATTTTCTGCTTTGACGAACCCTTTGTGGGGGTGGATCAAAAAACTGAAACCGTGCTGTTCACCATCTTTCGAGAGCTGGCTGAGGCCGGAAACATTGTCATGGTGGTCAACCACGACCTGGGCGAGTCGATTACCAATTTTGACCAGCTGATTTTGCTCAACAAAGAGCTAGTTGCCGCTGGCCCCCGCGACTGGGTGCTCACCCGCGACAACATGACCCGCGCCTATGGCGGCCACGTGGGCTTCTTTGGCCATGCTGCTTAATCTGGCGGTATTGAATTGGTTCTTTGAACCCTTGCAGTTTGCCTTTATGCAGCGATCGCTGGCGGTTGCGATCATGGTGGGCATTATTTGCTCGGTGGTGGGCAGCTACCTGATGGTGCAGCGGCTGGCCCTGCTGGGCGATGCGATTAGCCACTCGGTGCTGCCGGGGCTGGCGATCGCGTTTTTGCTCGGGGTCAATATTTTTGTGGGGGCCTTTATCGCTGGAGTGATCAGCACGGTGATCATTGGCTGGATTCACACGCGATCGCCCATCAAAGAAGATGCGGCGATGGGCATTGTGTTTTCGGCCTTCTTTGCCCTGGGCATTACGCTGATTACTACTATTCAAAAAGACAACAAAATCGACCTCAACCACTTTCTATTTGGCAACATTCTGGGCGTTACGGTTGGGGACGTGCGCGATACGGCCATCATTGCCGCCCTAGTACTAGTTGCTGTTTTTCTGCTCTACAAAGAGCTGCTGTTCTACAGTTTTGACCCCCTTGGAGCCCAGGCCAGCGGCCTACCCACGGGCCTGCTGAACGCGGGGCTGATGGTGCTGATCGCCCTGACGGTCGTAGCCAGCATGAAGGTGGTAGGGGTGATTTTGGTGCTGTCGTTGCTGATTGCGCCAGGGGCCACCGCCTACCTGCTGGTGCCGCGCCTGCACCAGGTCATGCTGCTGGGGGCTGCGATCGGCGTCTTCTCCAGCGTTAGCGGTATGTACTTGAGCTACTACGTCAACCTGCCCTCGGGGCCAGCGATCGTGATGGTGGTATCGGCCCTATTTGCCCTGTCGTTTTTGTTTAGCCCTCGCCACGGGGTGCTGGTGGGGCCGAGGCGAGGACGGCCCTGGCAAAGGCTACGGTCGCTGCTGCTTTCCAAAGATTCCCGTCCCTAGTTGCCCTTACCCGCAAGGGCAGATCGGTAACGCGCAGCCTCAACACCTAAAATAGATTCATTTCCGCACGGCTCGCCGATCAGTCTGCACTATGGTTCAGCTCAAACAGCGCTTTCAAAGCTTTGAAGACTACCTGGCCTACGACGATGGGACAGAGACCCTGTACGAGCTATTTAACGGAGAGTTGATTGAGGTGCCGCCAGAGTCTGGTTTCAACGTTGAAACGGCGAACTTCCTTTTTGCAGTACTGCTGCCTCTAGTCGGCCACCGCTGTCTTAGAGGACATGGCTTGGAGCTAGAAGTCCGGGGAGAACCCAGGAATCGCTATCCTGATCTCACGGTCATTTACGCAGAGCAAGCCGATCTGCTGCGGCGACGAAACACGCTGCGGATCTCGATGGGGCCACCGATGTTAGTGGTTGAGATTGTTAGCCCAGGAGAAGTGCAGCGCAACCGAGATTACATAGCCAAGCGAGGCCAGTATCAAGACTTAGGTATACCTGAATACTGGCTTGTGGATCCGCAGACAGCTACTATCTTGGTTTTAGAACTGCGGGAGGGGATTTATTGCGAAGCGGCGACGTTTAGCGGTGAGGATGAGCTGCGATCGCTCCAGCTTGGCTCCCTCAATGTGACGGCTCAAGACTTATTTGAGGCTGCTGCTTCACAAGAATAAACAACTTTACTTATAGCTGCGCTGGGTGAGCTGCACATTTTCAAAGTCGAGATCTTCGCGGTGCAGCTGGGGAGTACGCCCCTCGCCCATGTATTCCCACGCGGCTACAAACGCATAGTGCTCATCGTCGCGCTTGGCCTCGCCGTCGGCGGTCTGGTATTCTTCGCGAAAATGGCCACCGCAGGACTCTTCGCGTTGCAGAGCGTCGCGTGCCATTAGCTCAGCCAGGTCGATAAAGTCGGCGACGCGCCCGGCAAACTCCAGGTTTTTATTCAGGGTATTGGCCTGGCCGGGGAGTTTGAGATTTTGCCAGTACTCGGCCCGCAGGTCTTGAATTTGTGCGATCGCACTTTCCAGCCCCTCCCGGTTCCGCGCCATCCCCACGTAATCCCACACAATGCGGCCCAGCTCGCGGTGAAACTCCATCACCGTCTTGCTGCCACCGATACTCAGCAGCTTGGTGATGCGGGCCTTGGCGCTGGCCTCGGCTTCCCCAAAAGCGTCATCGTCAGTGCTCACTGCGGGCAAAGACTGCCCCGCAATGTAGTCACCCAAGGTGTAGGGAATCACAAAATAGCCATCCGCCAGGCCCTGCATCAGCGCGCTGGCTCCCAGCCGATTTGCGCCGTGGTCTGAGAAATTCGCTTCACCCAGCACAAACAGGCCGGGAATGGTGCTCATCAGGTGGTAGTCAACCCACAGGCCGCCCATGGTGTAATGCACGGCGGGGTAGATGCGCATCGGCGTTGCATAAGGGTTTTCGCCCGAGATGCGCTGGTACATGTCGAACAGGTTGCCGTAGCGGGCGGCGATGGTGTCGCGGCCCTGGGATGCGATCGCGTCCCGAAAATCTAAATACACCGCCAGCCCGGTTTCGCCCACGCCGCGCCCCTCATCGGTCATCGACTTGGCATTGCGCGAGGCTACATCGCGGGGCACCAGGTTGCCAAAGGCGGGGTAGCGAGTTTCTAGGTAATAGTCGCGCTCGTCGTCGGGAATGTCGTCGGGATGGCGGGTATCGCCCGGCTTTAGCGGCACCCACACCCGCCCATCGTTGCGCAGGCCCTCGCTCATCAGCGTCAGTTTAGACTGGTAATCGCCTGACACCGGAATGCAGGTGGGGTGAATCTGCGTATAGCAGGGGTTGGCAAAGTAAGCCCCGCGCCGATGGCAGCGCCAGGCCGCCGTTACGTTAGAGTTTTTCGCGTTGGTCGAGAGGTAGTACACATTGCCGTAGCCCCCGGTGCACAGCAGCACCGCATCTCCAGCGTAGCGCTCGTATTCGCCCGTCACCAGGTTGCGCACCACAATGCCCCGCGCTTTGCCGTCCGCGACCACCAGCTCCAGCATTTCGCGGCGCGGGTAGACCTCGATCTTGCCCGCTTGCACCATCCGCATCATGGCGCTGTAGGCTCCGAGAAGCAGCTGCTGCCCGGTCTGCCCCTTAGCGTAGAAGGTGCGCGACACCTGGGCACCGCCAAAGGAGCGGTTGTCGAGCAGGCCGCCGTACTCCCGCGCAAAGGGCACCCCCTGGGCCACGCACTGGTCAATAATGCCGCTGCTGATTTCCGCCAGCCGATGCACGTTGGCCTCGCGCGAGCGGTAGTCGCCGCCTTTGATGGTGTCGTAGAACAGCCGCCACACGCTGTCACCATCGTTGGGGTAATTTTTCGTGGCGTTGATGCCCCCCTGGGCGGCAATGCTGTGGGCGCGGCGCGGCGAGTCTTGAATGCAAAAGCTTTTGACGTTGTAGCCCAACTCGGCCAGGGTAGCCGCTGCTGAGGCCCCCGCCAGCCCAGTGCCGACAATGAGAATGGTGTGCTTGGCCTTATTTTTGGGGCTGACCAGGCGACAGTGGTCTTTGAAATCGCTCCACTTTTGGTTCAGCGGGCCAGCGGGAATGCGGGGGTCGAGCATGGGGATGGGGGGAAGATGAGGCGCAGCGTATACCCTCATTTTAGACCTGTCAGCCTGTTGGCGCTCAGCCCAACTGCACCGCGCTGAGGTCACGCAGGGTTAAGCACGGCGATGGAGAATGATATTGAAGTTTTCATCGTCTGCTGGGGGCTGAAAGTAGGCCGTGATGGCGTCAAACTCGGCATCGCTTGTAAATGCTGTGCCTGCGGGCAGCACCTTGCTTCGCTCCCGCAGCTGGCGCTTGCACAACTCGTCGGGTACATCGACATAGTGCAACTCATGGTCGGCGCTGGCGCTTTCAAAGAGCTGCCGAAACCAGGCGCGCTGATTTTGGGTATTGCCAGGAAAGTCGAGCACAACCGAGATGCCCTTGCAGAGCAGCGAGACGATGTGCGGTGTCAGCGCGTCCCTCAGCCGGGACGAATACTTGATAAAGTCAGGGATGTCTGCGATTTCACCCGGAAATAATGTGGTCAGCAGCTCGTCTTGCACCATCAAAATGGCGTCTTCGCGCTGCGCAATTTTTCGAGCCAGGGTCGATTTGCCTGCCGCCATTTTGCCGCAGAAGAAGATGAGTTTTCCCGACTGTTGCATATCTCAATCTAGCGTTGGGAGGTAGGCCTACCGATCTTAACCCTTGACAATTAAGCGTAGTGCAATGAGGGTAGCACGGGGTGGCGCGATCGCTAATCCTGTGGTTTATTTGGCTCTGCTGTTTGGGGCAGAGCTGGCAAATTGGCTAATTCGCGCTTTGTGGAGCAAGGATTATGAGTAATGCAGAAACAGCGATCGGCAAAGTGCTGCTCATCGGTGTGACGGGGGGCACGGGCAGCAATGCCGTGAAAGGATTGCTCGAACAAGAGGTCACCAGCCTGCGTGCCATTACTCGCAACATCCATCCTGGGCGGCCTTCTCTGGCTCAGCTACACCGCAGCGGTGTTGAGCTAGTTGAAGCCGATCTTGATGATGAGTCTTCACTGCAAGCCGCTTTTGCAGGTGTTTCAGCGGTTTACTGTCACGCCTTGGCTCCAGATTTGGCTAAGCCTGACCCTCAAGAAGTTGCCAGGGCACAGCGAGTTGCCCAGGCTGCAAAGCAGGCCAATGTTAGCCACGTTGTCTACAATTCGGCGGGAGGAGCCGATCGCAAGTCTGGCATTCCCCACATTGAGCAAAAATATCGGGTAGAGCAAATCTTCAAGCAGGCCAACTTGCCCACAACAATGCTGCGCGCTTGCTTATTCATGGAGGAATTTTGGAAGCAGTACGCTCGCCCGTCTATTCTCAAGGGGTCTTTTTCTTTCGCGGTTCAACCTGATAAACCGCTGCATCTCATTACAACCAAAGATATGGGGCGAGTGGCGGCGCACGTGATGAAGCACCGTTCTGAATATCTAGGCAAAGAAATCGAGCTGGCTGGAGACATGTTAACTCCCCAACAGATGACAGAAGCGTTTGCTGTCGCGCAAGGAAGCCCTGTGGTCTATAAAGCAGTGCCTCCCTGGATTTTCTTGCTTTTGTTTCGCAAGTCGCTGTTCGATTTAATTCAGTGGTATCGCAAGCAGGGCTATCAGGCGGATGTCTCTGCTTTGAGAGAGGAATTTCCTGGGCTGCTAACCACATTTACTGATTTTTTGGCAGAGACCCATTGGGCAAATGCTGAGTTGAGGTACCAGGACTTATAAACGTTCTAAGGGTACTTACGAGTGCTGAAACCTGACGTTATCAGCCAATTAAGTATTGACATAGCCGTTGCGCGTCACGCTTCGCGATTTAGATACTTGATCGAATTGCTCTAGGAGGACTGGCACCTTCGGCAACGGCTGCAATCACCTGCTGATAGAGTTTTGGAATTGCAAGATCGGGGAAAAACTGGCTGGACTCTGTTGGACTATATCCCTGAAGGGTTAGAGCAAAAATTGCTAAAACATCCCCTCGAATCAGCCATACTTCAGGAACCTTAAAAAGTTCGTAGTCGGCGATATTGGTGAAGTTAGTCACATCTACTTCAACTGCAATATCGGGTGGCGGATCAGTTGCTAAAACAATTCGGCTTTTGCCGCTTACCGCTGCCCAGTTGCTGAGCCAAAAACAATGGTCGGGTTCGATGCCTGCCTGTTCAGGAATTTGCAGGGTGACGGGCGTTGTTCGCACGTAGTCGCGCAGCTGCTGATTGAGAATAGCAACAATTAGATCAGCAACAATGGCATCTAGCTGGCCGTGCTCAAAGGTTGGCGTCTTGAGAGTCAGGTATCCATTAGCATACTTAAGACGCGGAGTACTGTGGGCACCTCTGCTCGCAGCTAGTTGCTGGTACTCGGCCCAACTCATGGGGATGGTTGCCACTGAGCCATCTGGTAAAGCCTTGATAGGCGCGATCGCGATCATACCTCTGCACCAAAGCCGTTCTACTGCATTGATTATAGGCTGCCGGTCAGCGGCTCGATTACCGTCGCTGCGGCCTTTGGAGCTGGAAACTTATCGTGAAACCTACGGTTCCAAGCGTCTGGTGGCGTCGCGATCGCGCTCATACCGCCTGGCCAGCGGAAACGACGGCAGCCACGACTCGCGACGGATAGTCCAGTTTTCGTAGGTGGGCATCAGCTGGTCGGGGGCATCCAGGCAGCCCAGGTGCACTTCGATTTCATCATCGGCGCGGGCAAAAACGGATGAGCCGCAGCGAGGGCAGAAGAATTGCCCGTTGTAGTCGCGGGTTTCGCCAGCGATGGTTACGGCAGCTTGAGGGAAGATTGCGGCGGCGTAGAAGAGGGCTCCATGATGTTTGCGGCAGTCGAGACAGTGACAGAGGCCAACTCGGTATGGCAGCCCTGCTGCCACAAGTCGAACATTGCCGCACAGACAACCGCCAGTGAATTGCTCCATAAGCGTACAATAGAAAAAGTAGCGAGAAATTGGGCTATGAGCATTGTTGTTCCCGATGAGATCTTAACTGCTACTCGCATGACTGAAGCTGAAATGCGTCAGGAGATCGCTGTGATGCTCTTTCAGCGTGAAAAGCTTACCCTTGCCCAAGCCAGTCGTTTTGCAACAATGCACCGCGTCGCCTTTCAACACCTGCTCGCCAGTCGACACATCCCAGTGCATTACGGGGTAGAAGATTTTGAACAGGACATTCAAAACCTGCGGGAGATGGGTAGATTGTGATTATTGTCAGCGACACATCACCCATCAATAACCTCGCTGCAATCAATCACCTTTACCTCCTACACCAACTGTACGGAACAGTTTTGATTCCTGAAGCCGTTTATCGAGAACTAACTGACCCTAATTTTCCTGTTGCAGGTGCGACTGAAGTACAAACCTTTGACTCAGGGCCATTTCATTCTCAAGGAAGGCTGAAGATGCTAGAGTTTCAGGCTGATTCATCTTTTCCTTAGGCTCTATGCATCTTTCTCCTCCATCCCCTGCTACGGTTCCCCAAACCCACCCCGAGTCG